>JAKSOZ010000002.1 GCA_024405265.1 Kiritimatiellia bacterium | reverse complement strand
GTAAAAAGACCGATGAGACGAGACCGAACCCAGCTGCCTCAGCACCTCCGCGTCGACTCGCCGCTTCGTCCCCCGTAAGCCTCTAGCCTAGAATCGACGGCGAGCTCGAACAAATAAGCGCGAATTGAGTAACCATTTCCGGTTTTAAGGGGGGTTGCGCTACTTAGGGGAAATATGGTATAATAACCGAAAATTGAATGCGTTATCGGGGAATAAACCGGTGGCGCGTAAAAGAACAAGTGGACAAAACCCTGGAAAAGGGGCACAAATCCACACAAAGGAAAGAAAAAGAAACATGCAGAAGAGCTATCGTGCTCCGAACCCCGGCGACAATCGCCAGTGGTTCCTCATCGACGCGAAGGATCAGCCCCTTGGCCGCCTCGCTGTCGTCGTCGCCAACAAACTCCGCGCTAAGGACCTGCCGACCTTCGATCCGTCGGTTGATGCCGGTGCTTTCGTTATCGTTACGAACGCCGCTTCGGTCAAGCTCACCGGTAAGAAGGAAGAACAGAAGGACTATCAGCGTTACTCCGGTTTCCGTGATGGTCTCAAGCACTTCACGGCCGCTGAGATGCGCGCTTCCCATCCCGATCGCATGATCAAGGAAGCCGTTTGGGGCATGCTCCCGAAGAACAACATCGCTCGCAAGATGATGACCCGCGTCAAAGTCTTCTCAGGCAGCGAACACACTCACGCCGCGCAGAAGCCGGTCGAGATCAAGCTCTAAGGGAAAGGGTTAACTTAAAATGGCTAAGAAGATCATTGCTGCCGGTACGGGTCGTCGCAAAACCGCGACCGCTCGCGTTAACCTCGTCGAAGGTAAGGGCAACTGGACCGTTAACGGTGTTGAGCTCGCTCAGTACCTTCCTTCCGAAGCTCTCCGTGATTATTTGAAGCAGCCGATCGCCATCTCGGGTTATGACCTCGAGAAGGTCGACGTCGTTTGCTTCGCCAAGGGTGGTGGTATCTCCGGTCAGGCCGGTGCGATTCGTCATGGTCTCGCTCGCGCCCTCGTCGCCGCTGATGAAACGACCCGCGCCGTCCTCAAGAAGGCCGGTTGCATGACGCGTGATGCGCGCATGAAGGAACGTAAGAAACCCGGTCAGCCCGGTGCTCGTAAGCGCTTCCAGTTCTCGAAGCGTTAATCGAAAGCTACCAAGGCGGCGGCACTTACCGCCGCCTTGCGCTTTTATCTCTTTATTCAAGTTATGGCATTCGGTATTTTCAAAAAGATTGTCGATCTCTTCAAGGGCGGTAAAAAGAAGCCCCAGTCGAAAAAGGGCTCCCAGAAGAAGAACGGCAATAAGAATCAGAATGGCCGCGGCAATAACGGAGGTAATAATAAGCCTCAGCAGAACCGCGGTGCAAACGGTAAGCAGTCTCGAGAGACTCAGCAGAACAATCGCCGCGACAACAATAAGAACCGCGGTCAGAACAATGGCCGCGATAATAACAAGAATCGCCGCCCTCAAGTTCAGAATACTCGACCCGGTGAAATGCGTCCGGGCGGTGAAATTTCCTCGAAGGAACTCGCTCGTCGTAAAGCCGCTCACGCTCAGTGGAAGGCCGAAGAGTTCGTCGTCGAGCCTCAGGAAGGTAAGAAGCGTTTTCACGATTTCGATCTTCCTTCGGAGGTCATGCACGCGATTCAAGATCTCGGATTCAAGTACGCGACTGAGATTCAGGCGCTCTCCTTGGAGCAGGCGCTCGCCGGTAAGAACATCGCCGGTAAGGCCCAGACGGGCTCCGGAAAGACGGCGGCTTTTTTGATCGCGATTTTGACGCGCTATCTCAAGACGCCCGATCAGCGCCAGAACGTCGGCGGTAATCCTCGCGCGCTCGTTATCGCGCCTACGCGCGAACTCGTTATCCAGATCGCTAAGGACGCCGACGCGATCGGTAAGTATACGGGGCTTCGCTCGCTTGCGATTTACGGCGGTATGGACTACGATCGTCAGAAGAAGGAAGTCCTCGGCTCTCCCGTCGACCTCCTCGTCGCGACGCCCGGTCGCCTCCTTGATTTCGTCAAGGGTCGCGTGATCAATCTCGCGCAGGTCGATACGCTCGTTATCGACGAGGCGGACCGCATGCTCGATATGGGCTTCATTCCCGATGTCCGTCGCATCATGAGTTATCTCCCCGCGAAGGACAAGCGCGCGACGATGCTTTACTCGGCTACCTTAAACGATACGGTCATGAAGCTCGCGATGAACTGGATGGAAGAGCCCTACAAGGCCGAAGTCGAGTCCGAAACGAACGCGACCGATACCGTTCGTCAGGTCGTTTATTGCGTCCGCTCCGACGATAAGTTCAAGGTTCTCTATAACCACATCGCCTTGCACCCCGATGCGCGCACGATCGTTTTCTGCAACCGCAAGACGACTACCGACGACGTCTACACCTCGCTTAAGGTTCGCGGCGTTTCGACCGAAATGCTCTCGGGCGATGTGAACCAGAACAAGCGTCTTAAAGTCCTCGAAGACTTCCGCGCCGGTAAGATCAAAGTCGTCGTCGCGACCGATGTTGCGGGCCGCGGTATTCATGTCGACGATATCGAGTACGTCATCAACTTCGACTTCCCCTACGAAGCCGAGGACTATGTCCATCGTATCGGACGCACGGGTCGCGCGGGGAATACCGGTATCGCGATTTCGTTCGCTGACGAGAACGAGAGCTTCGCTATCCCTGAAATCGAGGAATATATTAAGGAGCCTCTTAAGTGCACGATGATCGGAGGCGATGATCCGCTTCTTAAGGAGCTTCCCGCTCGTGGCTCGAAGCTCGGCGAAGTCGATGCCGAGGCGAAGGCTGAAGTCGATGCGCGAGAAGCGGTTACCGAGGAAGAGCTCGCGGCAGCTGCGGCTTTGACCGGTAAGTCGAACGCTTCGACGGGCGATGGGAAGCCCGCGATCTTGAAAGAAGAAGCGCCTCAGCGCGTTCTTCCCAAATTCGAGCACGCGCTCGAACCGAAACCCACGCCTCCGGATGAATCGAACATCTACGCGAAAGACGTGGAGCAGAAGGAAAAAATCGTCGAGTGGACCGTCTGAGATAAATGAAACAGATGTCGCTTATCGATCAGCTGGACGGGGTTGAGATTTCTCAACCCCTCGCTAGTCGTATGCGACCGAGCACTCTCGCGGAAGTCGTAGGGCAAGAGCATCTCGTCGGCGAAGGGAAGATTCTTCGTCAGATGATCGAGCGCGACGTCATATCGTCGATGATTTTATGGGGGCCTCCGGGAGTAGGCAAGACTACGCTCGCGAACGTGATCGCGAATCAAACCCACGCCGAGTTCGTCAATTTCTCTGCGGTAACGAGCGGCATAAAAGAGATCAAGGAAATCATGGCTCGCGCGGAAGCGGGGCGTCGCGTGGGCTTAAGAACCGTTCTTTTCGTTGACGAAATCCATCGCTTCAATAAGGCTCAGCAAGACGCGTTTCTCCCGTATGTCGAGCAAGGTTCGATCATTTTGATCGGGGCTACGACCGAGAATCCGTCTTTCGAAGTCAATAACGCGCTCTTGTCGCGTTGTAAAGTTTTCGTTCTTAAAGCGATCTCCGGCGAAGACTTGATGAGACTCTTGCGCCGTGCGCTTACCTCCGAGAAGGGGCTCGGGAAGCTGAAGGTGGAAGCTTCCGACGAAGTCTTGAAGAAAATCTGCATTTTCTCGAACGGCGATGCTCGCCACGCGCTCGGGATTCTCGAAACCTGCGTTTCCAACTGCGAATTCGTCCAAGGACATCCCGTCATTTCCGACGCGACGATTGAACTTTGCTGCGGAAAAAAGGCGCTCATGTATGATAAAGACGGGGAAGAGCACTATAATCTTATCTCCGCCTTGCATAAATCGATGCGAAACTCCGACCCTGACGCGGCGGTTTATTGGCTCGCGCGTATGCTCGAAGGGGGCGAAGATCCTTTATATATCGCTAGGCGTTGCGTGCGTTTCGCGTCCGAAGACGTGGGACTCGCCGATTCGAACGCGCTCCTTTTGGCGAACGCGGTTTGGAACGCGTGCCACAATCTCGGGGTTCCCGAATGTAATGTCCATCTGACCCAGATCGTCGTTTATCTCGCGCTGGCTCCGAAGTCGAACGCGATGGAAGAGAGTTACTTAAGGGCGGCGAAGGACGCGACGGAAATGCTCGCCGAGCCGGTCCCGCTGAATATCCGTAACGCTCCGACTCGGCTTATGAAAGAGCTTAATTACGGCGGAGGTTACGTCTATGCGCACGATACGGACGAGAAAATCGCCAGGATGTCGTGTCTGCCCGAGGCGATTCAAGCTCGGCGGTATTATACGCCTACGGGGCTTGGAGCGGAAGCGAAGATGAAACGTCGTTTGGAGGCGATCCGCGATTGGAGAGAAGGACGAACCGAAACCCCGCCGTTTTCTTCGGCGGCTTACTTAGGAGCGAAATGATGAAAGATGAAGTGGATCAGTTGAGCGTGCCGTTAAGAATAGTTCGTCATTTCCCGTTGTATCTTAATTGGATTCGCGAACGCATATCTGAAGGTATAGATTTCATTTCCGCCGCGGAATTGGCTTCGGCGATGGGGTTCGATCCTGTGGTGACGCGTAAGGAGCTCGCGATTACCGGCGTTATCGGTACTCCTCGCAAGGGCTTCCCCGCTAAAGAACTGGAGAAGGCGATTACTATCTGCCTCGGTTGGGATAATGTGAAGGAGGCGGTCTTGGTCGGCGCGGGTTCGCTCGGGAGCGCGCTCTTAGGCTATCAAGGTTTTAAGGAGCATAGTCTTGAAATCGTTATGGCCTTTGATGCCGATCCGCGCAAAATCGGAACGAAAATTCATGGCGTTAACATTTCAGATGTTGCCGACTTGGAAAAGTTCGTCAAGCGTAGCAAGCTTCAGCTCGCGATTTTGACCGTGCCGAAAGACTTCGCTCAGGATTGCGCCGATAAGCTGGTTTCGGCCGGTATCCGCGGGATTTGGAATTTTTCGCCCGTGAAACTTACGGTTCCGACGACCGTGCACGTCGAGAATGCGGATTTGGCGGCCGGCCTCGCGGCGCTTTCGCACTCAATTCGCTAGATTTTTACCCACGTTTTGTGGTATAATTACACCTATGAGCCTGTAACGGCTTCACCATGCATTGAAAAAGGAAATGCATAATATGGAAGAAAACAAGAAGTCGGGCATCGGTATCGCGATTGCCCAGATAGTCATGATCGCGACGTGTTTCGCCGCAGGTTGGATTACGAAGGAACTTATGCCCGCGCCGAAGGGTCCTGCCGGGATGCCCCCGATGATGATGGGGGGAGCCCAGTCCGCCGCAGTTACCAATGCCGAAATGCGTGTTTATAATCTCCCCGAGCGCTTTATCGCGCATGCGGAACCGGTGCAGGAAGTCGACCTCCTTCCGCAGGTCGATGGTTACATCAAAGAAGTCCTCTTCAAGGAAGGTGACATCGTTCAGGCGGGTGACGTCCTCTATGTCCTCGATGACGAGCGCTATCAGGCCGTCGTGAACCAGCGCAAGGCCGACCTCTCCGCGCGCGAGGCCGAAGAGCGCCGCACGAAGAGAATGTACGATCGACTTCTCGCGGCCGATGCTCGCGGCATTACCCAGCTCGAACGTGATAATGCTGAAGCCGCTTGGGAAACCGCTAAGGCTGCCGTCGCTCAGGCGAAGGCGAATCTCGTCGTCTCCGAATATGACCTTAAAAAGTCGAAAGTCATCGCCCCGATTACCGGTCAGATCGGCAAGAGCTCCGCGCACGTCGGTGATTATGTCGCTCCTTTGAAGGGGGCGCTCGCTCGTATCGTTCAGGTCGATCCTATCCGCGTCACTTTCCCCTTAACCGACCGTAGCTACATCGCCTGGCGTCAGGCTAAGCTTAACGGCACGGAAGATGCGCTTCGCATGCGCCTCGTTCTCCCCGACGGGAGTGACTATAAGGGAGAAGGTACGTGGGACTTCGACGATAACCAGATGTCGAAGGAAACTGCGACGATCATCATGCGTTTAAGCTTCCCGAACCCCGATCGTCTCCTCGTTCCGAATAGCTACGTGACGCTTCTAACCGATTTCCAGAATCCGCCGAGCTATCCCTCGGTCCCCCAGACCGCGCTTTTCGATCTTCCCGGTGGAAATCAGGCCGTTTGGGTCGTCAATGAGGAAGGTAAGGTCGAAGCTCGTCCCGTCACCACGAAGGAAGCGGCCGACGGTTGGGCGCCGCTTATTACCGGTGTCGAAGCGGGCGAGAAGGTCGTTTTCGCCGGTGTTCATAAGCTTCAACCCGGAATGAGCGTCAAGGAGTCCGTCCCGACCGCCAACGAAGATATCACGCCGAACTTCAAGCGCGCCGACGAGGAGTAAGCTAAATGAAGATCTCCATTCGTAAATCTATCGACGAGATCAAGACGTTTTCGCGCGTGTTCATCGAACGCCCGCGTTTCGCCATGGTCATTTCGGTGGTGCTCACGATGGCGGGTATCTTGTCGATCACCAAGCTCCCCATTTGCCAGTACCCCCAGCTCACGCCGCCGGAAATCAAGGTCTCTTGTAACTACCCGGGCGCCAACTCCCAGGAAGTAATGAAGACTGTCGCGACGCCGATTGAAGATGAAATGAACGGCGTCGATGACATGATTTACATGTCTTCCGATTCCGGCGATGACGGCAGCTATACGCTCACTATTTCCTTCGAAGTCGAATCGAATCGCGATATGGACCTCGTCAAGGTTCAAAACCGCCTTTCGCAGGCCGAAGCGAAGCTCCCCGCCGAAGTCAAGCAATTAGGTACGCGTGTCCGTGCGCAGTCGACGGACTTCCTCGGGTTCTTGGCGCTCCGTTCCCCGAACGGTTCCTTGTCGACTCTCGAACTCTCCGACTACGCTTACCAGAATATCCAGCCGGTTCTTCTTCGCGTTCCCGGCGTCGGTGAAGCTCAGATTTACGGCCCGAAGCTTTCCGTCCGAATTTGGCTCGACCCGGAGCGCATGGCCGCTCAGGGCATGAACTCCGAAGAAGTCATCGCGGCGATCTCCAAGCAAAATATTCAGGCCTCTCTCGGTTCGGTCGGTACTTCCCCCGCGCAAGAACACGGAGCGTTCACCTATTCGCTCGTCGCGAAGGGCCGTCTCATGACCGCGGCTGAATTCGATGAAATCATCATTCGCCGCGACCAGAACGGAGGTATCGTCAAGCTCAAAGACGTAGCTCGTACCGAAATCGGTAAGCAGAACTACTTCTTCGATGGCCAGTATAACGGCAAGAACACGATCAATATCGCGGTTCAGCAGAAGCCCGGCGCGAACGCCATTGAGGCGATGGATCAGGTCATCTCCGAAATGAAGCGTCTTGAGGCGAACTTCCCTGACGATATGAAGCTTGAGATCGCGTATGATGCGACCGATTACGTTCGTCGTTGTATCCAAGAAATCGTGATCACGCTTCTCATTACCTTTACGCTCGTCGTTTTCGTCTGTTACCTGTTCCTTCAGGACTGGCGCGCGACCTTGATTCCGTGTCTCACGATTCCTGTCTCGCTTTGCTCGACCTTCATCTTCATGGCGGTCCTCGGCTACTCGATCAATATCTTGACCCTGTTCGGACTCGTTCTCGCCATCGGCGTCGTCGTTGATGACTGTATCGTCGTCGTCGAACGTGTTCAGTTCTTGATCGAAACGCGCCATTTGAATGCGAAGGAAGCGTCGATTCAGGCGATGAGCGACGTGACGAGCGCGGTTATCGCGACGACCCTCGTCCTTCTCGGCATCTTCGTCCCGGTCGGCTTCATGACCGGTATCACGGGGCGTATTTACCAGCAGTTCTCGGTCACATTGTCCGCGGCGGTTTGCTTCTCGTCCTTGTGTGCGCTTACGCTCGCTCCCGCTTTGTGCTCGCTTCTCCTGCACGAGGCGCGTCCCTACAAGCACGGCCCGTTCGCTTGGTTCAACTCGATGATTGCCGCGTTCAAGGGCTTCTTCGTTAATCTCGCGCGTTGGCTTTCCTCGCGTCTCTTCTTGGTTCTTATGCTCCTCGTCTTGACGGCGCTTCTTACGATTTCCGCCTTCATGAAGACGAAGACTTCGTTCCTCCCCGATGAAGACCAGCGAGTCGTCTTCGCGTCGATGCAGCTCCCTGAAGGTTCGACTTTGGATCGTACAAAAGATTGTCTCCTTAGGGGAGTTGAACTTATGAGAACGATTCCCGAAGTTGATATGATCCTTTCGATTGAGGGCTTCTCGATGGTCGCGGGTCGCGGCGAAAATGTGGGTACTTATATTATTCAACTCAAGCCCTGGGAAGAGCGGCAGAATCCCGAGCAGGCCGTTGCTGCTTTGACGCCGCGCATCAAGGCTCTTCTTGAGACGATGCCGGAGCCGATCGTTCAGGCTTTCGCGCCGCCCGCGATTCCCGGCCTCGGTACCGATAACTCGATCGACGTAAGAATTCAGTCGATGAATTCGACCGATCCCGTCTTACTCGATAACGTCAAGAACCAGCTTCTCGCTAAACTTAACCCGCTTCCTACCGTTATGGTCGCGTTCTCGGGCTTCAACGCGAAAACGCCGCGTCTTTATCTTGACGTCGATCGTGCGAAGGCCGAAATGCTCAAGGTTCCGGTCGCGACCGCTTACGCGACCTTGCAGAACTATTTGGGCTCGCGTTACGTCAACGACGTCAACCTCGGTACTCAGGTCAACCGCGTTACCGTCCAGTCCGACTGGTCCGGCCGTGCCAATGCTTCGGCGGTCGAGAAGCTCTACGTCCGCTCTGAAACAGGCGCGATGGTCCCGATCGGATCCTTGGGTGAAATTCGTCGCGATCTTGGACCTCGCTCGATGGCAAGATATAATATGTATCCTGCCGCGGGTCTTAAGATCATGCCGATGCCCGGCGTCGCTTCGGGCGAAGTCATCTCTCAGGTTAAGGATATCCTCAAGCAGGAACTTCCCGATGGCTTCACTTACGAGTTCTCGGGTCTTACCTATCAGGAACAGAAGAACGCCGGAACCGCCGCGCCTTTGATCGCGCTGGCGATTCTCTTCGGCTATCTCTTCCTCGTAGCTCAGTACGAATCGTGGACGATTCCCTTGCCCGTTATGCTTTCGATCTTCGTCGCCGTTTTCGGTGCGCTGATGGGGCTTAAGATATACGGCTTCTCCATGTCGATCTATGCTCAGCTCGGCCTCGTCCTCTTGATCGGCCTCGCCTCCAAAAACGCGATTCTTATCGTGGAATTCGCGAAGGATAAGCGTGAAGGGGATAAGCTTCCGATCGTAGAAGCGGCTTCACTCGCGGCCGGTGAACGTCTTCGCGCGCTCTTGATGACGGCCTTGACGACGCTTCTCGGTACGCTTCCGATGATGCTCGCGACCGGCGCGGGTGCCGCGTCGCGTAATCACCTCGGAACGACCGAATTCTTCGGCATGCTGTTCTCGGTTTCTCTTGGTATTCTTCTTGTTCCCGGGCTCTACGCTCTCTTCCAGACTATGCGTGAAAATGTGAAACGTTTCTTTGCTTACTTCGCCGCTCTCGCGACTCGTAAGCGCCGCCTTAAAGATGTTACTACGGTTATGAGCGTTCTTATCGTCGCTTGTCTTTACGTCGGTTGCACTTCGCTCCCGTCGATCGGACCCGACTATGAGGAGCCGAAGTACGTCGTTCCCGAATACGAGCTTCCTGACGCGGGGCTTCCCGAGGATGCCGAAACCGATCGAGTCATTCTCTCTAACGAGAAGGTCATGAATTGGTGGAAGCTCTTCAAGGACCCGGTTCTCGAAGAACTCGTAGATACCGCATCCACGAACTCGCTCTCGTATTTGATCGCGCAGAAGCGTCTCGAAGCGGCTCAATTCGAGCTCCTCGGCTCCTACGCGGCGTTTCTCCCGAAGTTCGGCATTAACGGTATTTATCAGCACCGCGAACTTCGTAAGAACAATCTTCAGTCGGGCGGAATCAAGACCGATTACAATGTTTCTCAGGTCGCGCTCGACGGCAATTGGGAAATCGACGTTTTCGGCGGTTCACGTCGTCTTTACGAAAGCTCACTCGCCGAAGCCGAATCGGCGCGTTGGTCGGTCGCGCAGAGCTGGGTCGAGCTTACGACGGAAATCGGACGTCAGTATGTGAATCTGCGCACGACTCAGCAACGTCTACATGTTGCGGAGCGCAATCTCGCATTGCAGTCCGAGACTTATGAAATCGTCAAGTCTCGCTTCGATGTCGGCATCGGCGATGAACTCTCGGTAAATCAGTGCCGCTACATTATGGAGCAGACTCGCGCGCGTATTCCGCAGCTCAAGGCCCAGGAAGAGCAGTTGAAGAACGCGATTGAACTCCTTACCGGCCTTATCCCCGGCTCGTTACATGATAAGCTCGTCTCGCTCGACGAAGATTACGAGCTATCGATTTCGCCGGTTGCCGTAAGCGTACTTCCGCTTGATATGATTCGTGCGCGTCCTGATGTGCGCGCTCAAGAACGTAAACTCGCCGCGCAGACCGCTCGTATCGGAGTAGCGAAGGCCCAGTGGTTCCCGAAACTCTATATTAACGGTACTGTCGGCCTCGAATCGAAGAAGTCGACGAAACTCTTCTCGAAGGACTCCTTGTTCGCGACGATCGGACCGGCGGTTTCTTGGCCGATTTTCCAGGGCGGCGCCATTTACGCGAATGTGAAGGCGCAGGAAGCGGCAACGGAAGCGGCTGCTCTCGCTTATCAAGCCGCGATTGAAAAGGGCTATGCGGAAGTTCGCAATGCTTACTCCGCTTATACTCAGGAATATCATCGCGCTGCCTCGCTCGAAAAGGCCGTGGAAGCCGCTTCGAGCGCCGTCGATATTTCGCAGGACCTCCATCGTAACGGTCTTAGAGATTTCAATAACGTTATCGACGCTCAACGTAGTCGCCTCCAGCTCGAAGAAGAGTACGTCATTTCGCGTGGCCAAATCACGCTCGATTTGATCGATCTTTATCGTGCGCTCGGCGGTGGTCTCGCTCAGGACAAGTAATCAATGAACGTATTCAACTCGCTTACCCGTCAGAACGAAGAACTGAAACCCTTGGAGGGTAATCAGATTCGCCTCTACACCTGCGGTCCGACGGTCTATAACTTCGCGCATATCGGTAACTTCCGCGCTTATACTTTCGAGGATATCCTTCGCCGCGTCATTCAGTTCAACGGCATGACCATCAAACAGGTCATGAACTTGACGGACGTCGACGATAAGACGATCAAGGGCGCTAATGCTCAAGGCGTAAAGCTTACCGATTACACGAAGACTTATAAGGACGCGTTCTTCGCCGATCTCAAGAAGCTCAATATCCAATCGGCCGAGATATATCCTGCCGCGACGGATCATATTCCTGAAATGATCGATCTCGTTCAGTCTTTGATCGATAAGGGCGTCGCTTATCAGAGCGAAGATAAATCGGTCTATTTCAACGTCCGCAAGTTCCCGGGCTATGGTAAGCTCGCTCATATCGACTTCGATCATCAGCAAACGGGAGCTCGCTGCGCCTCCGATGAATACGACAAGGAAAACGTCGGCGATTTCGCGCTTTGGAAAGCTTGGGAGCCGTCCGATGGCCCCGTCGCGTGGGATTCGCCTTGGGGCAAGGGTCGTCCCGGTTGGCATATCGAATGCTCGGCGATGTCGATGAAGTACTTGGGCGAGACGTTCGACCTTCATACGGGCGGTATCGACAACCTTTTCCCGCATCACGAAAACGAAATCGCTCAGGCCGAAGCTTCGACCGGCAAGGAATTCGTCAAGACGTGGATGCACTGCGCTCACCTTAAGGTGAATGGCGAAAAGATGTCGAAGAGTCTCGGCAACTTCTTCACGCTTCGCGATCTTCTCGAGAAGGGCTATACGGGCCGCGAAATCCGCTATGTCCTTATCAACGCTCATTATCGTTCGGGGCTTAACTTCGCGTTCTCGGCTCTCGATGATGCGCGTAAGTCTCTCGCTCGTATTGACGCTTGCGTCGAGAAGGCGACCGAAGGGACCGTCCCCGAATGGGCGAATAAGCATCTCGAAGATTTTACGAACGCGGTTAACGACGACCTCAATATTCCGAGCGCATTTGCCGCGCTTTTCTCGCTTGTGCGTGACGCGAACGGCAAGGGTGCTGAAGGAACGCTCTCCGTCTTCAAGCGCATGGACGAAGTTCTTGGGCTGATCTTCTTCGAAAACGAGAAGAAGGAAGAGTCGATCCCCGAAGAAATCGCCGCGCTTCTCGAGGAGCGCAAGGTTGCTCGCGCCGCGAAGAATTGGGCCGAGTCGGATCGTATCCGCGATCTTTTGAAGGAAAAGGGCTACGCGGTCAAGGATTCTAAAGAGGGACAAAGCGTTACGCGTATTGCGTAACTTGAGGTCAAGGTGAAAGGCGGAGGTCAAGAATGGAAGTTAAGACTTTAGAAGAATTTAATGAAGCCGTGAAGTCAGGGAAAGTCCTCGTCGACTTTTGGGCGACGTGGTGCGGACCTTGTATGATGATGGGCGAACAGATCGAGGCGGAACTCGTACCTGCTCACCCCGAAGTCAAGATCGTTAAGGTCAATGTCGACGAAGCTCCGGAACTCGCGGTTGAATTCGGTATCATGTCGATCCCTGCGCTCTTTACTTACGACGGTGGCGTTAAGAAAGGCGAGTTCGTCGGCGTAACGCCGATCAAGAGCTTGGTTGCTTCATTAGGGTTAATTTGATATAATATACTACCATGAATCGTGAAGAAATAGAGAAAAAGATTAAAGAAATTATCGTTTCGAGCTTGGATCTCGAAGATATCGCGCCCGAAGAGATCGAAACGGAGACTGCGCTTTTCGGTGAAGGGCTGGGGCTCGACTCGATCGATGCGCTGGAGCTCGGTATGGCGATCAAGAAAGAATTCGGTATTACCTTTTCGAAAGACAAGGATGCGAACAAGAAGGTCTTTTATTCGGTAAAGACTTTGGCTGATTTTATTGAAGGAAAGTGAAAATGAAGACGATGGAAGAAATCGAAACTAAGATCAAAGAAATCCTCGCCGAGGATTTCGAGGTCGATCCCACTAATTTGAAGAGCGAAACGAATCTTTTTACCGAGCTTGATCTTGATTCGATTGACGCGGTTGATTTGATCGTTCGTTTGCAGCAGGAAACCGGAAAGAAGGTCAACCCCGCCGATTTCCATGAAATCCGTACGCTCGGCGATGTAACGAAGGCGGTTTATAAACTCGTGAACGGCTAATGATCGCCGCGATCTTTTGCGTATGGTTCGGGCTTTCGCTTCTTCCGAAGCGGAAGCCCGCTTGTTTACGCTTTGCGGAAAAAGTATCGGGTGGAATTATCCCCGAAGGCGCGGAGGAATATTGTCGAAAACTGACATGGCTCTGGTTTGCGGTTTTATTGGCGTTATCGCTGACCTCCGTTTTCGCTTATTTCCTTCACCTTCGCATCTTCTGTTGCCTCTCGATAGTGGTGATTCCGCTACTGTTATTTTTCGAGAAGAAATATCGTGATAAACGTTTCGTCGTCACTTTCCATACCAGCGGCTCGACCGGTAAATCGAAAGAGATCGTCAAAACTTTTGAGAGCTTGGCCAAGGAAGTCGCGATGCACCGCGATTATTATCGGCGGAACTATGATTTGAAGGGCGCGAAGATGCTCTCGACGATCGATCCGGGTCACATGTACGGGACGCTTTGGCGAGTGATGTTGCCGAAGGCGCTTTCGCTTCCTGTCGACGAAGAGATCATCTTGACGCCGGAGTCGCTTCTCGCGAAGATGTCGGAAGCTGAGAAGGTGTTTCTGGTGACGACGCCGAGCTTTCTCGAGCGATTCACTTCTTATGCCGAGGAATATTCGATTCCGAAGAATACCATTGAAATCGTGACGAGCGGCGCGCCGCTTTCGGCCTCTACGGAAAAGCGGACCGCCGAGATTTTCGGAGTTGTCCCGAGGCAGATTTTCGGATCGACGGAGACCGGTGGAGTAGCTTGGAAGCGCGGAGGCGAGGTCGCGCACGTTTTCGATGGCGTGAAAGTTTGGCTTGAAGAGGGTCGCCTTACCGTGAAAAGCCCCTTCAGCTTCCGTAACCCCTATCGAATGGGCGACGGGGCGGTAATCGCGGCGGATGGTCGAACATTCTCGCTTTCAGGTCGCCTCGATCGACTCGTTAAAATCAATGAGGAACGGGTTAACTTGGCGGAGATGGAAGCGAAGATTCGTGAACTCGGGTATCGTGACGCGGCTGTCGTGGCAATCGAAGGTAAGCGCGGAGCTACGCTCGGGGTCGTGTTGGTCGGCGAAAAGAAGTCGACGATAGAGCTTAGAAAAGAAATGCAAAAGGTGTTTCCGAAGGGGACGCTCCCTAAAAAATATCGCTTCGTTAAAGAATTGCCGCGCAACAATCAGGGAAAGGTCGTTATGAGTACGATAGTCGAGATCTTGAATGAAAAGACGTTTACCTTTACGGGTGATGAGCATTTCTTTCAGGGGCATTTCCCCGAAGGGAAGATTCTCCCCGGCGTTATGCAGCTCAAACTCGCGGTGGATCGTTGCGAAGAGTTGCTGGGGCGTTCGATTTCGCTTAAAGCCGTTAAGAAAATGAAGTTCGTTTCCGTTATTCAACCAGGAGACGAGGTCCGATTGAAAACCGCCTTCAAAGGCGAGAGCGAAATGAGCTACGAATTTTACAAGGGAGATACGTTATGTGCTTCGGGTGTCTTGGCGTTCTGATTCTGGCGACGAGCGGTTTCGCGACCGAAGTTCCGCCGCTTTTGGAAGCTAAGCTTACGTCCAAAGATGAACTTCGCGGCACTTTCGAGCAAACGAAAACGACGGCGGAGGGAGAGAAGTACGTTATGCGCGGCTTTTATCATCTTCGACCCGGTCTTGACTTCACTTGGAAAACGCTCGATCCGTTTGAGACAGTGTTTCATGCTACGAAAGAAAAGTACACTTACTCGAATGAAGACGAGAGTGTGACTCGCCTACTTAAGGATATGCCTTCGTCCGAGCGTTTTACCTCGCTTTCGGAAGGAGACTTAAGCGTTTTCTTCAAAGTTTTCGATGCGCTTTATAAAGAAGAAAACGGTCGCTTTTTCATTAAGGCGAAGCCGAAGGTAAGGGATTTGAAGGTCGCGCTCGAAAGAGTCGAGGTAGAGGGAACGACCGATAATTGGACGCTGAAAGCTTATTTCCCGAATAAAACCACGTTTGAGATCGAGTTCAAAGATGAAATACAATAAAAAGAAAGCATTGGATTTCCTTTTCGAGGCAGCCTTTGAAGCTCTCGAAGGTAGAGGACATACTCGACCCAATCCGCCGGTTGGTGCGGTCATTGTTAAGGATGGTGAAATCGTCGCAACCGGCTATCACAAAAAGGCAGGAAAGGATCATGCCGAAGTTGCGGCAATTAAAAACGCTAAACGCAAGGGTGTCGATCTCAAAGGCGCATCGATTTTCGTGACCTTGGAGCCGTGTTCGAAGCCGGGAAGAGTCGGCGCTTGTACGGACGCGATCAAATCTTCGGGGATTACCGAAGTCTACTACGGCGCAGAAGACCCCAATCCCGTCAATCGCGGCAAAGCGAAAGCGGCACTTTCCGGCTTTTCCGAAGTGAAATTCGTCGATGATCCGCTTTGCAAGAATCTCATTCGCGCTTTCGCAAAGCATGTGACGACGGGGCTTCCTTTCGTTGAAGTTAAAATGGCGATGACGCTTGACGGGAAAACGGTCGATGATTTTGGCGAGTCGAAGTGGATTACGAGTGAAGAGATGCGTCGCAATGTCGGTGTTTTTCGTGATAGCGTTGATGTGATAATGGTCGGTGCGGACACGGTTAGAAAGGATAATCCGCGGCTTTTAAGCTATTCGAAGAAGGGGAATCCGGATTTGGTGAGATGCGTTATCTCCAAGTCGGGCAAGCTCCCGAAAAACGCGAAAGTCTTTACCGAAGGCGAGAATCTTACGCTCGTTTACTCCGATCCGATCGAGGCTTTGAAAGATTTGGGTAAGCGCGGCTACAGTCACGTTCTTTGTGAAGGCGGGCTCAAGCTCGCCACGTTCCTCGCGAAGGCCGGTTATGTCGATGAATGGATAACGTGTTTGGCGCCGAAAGTTCTCGGAACGGAGACGATAAAGAATGCGAAGATAATCGAAAATTTTACGGTTATTCCCGATTACGGTTGCTAACTCGAGCGGGGATATGATATAATATTCAAACTTAAAAGATTCAATTAGAGGAGATAGAAATGGCGGATACAGAAGCCTTGGTGGCGGAATTGAATACTATCACTGAAGCCGGTGATTTTGAAAGGGCGTTTAAGCTCATTCGTGAGAATAAGGCTGAATTTTCCAAGAAGCTCCAGAGCTCCGGCGTCAAGGACGCGCTCAAGAAGACGACCAACGATCGTCTTCTTTTGTCTTTCCTCGATGGCGTTAACTTCGGCGCGGAGCCGCTCGACAAGTCGCTCATGGCGCTTGAGAAACTTTTGAGCTTCCAGCTCGGTTCGCTCGTTCTTTCGAGCGCGTGGGGTCTCGGCACGGTTAAGAAGCTCGATTATTTCTATAAGCGCATTACCGTCGACTTCAAGGTCAAGAAGGGCCACCAGTTCACATACGCCGCAGCGATCGATATGCTCGAGTCGGCTCCCGAAGGACATATCCTCGTCCTCCGTCAGTCCGATCCGAACGCGTTCGAAGAGCTCATGAAGAAGCCCGGCGAATTCGTCAAGGCCGTAATCAAGAGCTTCGGTGAAATGCCGATCGTCCGTCTCGAAGACGTCTGCGCCGCGAACGGTTTCGTGAAGAGCGTTAACTGGAAGAAGTTTTGGGACGCGGCTCGTACTGAGCTTCGTAAGGATAAGCTCGTCGAAATTCCCGTCAAGCGCACTGACCCGATTCGTCTTAAGGCTTCGGTTGAAGACTACGGCGATAGCTGGCTTACCGCGTTTTCTCATGAGACCGATCCTAAGCTTATCCTCGCCGGTGTTCGTGAATATGTTGACCAGGGTAAGTTCAAGGTCGCCGATGCCGACACCAAGGAAAAGATCGGTGATCGTCTCGCTTTTGCGGTCACTGCGGCGCGTAACGTCGATGACGCTTTGTACGCTCGTCTCGCGATTCAGGTCGTTTCGCTCGGTTACGCCAATCCCGGCGCGGAAGAAATGCGCGCGTATCTCTGGGAGCGCAAGCGTTATATCAAGGCGGCGACGCTCCTTCCTTCGCGTAATGTCGGCGAAATGATCGCGTTTCTCGCGACGGATGATGCGGCGAAGGAAAAGCTTTATAAGGCGATTCCCGAATTCTGCTACACGGCAGTATCCGAGGTCGTTGGTCAGTTCGGTGGAGAAGAGGCCTGCCGTAAGGCGGTCGGAGAACTCATGAAGGCTCCGAAGGCTCCTGCGACTTTGACGACGCTTATTGTCGGTAAGTACTCTTCGTTCAAGACTTGGACCGAGCTTCCTCCGCTTATCACGCTCCTCACTCACGCGATCGCTTTGGGTGAAGGTCGTCAGGGTGGCGAGACTTTGAAAATGCAGAATCTCGTTCGTCGTCTCTTCGGTACGACCCAATGGCTCGCCGAGATGTTCGGAGCTCTCCCGAAGAACGATCAGGCGCTCTTCTTTGAACGCTTCCAGGCTTCGATCGCGTGGGATCCCGCGACCCATCACACGACCGTCATTCGTATGACGCATATCGTCCCCGAACTCGAGTCGCGCATCGTCAAGATCGAGAAGAAGAAAGAATATGCCCGTATCACCTCTCCGCGCTCCTATGCCGCGAAGAAGGCCGAATATTTGAAGCTCATCAACGAAGAGATGCCCGAGAATATCAGGAAGATCGAATTCGCGAAGGGCTTCGGCGACCTCTCCGAAAACGCGGAATATCAATACGCGAAGGATGAACAGCGTGCGCTTATGCAGAAGCAGACGCTTATGCAGGCCGACCTCGAAGCGGTTAAGGAAGGCGATTTCTCCGACGCTACGACCGACGAGGTCATGCCCGGCGTTACCGTCGTCGTCTCGGCCGGTGCTGAAGAAAAGACTTACACGATTCTCGGTGAGTGGGATAACGATCTCGAACAGGGTATTCTCAGTTCGAAGACTCGCGTCGCTCAGAACTTGATGGGTAAGAAGGTCGGTGAGAGCTTCGAGCTTCCCAGTGCGGATGGCTCGGCGACTCTTGCTACGGTAAAGGAAATTCTTCCGCTTACGGACGCGATCCGTGAGTGGATCAAGGGCTAAGGAGGTAGCATGGCTTCGATTGTTGAAACCAAGAAAAAGAAAAAGCGAGTCCTTAAACCCGCGAAGAAAAAAGTCCCTCCGAAGCACGTATCCGTTCGTATTATCAGCCGCGCTTCGATTCAGAAGGCTCAGAAGGAGGCGAGTCAGAACGAGCTCGCCGAGTTCGTGCCTGTCGATACCAAGGCTGCCGTCAAGTTCGGTAGCTCCATCGCCGAAATGATGAAGCGCCGTGCTCAGGCGGAAAATGCGGCGGATGAAGGCAAGGGAGAAATCAAGCTTTCTCGTCGTCCGACTTCGCGCGACCGCTCGAAGCAGACGGAGAAATTCTCCGATTCCGATTTGAAGGACTTTAAAAAGCGTCTTTTGGCGGAGCGCGAAAAGGCGATCTCCGGCGCTCACGCTATGAAGGCTACCGGCTTTAACGAAAGCGGCGACTTCGAAGCGGACGGAGGCGACGGCACTAATCAGACGCTTCGTCTTCAGGCTCTCGGGCAGGTCGGCTCGATCAATCGCACGGTCCAGCAGATCGAAGAAGCGCTCCATCGAATCGAAGACGGAACTTACGGCGTTTGTACGTCGTGCGGTCAGCTTATTCGTAAGCCTCGTCTTTTGAATCAGCCCTTCGTTTTGACGTGCATGGAATGTCAGGACGAAATGGAGAAGTCTCGTAAGTGAGAACTTTTCTTATTATATTCGCTTCCGTGATGAACCTCGTTCTCGCGGATGCGGTAGTGAAAGAAATTGCCGCGCTAAAGCTTAAAGGGAGCGCGGCAATTTCCGTTATCTCCGGCTTTTTCAACCTTGCGTATGTCGAGAATCGCGGTTGCGCGTGGGGGATGTTTCAGGGGCAGGTTTGGCCTCTCGCGGCGTTCGCGATCGTCGTTTTCGCGTTTTTTCTTTGGAAGCGTAAAACCGTTTTCGGCGTAACCAAGCTTTCGCTCGTCGCGGAGATTTTGCTTTACGCGGGGATGTTCGGGAATTTCATCGATCGGGTTTTTCGTGGCTACGTTATCGATATGTTCGACTTCCATCTCGGAGTTCATCATTTCCCTTGTTTCAACCTAGCCGACGCGTTTATCACGATAGCGGCGGGTATCTTGCTCATAATGGCGGTTTTCGAGAAGAAAGATGCACCGACTGCTCGTTGATAAATCGCTTTTAAGCGAAGAAAGCCCCGCGCTTCCGAAGGATGCGGCCAATCATCTTAAAGTTCTGCGTCCTAAGGAGGACGAAGAGTTCGAGCTTTTCGATGGGCAGGGCTTCTCTCGCGTCTATCGATATTTTAGGGGCGAGCTCAAGTCGCTTCGTCCGAACCCCTACGTTTTAACTCCTTCTCCTGCGCCCGCCCCGCTTACTCTTTTCGCGTGTATAACTAAGGGCTCGCGTTGGGACTGGACGATCGAGAAGGCGACGGAATTGGGAGTGACTAAAATTGTCCCGGTTATTTCCGATCGAACGATCGTCCGTCTTTCGAAATCCGAACGCGAGTCGAAGCGCGAACGTTGGGTTCGTATCGCCGAGGACGCCGCGCGCCAGAGCGACGCGAAGTATATACCCGAGATTTTGCCTGCGCATGATTTCGAGGAAAGTCTCGAACTTGTGAAAACGACGAAATGTCTGATCGGCGCGCTCACGAATCCGCCTTCGCCTCATATCTCCACCGTTCGTGGAGATGCCGTCTTTATCGGACCCGAAGGGGATTTTACGGCAGAGGAACTTGAGAAATTAATGAAAGTCGCGACGCCGGTCTCTTTCGGTCCGACGATTCTTCGCGCCGAAACTGCGGCGATCTTCGCCGTTTCCGTGATATCCGCGTATGGAACTGTTTGATACCCACGCTCACTTCGAGGGACCGAGCGAGACCTTCGCTGAGATTATCGAACGCGCGAAAGCGGCGGGCGTTACGCGGATTATGGCTGTAGGTGGTTCGAAAGCGCTTAATGACGCGGCGCTCGTAGCGCCTACGCCTTACAAAGCTCTAGGCTATGATCGCGATCAGATCGATCAAGAATTTTCTCCGATTGATTATTCGAAGGTTGCCGCGGTTGGCGAGATCGGCCTCGATTACTACTATTCATTCGATACGCGACTTAAACAGATCGAGCTCTTTCGGAGCGAGCTCGAGAAGGCGCGTTCACTTGATAAACCGGTCGTGATTCATACTCGCGGCGCTGATGAAGATACGCTCGCTTGTCTTAAGGAAATTCCTTCGAAAGGAATCATCCATTGCTTTACCGGCGAGCCTGCGTTCGCGAAGAAGCTTCTCGATCTCGGTTTTTACGTTTCGATTTCCGGGATCGTCACGTTCAAGGCGGCGGATAACGTACGCGAAACGGCGCTGGTTATTCCCGATGATCGAATTTTGATCGAGACGGATTCGCCTTATCTGGCTCCTGTGCCGATGCGCGGGAAGACGAACGAAAGCGCTTATCTGGTTCATACCGCGAAGTTCTTGGCCGCTCTCAGGAAAACTCCGCTAGAAGATTTCGCTGCGCTTACCACTCGGAATGCGCTCGCGATTCTCGGTAATTGATTTCAAATAATAAAGGTAAATCAAGAAATGTGCGAATTCACGAATTGGACAGAAGTCACGCCCGCTAATGTGCGAGCCGCGTTGCCGAAACTTTTGAAGGAGGCGGAGATCGCCGTCGCAGAAATCGAGGCCGAGAAGCCTACTACTTTCGACGGTTTCGTCACGCGCCTTAACGACGCTGCTCGAGTTCTCTGGCGTACGTGGGCCGATCTTCACCACATGCTAGGCGTCATGAATAACGAAGAGTGGCGCAAGGTCAACGAAGATTTCCAGAACGACATCATCGCTTTCTCGCTTCGCGTTTCTCAGTCTAAGGCGCTTTACGAAATCGCGAAGTCCATTAAGGAGACGGGGACTCGCGCGCGAATCCTTGAGAAGATGGTCCAGTCGGCGGAACTCGCCGGTGTCGCGCTCGAAGGCGAGAAGAAGTCGCGTTTCAACGCTCTTCAGGTAGAGATCTCGAAGCTCTCGAACGACTTTTCGAACGCGGTTATCGACGCGACGACGCCGGAGATCGCCGACGCGATCTTCCTTGAGACGATGAAGCACAATCCCGATCGCGCTAAGCGCGAAGAGATTTATATCAAGCGCGTGACTCGTGCTCCCGAGAATACGCCGCGCATCGCCGAGCTTTTGAAGCTCAAGAAGGAATGCGCCGAAATTCTCGGTTTCAAGTCTTACGCCGAGCTCTCTCTCGCGACGAAATGCGCTCCCTCGGTCAAGGCGGTCTTCGAAATGATCGATAAGCTTGATGAAGCTACGGCCGATCAAGCTGCTGCGGAAAAACTCGAAGGCGAACCTTGGGATCAGGCGTATTTGGCCGAGCGCCTTCGCGAAGAAAAGTACAGTTATTCCGAAGAAGAGCTTAAACGATACTTCGATTTCAAGGATGTACTCGCCGGCCTTTTCAAGATGTCGAAATTCCTTTTCGATATCGACGTCGAAGAAATCACCGGCGATGAGAAGCCTGCCGTTTGGCATCCGGACGTTCGCTTTTTCAAGGTTATCGAGAAGGGGGAGACGATCGCACACTTCTATCTCGACGCGTACGTTCGTCCCGGTCTTAAGCAGGGCGGCGCGTGGATGAACGAGCTTCGTAACCGCCGCGGGAAAGACGTGACCCCCGTATGTGTCGTCGTCATGAATCTTCAAGAGCCGAAGGACGGCAAGGCGCTTATGCCGTTCCGCGAAGTCGAAACGCTTTTCCATGAATTTGGCCACGCTCTCCAGCAGATGCTCACGCGTATCGACGAAGAGGATGCTGCGGGTATCAATCTCGTCGAATGGGACGCGGTCGAAGTCGCCTCGCAGTTCATGGAGAATTGGTGCCTCGACGACCGTACGGGGATCGTCGTTCCCGAGGATTTGAAGGCGAAGGTCAAGGCTGCCAAGAACTTCCGCGCGGCTACCGCTTGCCGTCGTCAGCTTCAGTTCGCGAAGACCGATATGATTCTTCACGGAGAAGAGCTCGTTGCGGATGCGAATGAAGTCAAGAAGGAAGTATTCGCTCATTTCGGCGCTCCGATGATCGAAAAGGATCTTTTCCTTAATGCGTTCACGCATATTTTCTCGGGCGGCTATTCGGCAGGTTACTACGGCTATAAGTGGTCGGAGGTGATGAGCGCGGATTGTTACGGAGCTTTCGAGGAGGCGGGGCTCGAGGACGACGCGAAGATGAAGGAACTCGGAGAAAAGTACCGCGAGACGATTCTCGCGCTCGGTGGCTCCAAGAGTGCGCTTGAAGTCTTCGAACTCTTCCGCGGCCGTACTCCGGAAATCACCGCGCTTTTGCGCCAGCAGGACCTTCTCGCGAAATGAAGATTTGAAAACGCTTCATGCTTTTTTAGTCCATGCGCGGATTCGAGGGTGAGCTACAAGGTCTTTTGATAAATCGATACTTGACAATCGATAAGAAAATATCGTATACTACACGCTACAATTTACTACCAAAGGAGAAATAACAACACATGGCTACTAAAGCTACGAAGGCAACGAAGGCTGAAGCCGCGAAGGCCGCTCCCGCCCCCGCTCCCGAAATGAACGAAAACGCGAAGGAATTCTACGCGATCCTCGCGAAGGTCAAGGAAGCTCAGAAGGCGTTCTCGACCTACACTCAGGAACAGGTCGACAAGATTTTCCGCGCCGCCGCTCTCGCCGCGAACAATATGCGTATCCCGCTCGCGAAGCAGGCCGTCGCTGAAACCGGCATGGGCGTCGTCGAAGATAAGGTCATCAAGAACCACTACGCCGCCGAATACATTTTCAATACCTATAAGAACGTCAAGACTTGCGGCGTGATCGACGAAGATCTTTCCTTCGGTATCCGCAAGGTCGCCGAGCCCGTCGGCGTCGTCGGCGCCGTCATTCCTACGACGAACCCGACTTCGACCGCTATCTTCAAGACTTTGATCGCGCTCAAGACGCGTAACGGCATCATCATCTCGCCCCACCCGCGTGCCAAGAAGTGCACGTGCGACGCGGCGCGCATCGTCCTCGAAGCGGCGGTCAAGGCCGGCGCTCCTAAGGACATCATCGGACTTATCGAGAATCCTTCCTTGGAAGCGACTCAGCTTCTCATGAAGGAAGCCGACTGCATTCTCGCGACCGGCGGTCCCGCGATGGTCAAGGCCGCTTACTCCTCGGGTAAGCCCGCTCTCGGCGTCGGCCCCGGCAACACGCCCGCCGTCATCGACGAATCCGCCGATATCAAGCTCGCCGTCTCCTCGATCATCCACTCGAAGACTTTCGATAACGGCATGATCTGCGCTTCGGAGCAGTCGGTCATCGTCCACGAGAAGATCTACGACGCTGTCAAGGCCGAATTCGCTTATCGTGGTTGCCACTTCCTCAATCAGAAGCAGCTCGACGCGGTTCGCAAGGTCATTCTTACGGAAGCGGGCACGGTTAACCCGAAGATCGTCGGCCAGTGCGCCGCGAATATCGCTAAGATCGCCGGTTTTGAAGTCGCTCCTACCGCGAAGATTCTTATCGGTGAAGTCAAGTCGGTCGAGATTTCCGAACCTTTCGCTCACGAAAAGCTCTCGCCCGTTCTCGCGATGTACAAGGCGACAGACATCAAGGATGCCTTCAACAAGGCCGAGAAGCTCGTCGCGGACGGTGGCTACGGTCATACCTCGTCGATCTATCTCAACAAGCGTGACAACGAAGAGAAGCTCGCCGAGTTCCAGGCCCGCATGAAGACCTGCCGTATTCTCGTCAACACTCCTTCGTCCCAGGGCGGCATCGGCGACATCTACAACTTCAAGATGCTTCCTTCGCTCACGCTCGGCTGCGGTAGCTGGGGTGGTAACTCCGTTAGCGCCAATGTCGGCGCCCTTAACCTCATTAACGTCAAGACTGTTGCTGTCAGGAGAGAAAACATGCTTTGGTTCCGTGCCCCTGAAAAGGTTTATCTCAAGAAGGGCTGCCTCCCCGTCGCGCTCCGTGAAGTCGGCGAAGTTTGGAATCGTAAGCGCGCGTTCATCGTTACCGACTACTTCCTCTATGCGAACGGCTACACGAAGCCGGTCGAAAAGAGCTTGGAAGAGCAGGGTATCGCTACCGCGACCTTCTCGAACGTCGCTCCCGATCCGACGATTGCCTGCGCTCAAGACGGCGCTCGTATGATGGCCGAGTTCAAGCCCGACGTGATCATCGCCGTCGGTGGTGGCTCGGCGATGGATGCCGCGAAGATCATGTGGGTTCTCTACGAGCACCCCGAGTGCGACTTCCTCGATATGGCCATGCGCTTCATGGATATCCGTAAGCGTGCCTACACGTTCCCGAAGATGGGTGAGAAGGCGAAGTTCATCGCTATCCCGACCTCCGCGGGTACCGGCTCGGAAGTTACCCCGTTCGCGGTCATCACCGATCAGGACACGGGTACGAAGTATCCTCTCGCGGACTACGAGCTTATGCCCAACATGGCGATCGTCGACGCGGATATGCAGATGATGGCGCCTCCCGGACTTACCTCCGCTTCGGGTATCGACGCGGTCTCCCACGCTCTCGAAGCTTACGTCTCGGTTATGGCTACCGAGTTCACCGATGGTCTCGCGATTTCCTCGCTCCGCACGACCTTCGAGTACTTGCCCAAGTGCTACAAGGCCGCGGTCGAGAAGAAGGCCGATACCTTCGCTCGTGAGCGCATGGCTCACTCCGCGACGATGGCCGGTATGTCGTTCGCTAATGCCTTCCTCGGTGTCATGCACTCGATGGCCCATAAGCTCGGCTCGTTCCACCATATCCCGCATGGTATCGCCAACGCCCTCATGATGGTTCAGGTTCTTCGCTTCAACGCGTCGGAACAGCCGCCTAAGATGGGCACGTTCCCGCAGTACGATCATCCGAAGACGCTCCACCGCTATGCGGAACTCGCGGACGCCCTCGGCTTCGGCGGCAAGGACGACAAGGATAAGCTCGAGAACCTCATCAAGGGTATCAAGGATCTCCAGAAGACCATCGGCATCAAGCCCACGATCAAGGATTATGTCCCCGATGAAAAGGACTTCCTCGAGCGTCTCGACGCGATGACCGAACAGGCCTTCGACGATCAGTGCACCGGCGCCAACCCGCGCTACCCGCTTATGAGCGAGATCAAGCAGATGTACCTCAACGCCTACTACGGCAAGGACGTCGCGGTCTAAACTCGTCGTACAGGACTAAAGAAAAAGAGAGGTCTCAAAGAGCCTCTCTTTTCTTTTTTGCCTTACAAAGGTATGTGCGTATACTAGGCAAATATGATATAATATACGGAGAGAAAGGATTTTCAAATAAATGCATCTTCCTAGACTTATGAGTGAGTTCGCCAAGGCGGCGAACATGGATCGTATTCATCATGATGAAGACGGCGCGTATCGGTTGGAGATTGATGGTATGCTCGTGACGCTCTCTGAGGTCGCGCATAAAGAGGATCTTTTCATGTGGGCCGAAGTCGGGGCGCTCCCGCCGGAAGGGCGCGAGACCTTGTGCCACACTCTTCTTACGGCGGACTTCATGGGTCAAGCGACTCAGGGCGCGGTATTGTCGATCGATCCTGATACCGAGACCATCACGCTTCATCGTATCGACTCGTTCAAGGGTATGGACTTCGAACACTTCAAGACGAAACTAGAGCATTTCGTGAATGTGCTCGAGACCTGGCGCAAGACGCTCGAAGATTATCGTCCCATTGCGCATCATCATGAGGAAGCCATGATCGACGCGGCCCATGCCGCGCATCAGCACTCGATCGGTAATTTCATTCGCGTCTGAATTTAAGGAGATTTATTATGTCGCTTGATGCCATTTCCGCAAAGAACCAGATGAACGAAATCGCCCGCATGGCCTATGGCTCGGGCATTTTCGAGGGAACTTCGGGAGGTAAGGGTAATATCGGCCTTATTACGGGCGCGGACGGTCAAGCGCGCGCGATCAAGTTCAATACCCACTCCTATGAACGCGGCGGAGTTGCGACGGAGGATCAGATAAAGAGCTCGAACGCGCTTCGTGCTCAGCTCCTTACAATCGCCGAATCGCTTAATTCCGGAGTTATGGCCGATCTTCGCGCGAAGCTCGGCCTCAAAGACGGCGAAGACGCGACATCCTGTAAGACGCTTCTTACTCGCCAGGTCGTCGCGAGCGCGCTTAAGATGATTGACAAGAACGCGATGAGCGATGCGATGAAGGGCGTAAATGCATCGACGCTCAAATCCCTCGGCGGCACGAAGTTCGAAGAAGCTCGCATTCGTACGGATTACGGAATTTCCTCCACGACGCTTACGAAATGCGGCATGAGCGCGGCGGATTTCGAGGAATCGATAAACGCTATGGCTTCGAAGTACAATTTGACCGGTGCGAAGAAGCAGGTTGTCGGGCGTATAACCGCCAGCTACATGACAGCCCTTGCGGAGGAAGGGACGACCGGTAGGGTTGATCGAAAAACCGGCATTCCGTTAGAAGGCCTTCCGTCAAAGGATGAGTTTAAGAGTCAGATTTTAAAAGGTAATTTTGCCGGTACTTATTTCGCGCTCCAACATGTAAAAGTATTAAGCCCGACTGATCAAACATTCTTACCGGCAGATAATGTGGTTGATCAATCGGTTGCAGAGCTATCTCGCTTGATGAGCGATGAGGAGTGTGTGGATGCAGCTTACTATATGGCGAAGCTGGGTACGGGGCCTAGAGAGGCGGGAGGGTATAATTCGATTAGTGCCATTGGCTGTAAGGCGATAATCGAGAAACGAGAGGAACTTTCGGCAATTCGCCAGAAGAACGGCAAGTTGACAATTGACGATATCTATCAGACGGTTCTCGGAAAGAAGGCCGTGAATATTTCCTCTCGAGGAACGGCGGTAGATTTTACTGCCAAGTTGACCCAGCAGCTGTATCTTCACTATAAAAAAGAATATCCCGAAATCATTGAGCAGCGCTGGGGCGATGATTTGGGATACATTAATTTTGAGGATTCTATAGCCTATTTGATGCAGCCGATGACCATGTACGGCGTTTCGATTGATGCCTCGATGAAAATCAGTCTGCGCGTGGATGTCGATAAGATCGAAGTCTCGCACAATGCGTCCGCTTATGCGATCGGAAGCGCGGATTATCAGAAGGAGACTGAGCAGAGCTTGTTCAAGCAGGTCGAGGGAGATCTTCGCCGCGCACCCAATAGCGTCTACACCATCGGCAACGGGAAAGACGCCTATCAGCTCAAGGTCGGCGCTCATCCGCCCCAGGGAGAGGGCATGATGACGACGGAAGCTAAAGAGCTGATGAAGGAGCTGAGTCGAATGTTAGGATTGGGGGATAAGATTGTCGAGCCGATCCCCAACCAGCTCAAAACCGTTTGCTTGTTGGCTACGCAAGGCGGTAATACGTTCCTTAGCTTGGCCGGCGTTAGCGGCACGAAGGATGGGCAGGATCACTACCCTGTCGATAAATCTTTCTCCATGATGGACGACGGAGCGGTACTTTATACGGCGAGTTCCCGCATTGGCGATACCGTGCATACGGCCCAGTTCCGTGTCGATCCGAACGGAGATAACACGATCATTGACTATACACGCACAAAATGTTGATTCGGGTGTAACCTCCGAGCGGTAAATCCGTATACAGAGCAAAAGGAGATAAAGAAATGGGTGGTATCAATAGCGCGACAATCAAGCCGACTTTTTCGTTCGATGATCTTATGAGCAAGGTCAACGGTACGTATAACCGCGGCGAACTCAAATTGAACGAGAAGGGTGGGCTTTCGAGCATCAACAATCATGTGTGGATGCAGGCTTTCAATAACGAGAAGACGTCGGCCCAAGAGAATAAAAGCGTCCGTGAGGCCGTTTACAAGGCGCTCGCCGACAAATTTGCCGGCAAGGATGGCATCAACGAGTCGCTCAAGACCGCTCAAGATTTCTTGCTTGGTAATGATAACGTCGTAAAGCCCCTCCGCCGCGACGAGGTGCGCGCCATTATCGATCAGCTGTCGACCGCGTCGCTCGAATTCGGGTCGAGAAGAACCAACCTCTCCGAATCCGATTTCTCGCTCCTCTTGAAGACGATTCGCGCGGTCAAGGACGGCTCGAGCGAAGTTACGAAGCTCGCGGACGGTAGCTTTAAGCTCAATGATGCCTCGCGCTCGTTTCCTGCCGAGATGGTTCTTTCGGGCCTTAAGACCGGCTCGCGTCAGTCGATTTTGCATACGGCGACGGTCAATAAGCTCTCGAAAGAAGGACAGGCCGTCTCGGACCAAATTTCGGCTGAGCGTGGTCGCATCCATCAGGAGTTCTCGAAATCGATGAAGGGCACGGTCGGAGATCTCTGGGATAAGCTGAGCGATGCGTTTGTCGGTACGGGTACGGATTATCGCCAGCAAGCCGTGAAGACCAGTGAAGTCGTATTGCGCATTTTGCGTGAAATCAGCGATAAAGAGCTCCCCGGTTTTTACGATTCCCTCGACTTGGATATCAAGGGCTTCGAAAAAGACGTTAAGGAGTATCTTGATGACACAACTCGTCCGGGGGTGAGGAGAGATAATAAAGGGTCTTATCGTGTCATTCTCGAACTTGCGATGAAGCGTCTCGATACGCTTAAGGCGAACGATACCATCGAATTCAGAAATGCTCGCGAGTCGATTCGTCAGGCGTTTCATGATTTGTTGTATAAAAACAAATGGGCGATTGAAGGGACTCATGAACAGTTTGTCAAGCCCACGAAGACCGAGTCGGAAGTAAAAGTGAGCGAATATATCGATAGCCACGAGGATCAGTCTCAGGCGAAGACGCTTGTAGAAGCGTTCAAAGAACTTCGTCCGAATTTCGAGCTTGATAAGGCGACGACCGATCTCGTCGAAAAATTCGATAAGGGAACGCTTACTATCGATGCGTTTGCTAATGCTTTCGTCGATTCGGTCAGGGAGCAGAGTAATTATCCGATGCGCGGACCCGATCATTATGCGTGCGAGAGCGCGCTCGAAGCGATCAAGAGCGGAGCGTTTAAGATGAGTAAAGCCCCGGATATGTACGACTTCATGATGTCGAATAGTGCGTACATGTATTCTGGTGCTACGGGGGAATAAAATGGAATATAGAAGCTTACTCACTAAGTTCGCCGAGAGCGTGGGCATTAAAGATCTCGTTTTCGATGAAGAAGGCGTCGCGAGACTTATCGCCGACGATATCGAACTCGCGTTTATGGAGATCCCCGAGCGACATTCGCTTCTTTTGTGGAGCAATGTCGCGACTCCTCCGCCGGAACATCTCGAAGAGCTTTATCGCGCCCTCTTGGAGGTGTCGTTTATGGGACGCGGGACTCACGGCGCGGCGTTTTCGCTCGAGCAGGGTCATGTTTACTTGCATCGCATCGACGCGCTCGTCAGTCTCGATCTTAACTCGTTTACGAACATAATCGAGGATTTCATCAATCTGGTCGTCACTTATCGTCAAATGATTGAAGCGTTTCGCGCGGATCATACCGATAAGTCCTCGGGCAAGCATGAACATCATATAAGCGGCTTCGGTCACTTCGATTTCTTGCACGTATAAGAAACTACCGTAAAACTTCGAGCCTGTAAGCCAAAATTTGGCCTTGCGTATTCGGGGGTGTTTTTGATAAACTTACAACACCCTTGAACTGCTCCTTGGGGAGTATGGAATTCGGGCTGTTATTAACTTCTCTTAAGTAAAGGGATAGTCAGTAGATGGCAAGAACCGTACCTGCCCGAGCAGGTGATATTAAAGCTCAGCGCCAGAAGGGCACTCCTTTGGCGGACGCTCTTGATGCACAACGCATCAATCGTTTGGCGCACTTCGATGTCCCCGCTCACAAATCGGGTCGTGGCAACCCGGAACTTACCGAATATCTCGGTGAACGCGCGATGGCGATGGATGTGAATTCCATGAAGCCGCTCGATAACTTAGGTCACCCCGTTTCGGTAATCAAAGAAGCCCAGGAACTTTGTGCGGAAGCTTTCGGCGCCGATGACGCGTTCTTCATGGTGAACGGCACGACGAGCGCGGTGCAGGCGATGATTATGGCGTCGGTCACGACAGGCGATGAAATCATTCTGCCGCGTAATGTCCATCGTAGTGCCATCAATGCCCTCGTCGTTTGCGGCGCGATCCCGGTCTACATCAATCCCGGCATCGACAAGCGTCTCGGTATTCCGCTCGGCATGTCGGTCGAGGATGTGAAGCGCACCATTAAAGAGCACCCGAACGCCAAGGCGATTTTAGTCAACAATCCGACCTATTACGGAATTTGCTCGAACTTGAAGGAAATCGTGAAGCTCGCTCACGCGGCGGGAATGCGTGTTCTTGCTGATGAAGCGCACGGTACTCACTTCTATTTCCATGAAGAGCTCCCCGTTTCGGCAATGGCTTGCGGGTGCGATATGGCTGCCGCGTCGATTCACAAGACGGGCGGCTCCTTAACGCAGAGCTCGGTACTTTTGACGCGTAAGCCCGTGAACCCCGACTATGTTCGTCAGGTCATCACGCTTACACAATCGACCTCCGCTTCGTATCTCCTTCTTTCGTCTCTCGATATCGCGCGTAAGAACCTCTTTTTCAAGGGCCGCGATATGTATCAGAAGACGATCGAATTCGCCGATTATGCGCGCGAAGAGATCAACGACTTGGGCGGTTACTATGCGTTCGGCCCGGAGCTTATCAACGGCGATACCGTCTTTGCCTTCGACCGCACGAAGCTCTCCGTTCATACGCGTGATATCGGGCTTGCGGGCATCGAAGTCTACGACTATCTCCGCGATGACTACGGGATCCAGATCGAGTTCGGTGATATTGGTAACCTCCTCGCGATCATCTCCTGCGGTGACCGAATGATGGATATCGACCGCCTTATCTCGGCTCTCGAAGAAATCAAGCGTAAGCGCGAAAAGTCCCCGATCGGCCTCTTCGACCACGAATATATCAACCCCGATATCGCTATGGCGCCGCAGACTGCGTTCTACGCGAAAAAGCGCCGCGTCAAGCTTGAGAAGTCGAAGGGCTTTATCGCGGGTGAGTTCGTCATGAGCTATCCGCCCGGTATTCCGATCGTCGCCCCGGGTGAACGTATCACGGCCGACGTCCTCGAGCATATTCTCTTCGCGAAGGCGAAGGGCTGCTTCATGACCGGTACCGAGGATATGTCGCTCGAATACGTCAACGTTCTCGCGTAAAGGATTTTCAGCTATGACCGGCAACAATCTTACCGATTTGTGGTATACCGACGAACATACGCGAAACGTTCGCTTCTCGATGAAGGTGACGGAGCAGATCGCGTCGAAGAAGTCGAAAGTTCAGCGTATCGATATTTTGGATACTCCTGCCTATGGGCGAGTTCTTTGCTTGGACGGCGGTATCATGATCACGGAGCGCGACGAGTTCATCTATCATGAAATGCTCGCGCATGTCCCGATGGCCGTGCACCCGCGCGTCAAGAACGTCCTCGTTATCGGCGGAGGCGACGGCGGAACCGTGCGTGAACTTTGCAAGTACAAGTCGATTGAGACGATCGATCTCGTCGAAGCCGATAAGGACGTCGTCTTACTCTCGAAAAAGCATCTTCCTTTCACGAGCTCGAAGTTCAAGGATAAGCGCGTCAGCGTTTGGTTCGAAGAAGGGCTTCGCTTCGTGCGCGGCAAAAAGAACGAGTACGACCTCATCATCGTCGACTCGCCCGATCCGTATGGTCCCGCGGAAGGTTTCTTCACGCGCGAATTTTACGGCACTTGCTACAAGGCGCTTCGTGACGACGGCATCCTCATCAACCAGCATGAGAGCCCGTTCTACGATGAACACTGTAAGTCGGTTCGTGACGCTCACCGTCATATCACGCTCGAATTTCCGATTTCTACCGTCTATCAGGCCCACATCCCGAGCTATCCTTCGGGGCACTGGCTTTTCGGCTTCGCGTCGAAGAAGTGGAATCCGATCGGGAATCTCGACGAGGCGAGGTGGAACAAGCTTCGTATCAATACGAGATACTACAACACGGCTCTCCACCGCGGCGCTTTCGCGCTTCCGAATTACGTCCTCGATATGCTTCATGAAGAAGAGCAGGCGGCGTTTAAGTAAGTGTAAAAGTTAAAGTGTAAAGTGTGAAATGAAGGCGCTTACAAATCAATTTATCGGCTGCGACAAGAGCTACAAAGAAGCGGACACCGTAATCTTCGGCGCTCCTTATGACTCGACGACGTCGTTTCGCCCGGGAACGCGCTTCGGACCGAACGCGATGCGCATGGAGTCGTTCGGAATCGAGACGTATTCGATGCTTCAAGACAAAGACTTGATTGACGATACGAACGTCTTCGATTCGGGAGATATCGAGCTTCCGTTCGGCGATCCGAAGCCGGCTCTTAAAATGCTCGAAAAAAGAACGCGGCAGATTTTGAAGGATGGGAAGCGTCCGTTCCTCTTGGGCGGCGAACATCTCGTTACGCTTCCCGTTGTCAAAGCGACCTTGGAGAAGTATCCCGATCTCGTAATCATTCATTTTGATGCGCATGCCGATCTTCGCGAGGATTATTTAGGGAATCCCTTGTCGCACGCCTCAGTCCTTCGTCGTTGCCACGATCTCGTCGGCGACAACCGCATCTTCCAATTCGGTATCCGCTCGGGTACGAAGGAGGAGCGTCAGTTCATGAAGGACGGCCATGTGACGACGGAACTCTTTTCCGACACGACCTTGATGGATGTCGTAAAGAAGATCGGGCCGAAGACTCCTGTCTATCTCACGATCGATATGGATGTTCTCGATCCAAGCGAATTTCCGGGAACGGGAACTCAGGAAGCGGGTGGGTTTACTTATAACCAGCTCGTCGAAGATATGCGTCTTATCTGCCGAGACCTTAGCGTAGTCGCTATCGATAATGTCGAACTTAATCCCGGACTCGATACATCGGGTCGTTCGACGGCGCTTGCTTGCAAATTTTTAAGAGAGGAGTTATTATCCCTATGAGCAAAAAAGTCATGATGATCGGTGCGGGCGGTGTCGCCGGCGTAGTCGCGGCCAAGTGCTGTCGTAACCCCGAGGTTTTCGGAGAACTCCTCATCGCGAGTCGCACGGAAGCTCGTTGCAAGGCGATCAAGGCCGATATCGAGAGCCGTCCTTGGTATAACGAGAAGGGTATTTCGACGAAAATCACCACCGCTCAGATCGACGCGATGGATACGCCGAAGCTCGTGGGGCTCATCAAGGAATTTCAGCCCGCGCTCGTTATGAATATCGCGCTTCCTTATCAGGATCTCGCTATTATGGATGCGTGTCTTGAGGCGGGAGTTAGCTATCTCGATACCGCGAACTATGAGCCGCCGGAAGAAGCTCACTTCGAATATTCTTGGCAGTGGGCGTACCGCGAAAAGTTCGAAAAGGCGGGACTTACCGCGATCTTGGGTTGTGGCTTCGATCCCGGCGTCACTCAAGTCTTCTCGGCCTACGCCCAGAAGCACTATTTCGACGAAATCCATACGCTCGACATTCTCGATTGCAATGGTGGTGACCATGGTTATCCTTTCGCCACGAACTTCAATCCCGAGATCAACAGCCGTGAAGTCGCGGGGAAGGGAAGCTATTGGGTTAATGAGAAGGTGAAGGGTGAAGGTCAAGGTGAAGAAATCGACGAGCATGGCGTTAAGGTCGAGTATAAGAAGGCGTTCGATAAGGGTTATTGGGTCGAGACGGCGCCGATGGCCATCAAGCGCGAATACGTCTTCGATCAGGTGGGACCGAAGGATATGTACCTTCTTCACCACGAAGAGCTCGAATCGCTCGGTTGCAACTTGAAGGGTATCAAGCGTATCCGCTTCTTCATGACCTTCGGGCAGAGTTATCTTACTCACCTCAAGTGTCTCGAGAACGTCGGCATGACCCGCATCGACCCCGTCGACTTCAAGGGGCAGAAGATCGTTCCGATCGAATTCCTCCGCGCGCTTCTCCCCGATCCCGCGACGTTGGGCCCGCGTACGAAGGGCAAGACCAATATCGGCTGCATCTTCGAAGGCGTCAAAGACGGCGAAAAGAAGCGCTACTACGTCTATAATGTCTGCGATCACCAGGAATGCTACGCGGAAGTCGGCTCTCAGGCGATCAGCTACACGACGGGCGTTCCCGCGATGATCGGCGCTAAGATGTTCCTCGAGGGTAAGTGGACCGAGAAGGGTGTTCATACCGTCGAAGAATTCGACCCCGATCCGTTTATGGAAGAATTAAATAAGCAGGGTCTTCCTTGGCAGGAAAACTTCGACCCCGTAATGGTCCCTTAAAATGCTGAAGACGCCTTACTATCTTATCGACGAAGCGAAACTTGAGAAAAACCTCAAGATTCTCGAAACTGTCCGTAAGAAAGCGGGCGTCAAGATTCTTCTCGCTCAAAAGGCCTTTTCGTGCTACGCCACCTATCCGCTTATCGCGAAGTATTTGGATGGCGTGACGGCGAGCGGGCTTTTCGAAGCGAAACTTGGGCTCGAAGAAATGAAGGGGAAGGAGAATCATGTCTTCAACCCCGCTTTCGCGCCTGAGGAAGTTAAGGAAATCGTAAAGCTCTGCGGTCACGTTGTCGTCAACAGCTTAAGTCAGCTCAAGCTCTTCAAACCCTACGCGAAGAAGACGTCGATCGGACTTCGCGTCAATCCTCACTACAGCGAGGTCGAGGTCGAGCTTTACAATCCTTGCTCGAAAACTTCGCGCTTCGGAGTGCCGAGGGAATATTTAAGCGCGGCGGATTTGGAGGGCGTAGAGGGGCTTCATGTTCACGCGATGTGCGAACAAGGCTCGGACGTCTTCGAACGTACACTCAAGGTCTTTGAAGAAAAGTTCGGGGAATTTTTGCCGCGCATGAAGTGGGTTAACTTTGGAGGGGGGCACCATATCACCAAGAAGGGGTATGACTTAAAGCTCCTCATCGATACCTTGAAAGCTTTCAAAACGCGCTATCCGAAGCTCGAAGTCTATCTTGAGCCGGGTGAAGCGATAGCCCTGAACGCGGGCTATTTGGTCACCAAGGTACGTGAACTTCTCGATTACGGTAAGCCTCTCGCGATTCTCGACACTTCCGCCGCGTGTCACATGCCGGATGTTATCGAAATGCCGTATCGTCCGCCGCTCAAAGGCTCGGGCATGCCGGGCGAAAAGAAGTACTCTTATATCTTCGGCGGGCCGACTTGCCTCGCAGGCGACATCATCGGCGAATATTCGTTCTCGAAGCCGCTTAAAGTCGGTCAGGAACTCGTTTTCGAGGATATGGCGATTTACTCGATGGTCAAGAACAATACCTTCAACGGTATGCCGCTCCCATCGATCGCGATCAAAGACAGTCGAGGAAAGACGAAAATATGGAAAGAATTTTCCTATTTCGACTTCAAATCGCGTCTCTAATTTGATATAATACGCGTTATAGGGGTACAAAGCCCTAAGGTTAAGGAGATAAAATGAAGATCAAATTCGGTAATACGGTAGAAGACATCGTCACACGCAAGGAGTTTCCGCTTAAGAAGGCTCAGAGCGTACTTAAGGGTAAGACGATTGCCGTACTTGGTTATGGTATTCAGGGCCCGGCGCAGGCTCTCAACATGCGCGACAACGGTATCAACGTTATCGTCGGTCAGCGCAAGTCCACGAAGGCCAACTCGAGCTGGAAGCGCGCGATCAAGGACGGCTGGGTTCCCGGCAAGACGCTCTTCTCCATCGAAGAAGCCGCCGAAAAGGGCGACGTCATCATGATGCTTACCTCCGATGGTTCCGTCGGTCCCGTCTGGAAGCAGATCGAAAAGTACATGACGCCCGGTAAGGCGCTTTACTTCTCCCACGGTTTCGCGTACGTTTACAATAAGCTCACGGGCGTCAAGCCCTCGAAGGACGTCGACGTCATTATGGTCGCGCCGAAGGGTTCGGGCACGAACGTTCGTCGTAACTATCTTAACGGCGCGGGCATCAACTCTTCGTTCGCGGTCGCTCAGGACGCGACGGGTAAGGCCCTCGAGCTCACGCTCGCTATCGGTATCGCGCTCGGTTCGGGCTATCTCTTCCCGACCACGTTCGAAAACGAAGTCACCTCCGATCTCGTCGGTGAACGCGGCATTTTGATGGGCGCTCTCTGCGGCGTTATGGAAGCGCAGTACTATACTCTCCGCGCCAACGGCCACAGCCCCTCGGAAGCGTTCAACGAAACTTGCGAAGAGCTTACCCAGTCGCTCGCTCGTCTCGTCGACGAAAACGGCATGGACTGGATGTACTCGAACTGCTCGCAGACCGCGCAGCACGGCGCTCTCAAGTGGCGTCCTTACTTCCGTAAGGCCACCGAGCCCGTCTTCAAGAAGCTCTACGCTTCGACGAAGAAGATGCAGGAGGCGAAGGAAGTCATTCGTGACACCGGTCGCCCCGATTACAAGGAATTCATGGCCGCCAAGCTTCAGGAAATGCACGACAGCGAAATGTGGAAGGCCGGCGAGGCCGTCCGTTCGCTTCGTCCTCGCGAAAAGGCGCGCGAAGGCGCCGCGACTGCCGCGGGCGTCCAGGGTCGTAAGATCACCAAGTAACCCGAGGAACTGAAAGATGTTGAGGCGCTTCATCGCTCTTACACTGATGCTCGTCGTTTCGGCGACGAGCTTCGGTGCCTGTAAGATTCGACTGATCTATGGAGAGAAGTGGAGTCGATCGGGAAGAGACATCAAGAAGACGATGTCTTCTCAAGAGTTCAAGCGTCTCACATCTTCCAAATACCTTGTCGAGCTCGTGGATCAGGAGACTCCCGGGATTCCCGAGCGCAATTACACTTTCAAATTTCCGGCGATTTTCGTTTTCGATGAGCAGAATCGTTGCTTCCTCGTAATCGATAATGTGCCTTATAACGCGAGCGCGAAGTGGATTTACGGACAGATCGAGAAAGTCAATAAGCGCCGCGAAGAAATCCTGAAGAAGATCGGTACGGATACGCCTGAAGGTTGCGGGCAGCTTTTGTCCGCGCTGGAGAAATTCGTCGCCGGGTACCGTCGCAGCATCACGGGCGATTTCTTCTATGGGGATGTGTACGCTAAACTCAAAAAACTCGATCCCGAAGACAGCACGGGCTGGCAGTGGCACTTCGAGTTCGATAAGAGCGGCAGTAAAGACGGGCTTTTGTTCGTCGAGAAGGCGAACGAATATCGCGAAAAGAAGTTGTTCGCGGAAGGCGACGCTTATATCGAAAAACTTCATCGCAAGCCGCGTAAACATTTGACGATGGAGCAGCAGCAGGCGCTCTTGATGGCGAAGTTCGCGCTTCATCGCGAGAACGCCGCGAAAAAAGACGAGATGATAAATCTCCTTGAAAAGGTTTCCGATATCAAAGAAGATACGCTCTGGGGAACGGCGGCGCTCGGCTGGCTCAAGATTTTCGGCAAACCTGCGCTTTCGACATACTGGGGATGGAAGCGCGGCGACATTCCTACCGGCAAGTTCGACGTTACCGTTAAGTTCGGCGTCGATTACGCTTTCCGTCGCCCCGGTGAGTATACCGTTGAGCTCATACCCGACGACGGTACTCCTCCGCCTCAGATCGAGTCGATCACGCTTAAGTATAAAGACGAAGAAATTTACACGGCCAAGAAACCGCCGTTTGAATTCAAGATCGATAAGGCATATGCCAATCGCTTAACTCATATGCAGATCAAGGGCGTTTCTCAACGTGATACCTCCGGATATTTCAGGATTCATCGTAATGTCTTGAGGCCGCGCAAGGAAGCGAAATGACGGAAAGCGCTTTTATCCAAGACCTCGCGATGCTTATGGCGGTCGCAGGTCTCGTTTCGGTATTGTTTTCGAAATTCAAGTGGCCGAAGGTCATCGGCTATATTTTGGCCGGAGTCGTATTAAGTCGTCACACTTGGGGATCTTCGCTATTGGTCGACGAAGGTTCGATTCAAACGATCGGTCAGCTCGGCATCATCTTTCTCATGTTTATTTTAGGGCTCGAGTTTTCGACGTCCTCGATGAAGAAAATCAAGGATGTCGCGCTCCCTGCGGCGCTATTCGATACGATTGTCATGACCTGGCTCGGCTATACGGTAGGTACGCGATTCCTCGGTTGGGAGGCGGTTCCTTCGCTTTTCTTGGGCGCGGCGATCTGCGACTCTTCGACTACGCTTTTGGCCAAGATCCTCGATGAAATGAAATGGTCGAAGCGTCCTTTCGTGAAGTATGTGATCGGAACGTCGGTCTGTGAGGATATCGTAACCGTCGGCATCATCGCGCTCATAACCGGAGTCGCGACCGGGCGCGGAATGAGCGTCGGCGAGGTAGGCCTTTCGATGGGAGGGCTCGCGGTATTCATGCTCGCGACTTTGACGTTCGGACTCGTTTTGGTTCCTAGGCTGCTGAATTCAGTTGCCAAACATCACGACGATGAAGAATTGATTTTGACTTTGCTCGGATGTTGCTTCTTTGTGACGTTTCTTGCGTTCAAACTCGATTATTCGCTGGCGATGGGAGCGTTTCTGGTTGGTATTTTCGGCGCTTCTTGCGATGTTCGAGAGCGAATAAAAAGGCTTGTTGAACCTTTCAGATCGATGTTCGCCGCGGTCTTCTTCGTAACGATCGGCCTTTTGGTGGACTATCGTGCCTGCCTCGATAATTACTTGCCGATCTTGGTATTGTCTTTTGTCGTCATGGTGGGAAAGCTCGTGAATATCACGATCGCTTCGTTGGCTTCCGGTTCCGAAATCAAGAATGCTGTGCAAACCGGTTTCTCTCTCGCGCAAATCGGCGAGTTTGCTTATATGGTCGCGCTTCTTTACGTCACCATTACCGGCGACTCGTCGAGCCCGATGTACCAGATTGTCGTCGGAGTTTCGCTTCTTACCACCGTCATGAATCCCGTGATGATCCGCATTTCCGAACCGATCAGCGACTTCCTCGAGACCAAGTCCCCGGAGAAATTCCGCTCGTTCATTTCGACATATCATAGCGCGCTGGAGCGACTCCATGAACTCAGACGCCCGAAAGGAATCAGGAAGGTCGTTCGCAGATCCATCGTCGAACTCGTGCTTATCTTCATAATGAATCTCTCGGTAGCGGTCGCCTCCACGATGCTGGTAGCTATCGACTTCTCCAAGTTCTCCAAGCTTTTCGAGAAGTGGGATTCGATCCTCTTTTGCTTCGCTGCGAATGTCTTTTTCTTGGCGCTTTTAGCTCCGACGGTCAAGATCGCGCGTTTGCTCGGCAAGGCTTTCGGCGACGTTCTTTTCGGTTCCGGATCGGAAGCTTGGCGACTCGCCGCGAAACAGATTAGTATCCACGCGGTGATCGTGATTACAGTGGTGCTTTATTTCCTTCAAATCTTCATGCTCAATGTTAACTTGGCCCCGCAGTCTCCGATCGCCAAAGCGATAATGTCCACGCTTATGCTTGTCATTCTCGCGTTCGGTTGGCGACTTTTCGTTAAAGCGACTCATCGCGCGACTCTGCGACTTAACGAAGCGCTCTCCACCGATGAACGTCTCGCGGCTAAACCCAAGGAATTGAACTTCTCCGTTCCTGAAGGTACGATTCATAAGCTTACTTTAGGTGATACTTCTCCTGCCGTCGGAGGTACGGTCGTGACTCTTAATATCCGCGCCAAGACAGGGGCTTCAATCGTCGCCGTTCATCGAGAAGATAAGATCATCCGTAATATCGGGCCTGAATTCGAATTTCGCATTGGCGACATTCTAGTCGCCATCGGGCAAGGTCATCAGATCGCCGCGCTCAAGGATTTGTTGGGAGTTATTTGATGATCGTGGACCATAACCTCCAAAAGAAAGCCGCGGTAATCAACGACTTTTCCAGCTTCGGGCGTTGCTCCCTAGCGGTGTCCATTCCGCTTTTGGCTGCCATGAAGGTTCAGAGCTGTAGCGTCCCGACGGCGTTATTCACGAATCATACCGGCTTTCAACATTCGTCGTTTTACGATTTCTCGGCGGAGATGGATCGCTATATCGAGGATTGGAAGGCGACCGGCATTGAGTTTAAGGCGATTCAGACCGGATTTCTTGCGTCGCTTGAACAGCTTGCCTACGTAAAGCGTTTTATCTCGGCTTTCAAGTCCGAGAAAACGATTGTGCTCGTCGATCCGGTGATGGGAGATTACGGCAAGCTCTATCGAACTTTCAAAAACGAGGTCGCCGAGGGGCTACGTTCGCTTGTCGACGAAGCGGATTATTTAACGCCGAATTTGACTGAGGCGTCTATTCTCTTGGGTGTCGATTACGATCCGCAGGCGGCGGATGATGAGCTTTTCGCGCTTGCCTTGCGCTTGAGCGGGGGTAAACGCGGCGTCGTCATTTCCGGAATCTCGCGAGGCGAAAAGCTCCTTAACTTCGTCGTCACGAAGGAAGGCGAGAAGGCCAAGATCGAGGAAAAGAAGATCGGTCCTGATCGTAGCGGAACAGGAGACGTTTTCTCTTCGGTCATATTAGGCGCTTTACTCAACGGCGAAACGTTGATCGAAGCCGTAAAAATCGCGGCGGATTTCGTTGTCGCTTCGGTCAAGAAAGCGGAGGAAATCGGAATTCCGACGACCGACGGGCTTCCGATAGAAGAAACATTACCGATTTTATGCTCATAACATATCCATTGAAGACCGGTCTCTACGTCAATCTTACGAATCGTTGCCCCTGCGCTTGCGATTTCTGTCTTCGCAACAATGCCCCCGGAGTATACGGGACAGGCTCTTTGTGGCTCGAGCGTGAGCCGACAGTCGAAGAAGTTATCGAATCTATCGAACATAACCTCCAACCTAAGATTACCGAGGTGATTTTCTGCGGGTACGGGGAGCCTACGGAGCGCTTGGATGCGCTTCTCGAAGTTGCCGCGTATCTTAGAGAGAATCACCCGGGGCTCAAGATCCGAGTCAATACGAACGGCTTGAGTGATCTTATCTGGAATCGTTCGACAGCGGCGGATTTCAAAGGTAAAGTCGATACGTTATCGATTTCGCTCAATACCGATGACGAAGAAGAGTATAATAATGTCTGTCACCCCAAGTTCGGACTTAAGAGCTACAAAGCGATGCTCAAGTTCGCGAAGGACGCCGCTGGAACTGTACCCGAAGTGGTGATGACGATTGTCGACGAACCTGTCACGTCGAAGGAAAAGCAGGCCAGATGCCGCGCGATAGCCGAGAGTATCGGCGCGAGACTGAGAATTCGCCCTTACGAAACTACCGGCGATAGCGAGCTTAAATCATGATTGAAATCACCATTCTTGCAGTTTTACAGGGAATCGCGGAGTTTCTTCCGATTTCATCTTCCGGTCATCTCGTCTTGGCGCAGAATTTACTTAAGGTCAATGCGCCCGGAATGCAGCTTGATATATTCCTACATCTGGGTACGCTTATCAGTATTTGCGTTTTTTATTTCTCCGTAATCAAACGTATCGTTCTCGACTTCGATTGGCGCTATGTGGCGAAAATCATCGTGTCCGCGATTCCTGCGATTGTCGTGGCGCTTTTATTCAAAGATCGATTGGAGCAAGCTTTCGACTCTACCGAAGCGGTCGGAGTAGCGCTCGTGTTCACGGGCGTCGTGCTGATTTTGACGCGTACGATGCATGCTGGTTGCCGTGATAATTCCTTCAAGTCCGCTCTTGTCATGGGGCTCGCGCAGGCGCTAGCGCTTATTCCCGGAGTGTCGCGTAGCGGCATGACCTTGGTCGGCGCGAAGGCCGCGAAAGTCGAAGCTGTAAAGAGCGCCGAATTCTCGTTTTTGATGTCGGCGCCTTTGATCGTCGGCGCTTCGCTTTTGGAGCTCATCAAGGCTTTCTCCTCGAGTATCGGCGCGGAGGCCTCGAACATGTCTCACCTCGCGCTTATCTACGGAACCTTGCTCTCAGGCGTAGTAGGATATGCTTCGCTGAAAATCTTAGTGAAAACTCTTGTATCTAAGTATTTTTGGCTATTTGGTGTCTATTGTATAGTGGTTGGCGTGGTGTGCGTGGCAGTAGGCTAAAAGCCGAAAATATGATATAATTCAAAAGTATGTATAAATACTTTTTGAACTTAGGCTTCGCCTTGGCGTTGGTCGCCGTTTCGTTGGCGGCGTGGAAGTACTTTTCCTCCAAGGAAGCGATTTCTCTTAGGGCGCTTGAAAAAGCTGCGGCCGAGGAGTCCGCTGCGGAGATGAATCTCAAGGCCGAGACCAAGGCGGCGGAGAAAGCTCGTGATGAACGTATCGCGGCCGAAAAGCGCCTTAAGGTCGCGGAGGAAGCGCATAACGCCGAATCCAAGCGATTGGAGGCGGCGCGGGAAGAGCGCGCGGTACAGGAGGAGAAAGCTCGCTTAGCCGAAAGCGAAGAGAAGATCGCCGCGGACCGAAGAGCTGCCGCCGAAGAGAATCGCCGCGCGGAAGAAGCGAAGCTGAAAACGGCGGAAGCCGAGAAGATCAAAGCTTCGGAGGAAGCCGCGAAAGCGGCGAGTGAAACGGAACGTGCGGCGCTCAATGCCGCCAAAGCCGAGAATGAGGCGCTTAAGCTGAAATATTCGTTGAACGAACTTAACGCCGCGATAACCGAGTATGAGCGGCTTGTCGAAGAGACGCGATTGATGCGCGAAGAACTCGAGCAGCTTATCGAGGCCAATCGCCCGGAGAAGACGGTCGCCGATTTGATGACGGTAGGTGATGAAGAAAAGACGGCGTTGCAGGAGAAGGAAGACGACGCTACGCTGGGCGAGGGAGAAAAGGCGCTCAAAGCGGCGCGCCTTAAAGCTGCCGCCGAGAACGCCGAAGCTCGCGCGAAAGTCCAAGAAGAATATATCAAAGTCCTCGAGGGGCTACTCGACGAGGCGGTCAAAAGCGGCAAACCGATTGATGCCGGGTACTATTTGAAAATGATTAAAGGAGCGAAATGAGCTTATCAGTAGGTATTGTAGGATTGCCGAATGTAGGTAAATCCACGCTTTTCAACGCGCTGACCAAGAAGCAACAGGCGGCAGCCGAGAACTATCCGTTTTGTACGATCGAGCCGAACAGCGCGATTGTGGAAGTAAGTGATTCCCGTCTTGAGAATCTGGCGAAGATCGTTTCTCCTCAGCAGATCATCCGCGCTACCGTCGAATTCACCGATATCGCCGGACTCGTTAAGGGCGCCTCGAAGGGCGAAGGACTCGGCAATAAGTTCCTTGCGAACATCCGTGAGTGTGACGCGATCTTGCATGTCGTTCGCTGCTTTGAGAATGATGATATCATCCATGTTCAGGAGGGCGGCAACAAGTCCGCGCCGATCGATCCCGTCGGGGACGCGGAAGTGATTGAAACCGAACTTGTTTTGGCCGATATGGAACAGCTCCAAAAGCGCTACGATAAAGTCTCGAAAGAAGCGAAGGCGAAACCGGCCGTTCGTCCCGAGTCTGAAGCTTGCGCGGCGCTTTTGAAGCACTTGGAAGAGGGTAATCCCGTCCGCTCGTTCCCGCGCAAGGAAGGCGACGCGATCATTCAGGTAATCAAGGAACTTCACTTCCTGACGGAAAAGAAGGTGATTTATTGCGCCAATGTCTCCGATGATAACGTCACGGGCGAAGGTAATCGACATGTTGAAGCGTTAAAAGCTTATGCCGATAAAAACGGCTCCGAGATGGTGATCGTCTCGGCTCAGATGGAAGCGGATCTCGCGGGACTTTCGGACGAAGAAGCGAAGGAATTTTTAAATAGCTATGGACTCGAGGAAAGCTCGCTCGATCGTACGATCAAGCTCGCTTACCATACTCTCGGCCTTGCGAGCTATTTTACCGCAGGTCCGAAGGAAGTTCGTGCTTGGACGTTCCATCGCGGATGGAAAGCGCCGAAGTGCGCGGGCGTAATTCACACCGACTTCGAAAAGGGCTTTATCCGCGCGGAAGTCATCGCTTACGAGGACTACGTCAAGCACAATGGCGTCGCGGGTTCGCGCGCTGCCGGAGCCCTGCGCCCCGAAGGCAAGGAATATGAAATGAAGGATGGCGACGTCGTCGAATTCCTTTTCAACTGATTTAAGAAACAAGGAGAAAATACTGATGAAACACGCTAGCGTCAATGGGGTTGAGATTTCCGGTGAAGCCGTCGGCTTTGAACTTGATCGTCTCGTTCGTTTTTACATGAGTCATGGTATGACGATGGAGGAAGTGAAGCAGAACCTCCCGAAGCTTGAGGAGAAGGCTCTCGAACAGGCGATCGGCGCGAAGCTTCTTCTTGATCGCGCTATGGAGCTCGATATACCGGTTACGGCTGACGATATTCAGAAGGAGATCGATAACGTCACCGCGCAGGTAGGAGGTGAAGAGAATTTCAAGAAGGCGCTCGAGACTCAGAACATCACGCTCGATACCTTTAAGAAGGAGCTCGAAAAGGGCGCGAAGGTCAACAAGCTCGTGAATCAGGCGTGCAGTTCCGTTCCGGAACCTACGGAAGCGGAAATCGCGCTTTTCTTCGAAGCGCACAAGGCCGAGTTCAAGGTTCCCCACGAAGTCCTTTGTCAGCACATTCTCGTCAAGGGCGCCGAGAAGGAGTCTTATGAGAAAATCGCCGCGATTCGTGAGCGCATCGTTCAGGGCGGTGATTTCGCGAAGGAAGCTGAAGCTCATTCCGATTGTCCTTCGGGCAAGCAGGGCGGATCTTTAGGTTGGTTCGGCCGCGGTATGATGGTCCCCGAATTCGATAAGGCCGCTTTCGAAATGAAGAAGGGTGACGTCTCCGAGATCGTCCAGACTCAGTTCGGCTACCATATCATCTATAAGGCGGATGAACGCGGCGGCAGCGAGCAGACCATCGTCGAAGTCCATGATCAGATCAAGGATCTTCTTCGTCATGAAGCGCGTGGTCGCGCGATGGATCAGTTCGTCGCCGAGCTACGTGAAAAGGCGAAGATCGAATATCGCGAATGCTGCGGACATCATCACCATGGTGATGGCCACGAGTGTCACTGCCATCACTAAGGTGTAGGATATAGGCGTAGGTGTAGAATGGATATCACTTCCCCAAGCAATCCGAAACTCAAGTACGTGGTGAAACTCCGCGGTTGCTCGGCTCGTGAAGAGTCGGGTGAGATGATTGTCGAAGGGTATCGCGAATGTCGTCGTGCCCTCGACAACGGCTATAAGCCGCGTGCGATTTTCCATTGCCCCGACTTTTATCTCAAGAATGAGAACGAGCCCGCGATTATCGACGAGTGCAAGGCGCTCGGCGCGGAAGTTTTCACTTGTTCCAAGGTTTGCTTCGAGAAGATCGCCTACAAGGAACGTCCTGACGGGCTTTTGATGATCGGCCCTCATGTCTCGATCAAGCTCAAGGATTTGAAACTTCCCGAAAACGCGCTCGTAATCGTTACGGAGTCGATCGAAAAGCCGGGTAACTTGGGGACGATTCTACGCTCTGCGGACGCGGCGAAAGTCGCGGCGGTTATCGTCTGCGATCGAACGACCGATATCCATAACCCGAATGTCGTTCGTGCTTCGACGGGGACGATGTTCTCGGTTCCGATCGTGGAAGCGACTAGCGAGGAAGCGCTTGAGTTTCTGAAGGCACACGATTTCAAGATCCTCGCCGCGACTCCTCACGCCGAAAAGCTTCACTTCGAAGTCGATTTGACCGGGAACGTGGCGATCGCGCTCGGAGCGGAGCAGTACGGCTTGACCGAGAAATGGATGAACGGCGCCGAACTCCGAGTTCGTATTCCGATGCTGGGACTCGCGGACTCGCTTAACGTTTCCGCGGCGGCGACGATTCTCGTTTACGAGGCAGTTCGTCAGCGTATCGGTAGAGGGATCGATAAAGTTCCGGAGTTCATACCTTGGCATGGGGAAGGGAAACACGACCATTGAGATTCGCGCTTCCCATCATGCTCGTCTTCGCGTTCCTGACGCCGCTCGCGGCGCTCTGGTGGATGTATTTGAAGGCGAAGCGTGATAAAGCGCTGGAGAAATTGGTGGCGCCTGCGCTTAGAGCTCGGTTGATGCCGAAAGGTGCGAATCTCTGGGGGCTTCAAGCTTATCTTATCGTTATCGGTCTTTTCCTCGCGTTTATTGCCGCCGCTCGGCCGCAGTGGGGAAGGTCGGATGAGCGAATGATCGAGATGAAGCGCAATCTCGTAATCGCGATAGACGTTTCGCGTTCGATGCTCGCACGAGACGTCCGACCTAATCGCCTTGAACGGGCGAAGGCCGACGTGGCGGACTTGATCGATTCGCTCGAAGGAGATCGCGCTTCGCTCGTCGCGTTTCGCCGTACCGGAGTCGTTCTTTGCCCTCTGACGAGCGACCATGCTTTCTTAAGGAGTTCGCTTGAACACATGTCGCCGGAAAGCGCTCCGAGAGGAGAGACCGACTTGGGCGCGGCGATTCGCGCTTCGCTTGATGTACTTGATCCGGCCTCGGATGATCATAACGCGATCATTTTGATTTCCGATGGCGGCGACTTGAGGGGAGACGCGCTCGAGTGCGCGCTCCTCGCCCGAAAACGTGCGGTTCCGATATTTACGGTCGGCATTGGAGACGACGCAAGTGAATCGACGATACCGGCGGAAGATGGTCGCGGTAATATGAAGTTCCAAGGTGAAGAGGTGAAAACGCGCCTTGATCCGACGGCGCTAAAAGCGATATCCGAGGCATCGAACGGAAGATATGTGCCGTTGGCGACGGTCGGATCGGCCGATACGACTTTAGGCGCTATTTACCGTAAGTTCTTGAGACAGGTCGCGGTTAAGCAAGTGAATGAAATCGAAAGCCGTACTGCGGAGCGTTATCAATTTTTCTTATATCCGTCGCTCGTTCTGTTAATCGCCGGAGCGAGTCTGTCAAAAGGTCGATTCGGGAGGAATAAGTCATGAAGCGTAGCTTACTTGCCCTGTTGTCGGTTATTATTGTTTCGAGTGCTTTCGCGGCGTTGCCGAAAAAGTCCACGCCTAAGAAGGGTGGCTCTTCTCGTGATATCAAGGTCGTGCGTGAATATATCAAGAAGCGAGTCGGCGAAGATACGATCAAGCAGATTCAGGCGAAGGAGGGCGGTAAGAAGTTTCTTGAGACTTTCTTTGCCGATCAGGAGTGGATGGAGGAATTCGCCGGCTCCGGCCCGGTGTGGATTAAGGATCGCAGCAACGATTTCGAAGGCGATATGGGCGCGGCGTTGAAAGCGCTGGACCTTCTTTATTGGAATGATAAGCCGATCGATAAAGACGGTACGCTTTTCATGACGACGAGAATCGGGCGCAATATCGCGACTTCTTTCGCGCTTAATCATGGACACGCGGTTTTCGTGAATAATAACGGTGTCGCTTATAAAGAGCTTACCGCCGATGATCGTCGTAGGGAAGTCAAGGATGCCAGCGCTTGGGATCAGGAAAAGCTCGTTTTGCACATGGACGCGTATCGCAGGTGGTATATCGACGGTACGCTCGATGACCATTGCGAAGATTATGATACTCGTGAATGGCGCGAAGTGACCAACTTCGGTCAGAATGCGGAACTTACGATTGACGATCTCGAGTGGATTCATAATATCGCGAACGTGAATACCGGTAATGCGGGTCACGTCTGCCACCCTCATATCGCTTATCGTCTTTGGAACTGCTTCGGCGCGAGTGTTCACGGCTCGATGTATTATCAGCCTTGGAAGCATCGTTGGAACGAGCAGGAACTTCGTCACCGCGTAGGCTGCGTCTGCGGCGGTATCTCCAAATTCGGTTCGGGTCAGGCGGCTGCCCACGGCATCAAAGCCTATACGGCTGGTCAGCCCGGTCACTGCGCTTTCCAGGTTTGGAATTACGTCAAGAATCGTTGGGATGTAGGTAACTACGTCGGGCCGCCTACCGGTTCTCACTTCGCTTTCGGCAAAATGAACGACTTCGAAGCGAATAATGAAATGGTGCTTTACTATCAGAATCCCGCGCGTATGGACGCGGAGTATCTACGTTGGCAGGCTCATCTCTCCGGAAAGAGCGAAGACTTCATCAAGTCCATGGCTAAGGTTCGCGGCAATTGGCACGCGGCCAAGGATTGGCAGAAGAAACTCAGTAAGGGCAGCAATGTCCAAGAAGAGTATAAGAAATGGTATGAGGTCGTTTGCAAAGCCTTTACCGAATCGCCGAGCTCGGGTTGGGATTTGACCAACGGCTATCTCGATTCGCTTGGCGGTAATAAGACTGGCGTTACGGATACGGTCAAGAAGGCGCTTTCGAGCTTCCGCGAGCCGAAGACGGAATTTACGGAAGTGTATCTCTTCGATAAGAAAGTGCTCGATGAAGTCGCGAAGCGATTTAATGATGTCGAGCTTTGGCAGGTCGTACCCGAAATGCTCGACGGTCAGGTCGGTACGGCGAACTATTATAATCAGATCGTTTCTTGGGCCTCTTCGCAGTTAATGAAAACGCCTCAGGACGCGACGAAGTTCATGAAGCTCGTCGTAGCGAATTCGATTAAGAACAAGCAGCCGCTCGACTATGCGGGTATGGTCAAGAACGCGGGCGAGAGTCGCGACGTCAAGAGCTTCCATCAGGTTTACAAACTCATGGATAAGCTACCCGATACCATACCGAAAAACGTTAAGCTCCCGAAGGTGACCTCTGCCAACAAATGGCCGATTCAGGATTATGGCGGCACGCTCTTAGGTCAGGAGGGTGGCCTCGTAGTCAAATCGGTTGCCTACGTCACTCCGCTAGCGTTCAAGTATGCGCTTACTCCCGATGATATCGATTTCGGCAGCGCTTTCCATACCGAGAAGGATGTCGAACAATGGGCGGAAGTATTCCTTAAAGGCGATACGCTCGTAACCGGAGTCACGATCGTCAATACCCCCGGACAGAATGCGGGTCGTCAGGTTCCGCTCAAAGTCGAAATTTCGATGAACGGTTCCGACTGGGAGACGGTTTGGAGTACGAAGGAAGTCAAGGACGAGTGGAGAGTGCCGATTTCGAAGAAGAAAGCTCGTCACGTGCGCGTCGTTCGTACCGATAAGAAGCCTGAAGTCACCGACGAGAAGGAAAAGACCAAGGAGTTCTTTCATTTGAAGAAAATCCTCGTTTATGGCGAAAAGCAATACTGAGTTCAAGGCGATAATCTTAGCGGGAGGCTCCGGAGAGCGGTTTTGGCCGCTCTCGACTCCCGAACGCCCGAAGCAGTTCTTGCGCATTTTCGGCGATGTGAGCTTGCTCCGTCAAAGCTATCTACGCTTAGCGCCGCTCGTGAAGCCGGAGAATATTTTCGTAGTAACCGATAAATCTTTAGTTGCGGCGTCGCGTAAAGAGCTCCCGGAGCTCCCGAAAGCGAATGTGATCGGTGAGCCGATGCGCCGTGATACGGCTGCCGCGGTAGCGCTTGGAGTCGCGAAAGCGGGTGAGGGGATTCTTGGATTCTTCCCGGCCGACCATTTGATAAAAAACGAAAGGGCGTTTCGCTCTTCGCTGAAAAAAGCGATTGCGATAGCGCGTAAAACTCCTCGTATCGTTACGCTGGGAATTACTCCGAATTATCCTACGCCGTCGTACGGTTATATCAACCCCAAGACCGGTCGCTTCGTGGAGAAGCCCGATAGCGATACTGCCGAGAAGTATATCGGCGAGGGATATCTTTGGAATGCCGGGATGTTCATCGCCTCTTATTCCACGTTCCGCTCCGCGTTCATTTCGTTAGCTGCTGACCTCGTGGATTTGAAGCCGAGAGCCGAGATTTACGAGAAACTCGAGAAAAAGAGCTTCGATTATCGAGTGATGGAGAAGCTCGAAAAAGTAGAGGTGGTCGAGTGTGATTGCGATTGGGATGATGTAGGCTCTTACGCGGCGTTTTTCAGCCATTTCAAGAAAGGCGATGACGATAATGTCGTGGTCGGAGATGTTCGGAGGAAAGAAACTGAGAACTCGATCTTGATTGGAGACGGGCGTCGAGTATCCGTTCTCGGTGTTAAGGATATGGTGGTCGTTGCGACCGACTCGGAAGTGCTGGTGATGCCGCTAGCTGAAGTCTTTAATTTGAAGAAGCTTTTCAATTGATGAAGTCGCGCCGATATAAGATCATTCTCGCTTATGACGGGACCGCGTACTCCGGGTACCAGTATCAGGAGAACGCGATAGCCGTTCAGCAGAAACTCGAGGAAGTGCTCGAATATCTCGAAGGCGCTAAAGTGAGAGTTTACGGCAGTTCTCGTACCGACGCTGGCGTTCACGCGAAAGGCTTCTGCGCTCACTTCGATTTGACGAAGCCGATCCCGGCCAAGAATTTGGTCAAGGCGATGAATTCGCGGCTTCCCGCCGATATTCGCGTCATGAAGGCTTTTAACGTGAAAAGCGATTTTGATGCGCGGCTTTCCGCGCACGGTAAAGAATATCGCTATTTCGTTTATCAAGGCGAAATCATGCCTCCTCATCTCGCGCCTTATTGGACGTTTCAGCATCGTCCGCTCGACTTGGAGGCGATGCGCCGCGGTGCCGCTTATTTCGTCGGGCGCCACGATTTCGTTTCCTTCGCCGCGAATCCGAATCGTGAACTTGAAACGACCGTCCGTAATATCTTCTCATTCGAGGTGAAGCGCTCGGGTCCTAAATACGTCTTCATCGTTCGAGGCGATGGCTTTTTGTATAAGCAGGTTCGCTCGATGGTCGGTTTCTTGCTCACGATCGGTAAGGGGAGCGAAAAGCCTGAGGCGGTTAAGGAGCTTCTTGAGGCCGCGACGCCTCGAACAGCTCGCGTTGAAACCGCGCCCGGTAAGGGACTCTTTCTTTGGAAAGTATTTTATAACGATAATTTCAAAAAGGTAAAATAATGCTTTATCATCTTTCTTCGTTTTTACAGCAGTATTGGGGGCCGTTTCGTCTCCTTAGCTCTCACGTTTTGCTCTTAGGAGGCGGAACCTTCTTCGCGGCGATGTTAATCGCGGTTTTCTTGCCGAAACTCTGGGATAAGCTGCCGCGCGATCGTGGCAAAGTCATCTGCAAGGATCTGGGGGGTATGCAGTCGGCGGGTAAGCCTACGGGCGCGGGCTTTTTCGTAACGCTTTTGACGCTACCTGTTTTGATCGTTTTCGTTCCGCTTTCGGTCGGTGATATGCTCGCGCTTCTTGGAATGTACGCGGCGATGCTCTTCGGCTATTTGGACGACAAGGCCGAAATTCCTTGGGGAGAACTTAAAAAAGGGCTCCTCGATGCCGCGTGTGCGCTCTTTATCGCTTTTGCGATTGCGATCGATCACGGAACTTCGATTTGGTTCCCGTTCGTGAAGGCGGTTTGGGAAGTTCCTTTCTGGCTTTACGTTCCTTCGGCCGCTTTCCTTTTGTGGTTCACGATGAACGCGACGAATTGTTCGGATGGAGTCGACGGACTCGCCGGAAGCCTTACGGAAATCACGCTTATCATGCTCGCGGTAATGCTTTACGTGGTCTTCGGCTATCAACCGGTCGCGAATTACTTCTTGATTCCGGCCAATCCTGACGGCGCGAGGTGGGCGATTCTTTTGATGACGGTTGCGGGAGGCTTCGGCGGCTATCTCTGGTTCAACGCGGAGCCTTCGAAGATTCTGATGGGCGACGCCGGTAGCCGCTTCCTCGGTATTCTCGTAGGCGCGGCGGTTCTCATTACCGGGAACCCGTTCCTTATTTTCGCGATGTCCCCGATCGTGCTTGTTAACGGTGGCGGCGGTCTTGCGAAGCTCGTTCTCCTCAGAACCGCCAAGAAGCTTAGGATGGATATCGGAGAAGACTCGGCGATTCGAAAAGTCCGATTCCCGCTTCATGATCATTGCAAGAAGAATCTCGGTTGGTCCAATGCTCAAGTCTTAATGCGGTTCGTCTTGTTGCAGATCGTCATCATGCCGATTCTCCTTTTGATTCTCGTGAAGGTTCGTTGATGACGATTCTAGCCTCCATCTTGCTATTTGCGCTTTCTCGCGCGGAATTGATCGATCGCTTGAGCGTTCGTCCGGTCACGCAGGTAGATGGCCTCGTTAAAATCTTAAGCGATTGTCCGCCGGATATGCGCCGCGAGTTTCAAACGCCGATCTTGCGTTTCGCCTCCGACACGATGGATCATCTTTATAATGGCCTCGCGGAACCTCGCAAGCGCTTTGAAACGCCCGGCATCGTCATCTACATCGGAGACGGAAGGACGAATAATACCGAGGTCGTGACCAAGGTGGACGGCTCGGTTACGAAACTTTACTTGCCTGCGCCCGGTTTTACCGACATCAATAAGCTCAAGGTCGAACTTACGAAAGCCTTCGCGCTCTCCGTACGCGGCGAGGTGCTCGACGACGGCGGAGCGGTGAAGCTCTATCGTCGCGCCGATCCTTATCTTCGCGTCGTTGATGATCGCGAATCGATTGAGAAGTGGATGAAGGGCGAGGAGAAGCTCGAAACCGAGGAGGGACTTAATTTAATGCGTCGAATCTTGGAGCCGGGGCGAGCCTCTCCTCGTGATGTCAAGACTTTCGCCTCTCATCTTTACTTATATCCGCTTTATTACTCGGCTCCGTTCGCGGGTCGTTATCACAACGTTTCTTTCAAGGAAGCGATCGATCTCGCGAAGATCGATCCGGCGGTTCGTTTCGCCGCGCTTGAGAAATCGTACGTGGTTATGGTTTACGGAGGCGGGAAGGGCGATAAGTTAAGTGAAGCTGCCGAAGCTTACTCGCTTTTCTTAAGAGAACTGGCCGCCGGCAAACTTAAACGCAATGGACTTATTCGCTTACTCGGTCGAGCGGAAATCGCGCTTCATGAAGCGGCGGAAGAAGCGAGAAAAGCGTTCTCGCAGGAAAGGGAATGATATGAAAAAGACGATAACCGATAATACCGTCGATCCTGATATTCTGACTTACACGGTCGGAGAAGATCCGATTCTCGATTTGGAGCTCGCGGTTTGGGACTGCATGGGAACGGCGGCCCATGTGACCATGCTCTCCGAGATGAAGCTCAAAAAGCCTATCGTCACGAAGAAGGATGCGAAAAGCGTCATTAAGGAGCTTTCGCTTATCGCGGCGAAAGCGGTGAAGGGCGAGTTCAAGATCCTCGTCGACGATCAGGACGTTCACATGGCCGTCGAGCGCATGCTTACCGAGAAGTTGGGCGATTTAGGCAAGAAGATTCATACCGGGCGTTCCCGTAACGATCAAGTGGCGGTCGACGTCAGACTTCATATCAAAGATCAGATTCTCGCGCTCGAAAAGGAAATCGCCGAACTCGCTTCTTCGCTTGTCGATTTCGGTAAGAAGTACAATCTCGTTCCGATGGTCGGCAGGACTCACCTTCAGCCCGCGATGCCTTCCTCTGTCGGAGTTTGGGCAACGGGCCACGCCGAAATGATCCTCGATCAAGTCGCTAATTTCGAAGCCGCGTACCAGCTTAACGACAAATGTCCCTTGGGCAGCGCCGCGGGCTATGGCGTCCCGCTTCCGCTTGATCGGTGGAGGACGAGCGATCTCTTGGGCTTCTCGCGCCCGATTTACAACGTCTTCGGCGCCTCGATGGCGCGCGGTGAAGATGAAGCGGCGATTTGTTCGGCGGCAGCTCAACTTATGTCGGTCATTTCGCGTCTCGCCGAGGACATGATTCTCTTTTCGATGCCGGAGTTCGGCTACTTCAAATTGCCGCGCGAATATTGTACCGGCTCTTCGATCATGCCCCAGAAATTCAACCCCGACGTGCTTGAGCTCGTGCGCGGCAAAACCGCTCAGGTAATCGGTCACTCTACGGCGGCGATGACGCTTTTGCATGCGATGCCGGGAGGGTATAATCGTGATCTTCAGGACGTGAAGCTTCTCTATATGAAAGCGCTCGAAACTACGCGTACGACGGTGAGAATCGTCACGAAGGTCGTTCGTGGAATGACTGCCGATGAGGCGAAGCTTCGCGCCGGCTTTTCGCCGGGAGTCTTCGCGACCGACGTTGCGCTTAGGAAAGTGGCCGAGGGTACTCCCTGGCGCGACGCGTATCATGAAGTTCGCGATCATCTCGAGCGCCTCGGTGATGAAAATCCCGACATGGCGGTCTTGGCGAAGACTCATTTAGGTACCACGGGCGGGCTCGACTTTACTCGTTATGCGGCGGATATCGCGGCGCTTTTGAAGAGCGTCGAACTTCGTCGCAATGCCTTCGACAAGGCTAAAAAAGCACTTATCGGATGAATATTCTAGAAGTCAGAGGCTTGCATGTAAAGTACGGTCGCTTCGAAGCGGTCAAGGGCGTCTCGTTCGCGATTCCGGTCGGAAGTATTCTTTCGATCGTCGGTGAATCGGGCTCGGGTAAGTCGACGATCGCGAAGGCGCTGATCGGTCTGGAGTCGCCCTCGCAGGGGGAAATCCGAGGCGATCGCGCTTCGATGCAGATGATCTTTCAAGACGCGGTCGGTTCGCTCAATCCGCGCATGACCGTTCGCGATACTTTGGCCGAGGTCTTGAAGGTCAAAAAGATCAAGAACAAAACGCCGAATGAACTCGTGGAATTGGTAGGACTTTCTCCCGCCGTTCTCGACCAATACCCGCGCGAGATGTCCGGGGGACAGTGTCAGCGCGTTTCGATCGCGCGAGCGCTTGCTTCTTCGCCGAAACTCTTGATTGCCGACGAACCGGTCTCCGCGCTTGACGTTTCCGTTCAGGCTCGAATTCTGAATCTCTTGCGCGATTTGCGCAAGCGCCTGAATCTGTCCATCTTGCTTATCGCTCATGATCTCGCGGTCGTTAAAAACGTTTCCGATTATGTCTGCGTGATGGAAAAGGGGAAATTCGTCGATGCCGGTAAAAGCGAAGACGTTTTTTCCAAGCCCGAGAGCGATTACACCAAGAAGCTGTTGTCGGTCGTGCCGACAATCGGCTTTACCGAGAAAGAAAATGATAATGAATAAGCTTGTTTCTTTAGCTCTTGCCGCGTTCGCTTTTGCTCCGCTTTTCGCTTCCCAACGCGAGTCTTTCGATTTCGATTGGAAGTTCAAGTATTTCGGCGCGAACGATCCCGGCCTCCCGAGCGATTTTAAGGATTTCAGAGATGTTCAGCTCCCGCACGATTGGGCTATAGAATCGCCTTTCCTTGCTCATGAGCCGAACGAAACCGGTAAGTTGCCTTGGGCGGGTAACGGTTGGTACGTGAAGACGCTTGAAGTTCCCGCTTCCTTCAAGCGTGCGCGTTGGTTTCTTGATTTTGACGGCGTCATGTCCGATGCTCACGTTTACGTCAACGATGAGCTTGCCGGTCGCTGGGCTTATGGCTATAATTCGTTTCGAGTCGACATCACCGAGTTCCTTAAGAGCGGCAAAAACAGAATTTCCGTTTGCGCGTCGAATCGTCCTCGCTCTACGCGTTGGTATCCGGGTGCCGGAATCTATCGTCATGTATGGCTTGAAAAAGCGCCGATAGTTCATCTCGCATACAATGGCGTTTACGTGACGACGAGTGAAGTGAGCGAGAATTCAGCGGTTGTTGAAGTCGAGACGACTATCGATAACGATGGTAATGAAGAAGCGATTCGTGCGCTTGCGACGGGTGTTGCCGGCGAGATCAAACGCGAGCTTGTCACCATCGCTCCCAAATCCTCGGTTACCGTCGTTCAGAAGTTCAAAGTCTCGAAGCCGAAGCTCTGGTCGGTCGATTCCCCTAAGCTCTATGACCTTAAAAGCGCGCTCATTAACTCGCGTGATCAGGTTCTCGATAAGAAAGTGACGCGCTTCGGTATTCGTAAAATCGAATGGAAGCCGGACGGCTTTTATCTTAACGATAAGCGCGTTCAGCTTAAAGGCGTTTGCGAGCATCATGATCTCGGAGCGCTGGGCGCGGCGTTTTACGCTCAAGGTTACGAACGCAAGATCAAGAAACTTAAGGAAATGGGTTGCAATTCGATTCGTATGACTCACAACCCGCCGGCGCCGGAAGTTCTTGACCTTTGTGATAAATACGGCGTTCTCGTTATCGATGAGCTCTTCGATATTTGGAAATATCAAAAGGTCGACAAGGTTAACGGCTATCATCGCTTCTGGAACGAGTGGTGGCAGAAGGATGTGAAGAATTTCGTGATGCGCGATAGGAATCACCCCTCGATTATCGCGTGGTCGGGCGGCAATGAAGTCCCTGAGAACTATGCGAAGGGCGGTAATGAAATTTCCGAAGGCCTACGCCGAGAATTCAAGAAATACGATACCACTCGCCCCTATACCGTCGGCACCAACAACCCCGTCGGCATGAATAACGGCTTTTCCGAGACTCAAGACGTCTTCGGCTTTAACTACAAGCCTCATCTTTACGCCGATTTCCATAAGAAGTATCCGAACCAACCGATGTACGGCTCCGAGACATGCTCGGCGATTTCGACTCGTGACACCTACTTCTTTCCCTACGATTGGCATCAGTATAAGGGTAACAAGAACTTCCAAGTTTCGAGCTACGGTCAGTGTGCGGTTCCTTGGGGGTATGTCGCCGATTTTGAATGGCTTAAGCATAAAGAGAATCCGTTTGTCGCGGGCGAATATGTCTGGACCGGCTTCGACTACTTGGGTGAACCGACCCCGTACAACCTCGACGCTTCGAATATCAACAACTTCGGCGATCTTTCCGAAGCCGACAAAAAGCGTATGATGGATCAGCTTAAGGCGACGGCCGGTAAAGCGCCGAGCCGCAGCTCTTACTTCGGTCTCCTCGACCTCGCCGGTTTCCCGAAGGATAACTATTATTTATATCAGAGCTACTGGGGTGATCAAGATAAGCCGATGGCTCACCTCTTACCCCACTGGAATTGGCCTGGGCGCGAAGGTGAAGTGACGCCTGTCGTTTGCTACTCGAACGGCGATGAAGCCGAGCTTTTCGTGAACGGAAAGAGCTATGGTACGATTCATAAGGGAGATAAGAGATTCGGCGTCTTCAAAACTCTTCAGAAGGGTTATCCTTGCGGACGTAATGACTATCGTTTCGTTTTCGAGAACGTAAAGTATGAGCCCGGTACTGTCGAGGTCAAGGTCAAGAAAAACGGCAAGCCTTGGGCGAGCGCGAAGCGCGTTACTACCGGAGAGTCCGTCGCCGTTTCCGCTTCGGTCGATAAGCATGATCTCGGCAATGATGGTCATGATATCGCTTTTATCGAACTTTCGCTCGTCGATAAGCTCGGTTCGGTCGTCCCGACCGATTCGCGTGAAGTCAAATTTTCGGTCAAGGGACCCGCGAAACTCATCGGTTTCGCGAATGGTGATCCGACCGATTGGACCTGCCTTCAGGATTCGCATCAAAAGTTCTTCAACGGCAGAATTCTTGCCGTTGTCCGCGGCAATCGCGGCGAGAAGGGTAAGGCGAAGGTTTTGATTGAATCTTCCGGACTTCCTGCCAAAACCCTCGTCTTTACCGTAGGAGCGACTGACGGTATTGTAAATGATAAGTGAAGGAGGGCGGAAGTCGGGCCGAGAGCCCTACTTTTGCCTTTACCTTGTGTCGGCGAATTTGCCCGCAACTCGTGGCGGCTACCGCCGCGGTACACGAAAGATTCCTCCCGCCGTCAGGCGGTTCAGGCTGGAGGGGGACGGAGCGGTGAGTAGCCTACACAGCGACGGCAAGGAAAGCATGCGTATTCCCCGACCGAAGGGAGTCGCGTAGCGATGCCCTAGCAGGGGTGCGACCCGATTTCGACGCCGGTTTTTCGCCAAGCGAAGCGGGTGAGGCTAGGCAAGGAGCGAAAATGAAAGGCGCGAAATCGATGTCGACCTTGCTTTCCTTGCCGGGAATCGCTTGCGATTCAGCGAGTAAAGCTACTCGCCGCTTCGTCCACCGGAAGCATCTAGCCTTGAATCGACGCTTCGGATATCGAAGACTTAACGACTTGACGCGTAAGCGTTCGGAATAGCCTTCGAGCGTAGTGAGGGGTTCGTGATTCGATCGGTCTTTTCACTCTATGCGAATAATCGGGAATATGGTATAATGTAAGAGAAAACTGAAGAAATTCTGAATCGGAAAGGACTTTGATAAGATGGTGTTTTCCAAGCGTTGTATCGTGACGGGAGCTGCGGGCTTTATCGGCTCGGCGCTCGCGCGCCTTCTTTTGAAAGAAACCGAGGCGACGGTCCTCGTAGTCGATAAGCTTACGTATGCCGGTGTTCCCGAGAGTCTTAAGGAAGTCGGGCTTGATGATAGTTGGAGTGAAAAGTTGGAGTCCGAGAATGGAAGACCTTCGATTCATTCCATTACGCCTCGGTTCTCATTCCTTAAGGCAGATATCTGCGACCAAGAAGCGATGGATAAGGCGTTCGAAGAGTTCAAGCCCGATACGATTTTCCATCTTGCAGCGGAAAGCCATGTCGACCGCTCGATCGACGGCCCGGGCGAGTTCATCCGTACGAACGTGGTCGGTACGGCTACGCTTCTTCAGGCGGCCTTGAAGTGGTGGAAGGCTCATCCCGACTTCGTATTTCAGCATATTTCGACCGACGAAGTTTACGGCACTTTGGGCGAGACCGGATACTTTACGGAAAAGACTCCCTATTCGCCTCACTCGCCTTATTCCGCGTCGAAGGCCTCGTCGGATCATCTCGTTCGCGCGTGGCATGATACTTACGGTCTCCCTGTCAAGATCACGAATTGCTCGAACAACTACGGACCCTATCACTTCCCCGAGAAGCTTATTCCGCTCGTGATCCTTAACTGTCTCGACGGTAAGCCGCTTCCCGTCTACGGTAAGGGTGCGAACGTTCGCGATTGGCTTTACGTCGAAGATCATGCGCGCGCTCTCTTGCTCGTCAACGAGAAGGGTGTCCCGGGTGAAACGTACAATGTCGGCGGTCATAACGAGCGCACGAACCTCGAAGTCGTGAAGACCATTTGTTCGATTATGGACGAACTTCGTCCTCGCGCGGACGGTTCGAAGTACGAGTCTTTGATTACTTACGTTACCGACCGCCCCGGTCACGATCTTCGCTATGCGATCGATCCCGATAAGCTTATGAACGAGCTCGGTTGGCGTCCGCGTGAGAACTTCGCTACCGGCATCAAGAAAACCGTTCAGTGGTATCTCGATAACGAGTGGTGGTGGGGTCCGATTCACTCGGGCCGTTATTCCGGTCAGCGCCTAGGTACCGGAAAGTAAACGGATATTCAGGACCGAACTATGAAGATTACATTTTACGGCGCAGCTCAAACCACTACCGGCTCAATGCACCTCGTCGAAGCGAACGGCAAGCGAATATTGCTGGATTGCGGCTTGTACCAAGGTCATCGAAAGGAAGCTTTCGAGAAGAATCGTAATCTTCCGATAGACCCCAAGACGATCGATTACGTGATTCTCTCCCATGCCCATATCGATCACTCCGGGAACCTCCCGCAGCTCGTTCGCCAAGGTTTTCGTGGACGCGTCTTCGCGCGTCAGTCGACGACCGATCTTTGCGACGTGATGCTTAGGGACTCTTGCTTCCTTCAAAAGCGAGACCTCGATTACATCAACAAGAAGCGCAAAAAAGAAGGTAAGCACCTTTTCGAGCCCTTGTATGACGAAAAGGATGTCGATGTTTTGATGCAGCTTTTTATTCCGACTCATCTCCATGAGCCGAGAGAAATCTGCCGCGGAGTGACGCTCGAGTTTTTCAATGCGGGACATATCCTCGGCTCCGCGCTCGTTCAGCTCGATATCAAGTCGGATCACGGACACAATCATCGTCTCTTATTTTCCGGAGATTTGGGTCAGCCGAATCAGCCGATCTTGCGTCACTACGAATATCCTTCGGGAGCCGATATTCTTCTCGTCGAGTCGACTTATGCCGATAAGTTCCATCCGTCGCCTGATGACGTCGAACTTCGCCTTGAAAAGTACCTTAAATATATCGACCGCCACAACTCGAAACTCCTCATTCCCGCTTTCTCGGTCGGCCGCACTCAGCAGATCATCTACTATTTGAACAAGCTCGCCGAGAAGAAGAAAGTGCCGCGTGAGGTGAAGGTCTTCATCGACTCGCCGCTTTCCCAGAAGGCGACTCAGATTTACGCTAATCATCGCGAGGTCTATAATGAGGAAGCGAAGAAGATGCTTGCCGAAGGTAAGGATCCGCTCGTCTTCCCGGGAATGCAGTTCGTCGGGACTCCCGAAGACTCGAAGGCCTTGAACGATATGCCGGGCCCGATGATCATTATCGCCGCTTCGGGAATGTGCGAAGGCGGACGCGTTCTTCATCACCTCAAAAACTGCCTTAAAGATCCCGACAACATTATCCTTATCGTCGGCTTCCAGGCGGAGAACACTCTCGGACGTTCGATCGTCGAGAAGAAGAATCCCTTGCGAGTCTTGGGCGAAGAAGTCGAGCTTAAGGCCCAGGTTGAAATCATCAATGCCTTATCCGCTCATGCCGACCGCTCGGGCCTCATGGACTGGATCAGCGAGATCAAGGACAACGTTCGTCATGCTTTTGCGGTTCACGGTGAACCCGAGAAAGTCGCGGCTATGGAACAGATTTTGAAGGACTACGGAATCAAGTCCGCTGTAGCGCCTATGCCCGGCCAAACTTATAAATTCGATTAAGGAGAAGATCAAATGGAAATGCCTCAATATCCCATCGGTCGCATCGTTTCCGGTAGCGAGGCCTCGATCAGGGCCGCGTACGAAGAATTCAAGCAGCTTGAGATCGACGAAGTGAAAGTGCTCGAGTCGGGGGAGGATCCCTATGGAGAATATCGCACGACCCTCGCGAGCGAAGCGCCGGTTTCGGGCTCGGGTACGTTTCAGGCCGGTACGCGTCAGACGTTGACTTTCGCGCCTTCGGAGAAGCCCGGTTGGTGGATTCGCCGCATGGATCTTCCGGAGCAGCTCGATACGGAAGTTCATGTGAAGAATCTCTGGACGAGCGCTCAGAATCTCGTTCTTCGCTCCGGCTCGCCTCATAACTATCTTCGCATGGTCGAGCATATCATCGCGCTTAAGCTCGGGCTTGGCGTCGATAATGTCCTCATTAAGGTCAATTCCGGCGATCCGCCTCTTTTTAACGAATCCTCGCTTCCGCTCGTGAAGGCGATCGAGCACGCGAAGATCGTCAAGACCGAGACAAAAGCGACCTACATCACCGTAAAAGAGCCGGTTGCCTTCGGTGGTAAGCGCGGCGATTTCCTCTTATTTCTCCCCGCGAAGCCGGGCGACAAGAAGCTTCACATCGACTGCGCGATCAAGTGGAATACGATTATCGGAACTCAGCGCGTCGTTTTCGATGCGTCCTACGATACGTTCCGCTATGCGTCGTTAGCGCGCACCAACGCGACCTTGAACCAGTATCGCTTCGCGAAGACTATCGGCAAGCTCTTCGCCGCGACTCGCAACTGGGGCTATGACGACAAGAAGATTCTTATCCACGGGCCGAAGAAGTACTATACGAAGCAGAAGGCTCAGGAGTGCTTCGAAAAGCCGTCGGGCAAGTACTTGGAGCCGATTTGGCATCGCGCGACCCTCGATTTGATGGCCGCTCTTTCGCTTACGGGCGCCGATCGTCTTTGCGGTACCGTCGTTTCCTTCCGCGCGGGCCACACTCAGGACTGCGACGCCATCCGCGCACTTTATCGCAATAATTTACTCACACAGGTGGAATAAAATATGGTATAATATTCCAAAATGGACCAATTGGATACAGCAACAGCCAAGGCCTCCGTTTTGACGGAGGCGCTTGAATATATACAGAGCTTTCGCGGCGAAACGGTGCTCATCAAAGTCGGTGGCTCGGTTATGGAAGACGAGAAGAATCTCGACTCCCTTATGGCCGATATTGCCTTTATGGACGCCGTCGGTATGAAAATCGTAGTCGTTCATGGCGGCGGCAAGGCGATTTCCAAGGCGATTAAAATGTCCGGACACGAGCCGAAGTTCGTGGACGGGCTTCGCGTTACCGATGAAGAGACGATGGAAACCGTTCGCAGAACGCTCAATAATCTCGTCAATCCCGATCTCGTAACGAGGCTCAATAATCGCGGTGCCATCGCGAGGCCCTTGCACGGCAATTGGATTTTCGAAGCGAAGAAAATAGTGGAGCCTGATCGCGGGTACGTCGGAGAAGTCTCGGACGTTAAAATTCGCGCGGTAGTCGAAATGCTCGACGCGGGGATAGTTCCCGTCATCACGCCTCTCGGCAGCGGGAAGGATGATCACCATTTATATAACATCAACGCGGATTATGCCGCTGCGGCGCTCGCAAAGGCCTTGAAAGTCCGCAAGTTCGCGCTCGTTTCGGACGTGCCGGGGCTTCTTCGAGATCCCTCGGATCCGACGACGCTGATCTCCACGCTTAAGCTCGGGGACATCGCCCGACTTAAAAGCGAGGGAGTGATATCGGGAGGAATGCTCCCGAAAATCGAGAGTTGCGAGGATGCGATCAAGAAAGGGGTGAAAAAAGTTCACCTTGTCGATGGTCGTATGCCCCACTCATTATTATTGGAAATATTCACGCGTGATGGCGTGGGAACGGAGATAACAGAATGAGCAAATCGTCGGAAATAGTTGATCTTTACAAGTCGTCGGTCGCCCCGACATATTCTCCTTCCATCGTCTTGCAGAGCGGCAAAGGCGTTACCGTGCGTGATGCGGATGGCCGCGCGATGTATGACTTCACGAGCGGTATCGGCGTCCAGAACGTCGGTTACGGAAGAACCAAGGTAATCGAAGCGATTCAGGCGCAGGCGGCGAAGATGACGCACTGCTCGAATCTCTTCATCAATGAACCCGCGACTCGTCTCGCGGCGAAACTCGTCGAACTTTCCGGGCTCGGCGGTAAGGTTTTCTTCGCCAATTCCGGCGCGGAAGCGAACGAAGCGGCGATCAAGCTCGCTCGTAAGTGGGGCGCGGAGTCGGGACGTTACGAAATCGTCACCATGCGTCAGAGCTTCCATGGCCGTACGCTCGCTACGGTTACGGCTACCGGTCAGGCGTGGTGTCAGGAAGGGTACGACCCCTTGCCCGTCGGCTTCAAGTACGCTGACTTCAACAATCTCGAGTCGGTTAAGGCGGCGATTACCGACAAGACGGTTGCGATCATGCTCGAACCCGTGCAGGGCGAAGGCGGTATCACTCCCGCGACTGAGGAATTCATGAAGGGCGTCCGCTCGCTTTGTGACGAAAAGAATCTCCTTATGATCTGCGACGAAGTTCAGAGCGGAATGGGTCGCACGGGGACTTGGTTCGCTTGGCAGGGCTACGGCGTTAAGCCCGATATGTTCACGCTCGCGAAGGCGCTCGGCGGCGGCATCCCGATGTCCGCGCTCGTCATGAACGAAAAAACCGCGAACGTTTTTTCTGCCGGCTCCCACGCTTCGACTTTCGGAGGTAATCCGGTCGCAGCTGCCGCGGCTCTCGCGGTCATTGAGATCATCGAAGACGAAAAGCTTCTCGATAAGGCGACGGAAATCGGCACGCTTCTCAAGGAAGCGCTTCAGGGTTTCGTCGATCAGTACGACAAGCTCTTGGAAGTTCGCGGCAAGGGCATGATGCTCGGCCTTGTCGTCGACGGCGAAGCGAAAGACGTCGTTGAAGCTCTCGCGGCGCAGGGGCTCCTCGCGCTTACCGCGGGTAAGAACGTCGTTCGTTTCCTCCCGCCTTTGAGCCTCAAAGAAGAGGACCTCGAGGAAGCTATCGACATGATCTCTGACGCGCTCGACTGCCAGTTCGGAGAATAAACAGAGTTTAAGGTTAAAGTTAAAGCTTAAAGTAAAAAAGAAAGAGAGAATAAAATGGGTGAAGTAATCGGTGCAGGTGAACTCCACAAGGGTGTTAAGCTTCTTATCGACGGTGATCCGTGGGAAATCACGGAATTCGACTTCTCGAAGCCGGGTAAGGGTCAGGCGATCTATAACTGCAAACTCCGTAATATGATCACGGGTACGGGTATGACGAAGAGCTATCGCTCGGGCGATAAGTTCGAAAAGCCCGAACTTCTTCAGTATTCGGTCACTTATTCGTATGATGACGGAACGGCGTTCGTCTTCACGGACGAGAACTTCGAAGAAATCCGCGTCTCTTATGAAGTCATGGGCGATAAGAAGTACTTCCTCATGGACGAGATGGAAGTGAAGGCCCTCTTCTTCAATGACTCCGTTATCGGCGTCGATCTCCCTCAGCTCGTCGAGCGTAAGGTCGTTAAGGTCGAACCCGGCGTTAAGGGCAACACCGCTTCCGGTAAGGTCACGAAGCCCGCGACGGTCGAGGGCGGCTACACGCTCGCCGTTCCCTTGTTCATCAACGAGGGCGACACGATTCGCATCAACACCGAATCGGGCGAATATAACGACCGCACGGCCACCAAGTAAAGTACATGGAAATTGGGCGCTTGAAAAGCATACGGAAAATATGGTATAATATGCGCTCAATTTCAGTCGAAAGGAACTAAACAATGAAGATGACATGGCAGCCCTCGAAGCTTAAGAGGAAAAGGAAGATCGGTTATCGCGCTCGCAAGGCGACGAAGGGCGGACGTAAGGTTCTCGCGTCCCGTCGTGCGAAGGGCCGTAAGCGCCTTACGCAGGTCTAAGGACTTTGGGCGTTATGTCCACGCGGCTCCCCGGCGCGAAGTACTCTCGTGTCTTCGACCGGGGGCGTTCCATAAAGGGACGTCTCCTCGTCGCGTGGCAGTATTCGTCACTCGACGCTGGCCAAATGGCCGGCGTCGTCGTTTCCAAGAAGAGCTTTCATCATGCGGTCGATCGCAATCGTGCGAAGCGGCTTATGAGGGAAGCTTTTCGTCTTCTCGTGAAAGAAGGCGTGATGCCGGAGCATGCGGAGTGGATATTCATCGCTCGCGCGTCGATTATCACGAAAACGACTTTAGAAGTGATGGAGGAGATGAAATGGTGCGCGCGGCGCTTATCACGTTAGTTAGAGCCTACCAAATCGTCCTCTCGCCGATGATGGGAGGGGCTTGCAGATTCGAGCCGAGTTGTTCTAACTACATGATTGAAGCTTTGAAAGTCCACGGCGCACTGAAAGGAACCCTCTTGGGGGTATGGCGGATTTTAAGATGTCACCCGTTCGGGAAACACGGATATGATCCCGTTCCTCCGAAAGGACGCTGGCGCGTCCGTTTCGAGTGTAAAGGTTAAAGTGTAAAAGGTAAAGTGAGAGAAGAATGAATAAGAGCGAAAAGTTGATTTGTGTCGTACTCGGGTTAGTTCTCGCCTGGTACGTATTTACTTCGTCGAAGCAGACTGCGACGCAGGCAGAAACTCCTGCCGCTCAGGAAGCGCAGAGTGCGGAAGCGCCGAGTGCAGATACGCAAGCTGCCGAAGCTACCACTGTAGACCTACAACCTACTCCTCAAGCCGAGGCGGAGCCGAGCGCCCCGCTTCCTCCCGAGCAGCTCGCGACCTTGGAGAACGAGCTAGTCAAGCTCGAGTTCACGACTCATGGCGGCGCTCTCAAGAAGGCGACGTTGAAGAAGTATGCGCTTAAAGTCGGCGATGTTTCCGAAGAAAATCCCGCCCTTGAGATGGACTTCTCGGCCTCGCCCCTCGGCAACCTTGAACTCAACGGCGCGCCGATGATGGCGTTCGAAGGCGCACAGGTTAACGGCAACACCATCACTTTCGAAAATGAGACTCTTAAGAAGACTTTCACGCTTAAGGAAGATTACAAGCTCGAACTCTTCGAAGAGGTGAAGGGCGCGGCGCTCGGAGCGAACCGTCTCTCCTTGGGCGTCGTCAATATGGGTCTATCTAAGAATGATCTCCTCTCGGTCGACAGCTGGGCTATCGATATGAAGGGCGGGAAGGTCATTCACCACTGCGAAGGTGATAGCCCCCTTAAGGCGTACTTGGTCGGTGGAGTCGGTGGTTGCAGCGGCTCTTCGAACGCGGCGAATATGCCGAAGGAAACGGTTATTCCCGTTCCCGGCGCGCAGAAGTATCTCGCTCTCAAGAACCGCTTCTTCGTTTCCTCGCTCGCTTCTTCGACGGACACGATGACCGGCTTCGTCACGAAGGTGACGCGCGACATGAGCTCCTCCTCGTATCGTCCCGAATCGGTCGCGTCCGCTGCCGAATTCGCCGCGCTCGAGAAGTCGCGTACGACGCTCTTTTACGTGGGCCCGAAGAAGCAGGCGCTTCTCTGGGATCTCGGGATGCGCGATGTGATGGAGTTCGGAATGTGGCGCTGGGTCTGCTACCCGCTCGTTTGGGTTTTGAACCTCTCCCATTCGATGATTCCCTCCTTCGGTATCGCGATTATCTTACTTACGATCATCGTCCGCCTTGTCTTCTGGCCGCTCACTCACAAGTCGACGGTCGGCATGAAGAAGATGCAGGAGCTCCAGCCCAAGATGAAGGCGATTCAGGAAAAGTTCAAGGATAATCCTCAGCGTCTTCAGCAGGAAACTTGGGCGCTTTATCGCGATAACAAGGTGAATCCGATGAGCTCGTGCCTCCCGATGCTCGTTCAGATCCCCGTCTTCATCGCGCTCTTTAACGTCCTTCGCTCTGCGGTCGAACTTCGCTACGCGTCGTTCCTCTGGATCGCCGACCTCTCCGAACCGGAAGGGCTTCTTTCCGCGTATCTCCCGTTCGGCGGCATCAATATTCTCCCCATTTTGATGGCGGCTACGATGGCTCTTCAAACGGCGCTCACGCCTTCGACGGGAGATAAGAATCAGCAAAAGATGATGATGGTCTTCATGCCGATCATGATGCTCGTTATGTTCTATAACTTCCCGTCCGCGCTCTCGCTCTATTGGACGCTTTCGCAGGTTCTCTCGATCGTTCAGATGTGGATGATTCGTCGTCGCAGCAATGTTGCTGCGAAGTGAGTAGTGGGTAGTGTGTAGTTGGGAGTGGTTATGGAAAGATTCGAATTAGAGCCGAAGCTTAAGGAAGAGATTCGCCAGCGCGTTTTGGGCGAGGGCTTCATGAAGATCGTCCAGTCGGTTCGCAGGAACGGCAAGCAGTTCAAGATCGCGATGCGCCCCGTCGAAATCGGAGGCGAAAAGAAGTTCCAGGCCGAAATGACCGACGAAGGTCAAGTTCAGGTCAAGAACTTCGACATGAACGCCGCAGCAGAAGGTCTTGAGGAGATCATCGCCCAGCGCGGCGCTCGTGATATGCATATCATGACCGCGAAAGGCGACCTTCATATTCGCGTCACCAAGAAGGGCCACGTCCTCGTTTCGCGCTCCGCCGAAATGGAGCGCGTCGTTACCGTAAAGCCCCACGATCGCGTCAAGAACTTGCCTTTGACGAGCTTCGACAGCGCGGCGCTTCTTCGCACGATCAACCTAGCGGATGGTGAAGGCAAGATTCGCGCTTCGATGCGCGGCAAATACGACCAGGTAAATGAGTTCCTTAAGGTCGTGAAGGAAACGGTCGAGAATTACAATCCCGGTGAAGAGACTCCTTTCCGTGTGGTCGACTGCGGCTGCGGGAAGGCGTATTTGACGCTTTCTTTGTACTTCTATTTGACGCGCACCTTGGGCTTCAAGAACGTCAAGGTTACCGGTATCGATCGCCGAAACGACGTCATAACCGCCGCGAAGAAAATGGCCGAGCAGCTTGATGTCGCGAACGATGTCGAATTCATCGAATCCGATCTCGCGGCGGTCAATCTCGAGAAGGTCGAGATGGTGATTTCGCTTCATGCTTGCGACACGGCTACCGACGAAGCGCTTGCGAAGGGCATCGAATGGAAGGCGAAGTACATTCTTTCCGCGCCTTGCTGTCAGCATGAGCTTCAGAAGGATCTCGGCAAGGTCGAGAAGGCGGTCGCTTCCCGCGATACGTTCGGAGGTCTCCTTCGTCAGTCGATTCTTCGCGAGCGTCTTTGCGATATCTTGACCGACTCGTTCCGCGCGATGCTCCTTCGCATCCTCGGCTTCAAGACTCAGGTCATCGAGTTCGTTTCCTCCGAAGCGACGGCGCGCAATATCTTACTCAAGTGCGAATATGGTGTGAAGCCCGGTCAGCCGGGCCCGATCAACGAATATTTGAATCTCCGCGATTATTGGGGAGTGACTCCTTGGCTCGAAACGAGAATGGAAAAGCTCCTTACGAAGTACTTTGAGCGATATCATTAAGTTGAAGGAAAGAGCGCGTATCGTTAAAGCGATACGCGACTTCTTTGATAAGCTCGGCTTCACGGAAGTCGAAACCGCCGTTCGTATTCCCGCTCCCGCTCCCGAAGAGCATATCGACTGTCCGCCTTGCAAAGACGGTGGCTTCCTTCGCGCATCTCCCGAACTCCAGATGAAGAAGCTTCTTGCCGAAGGAATGGACAAAATCTATCAAATCGGCCCTTGCTTTCGCGAAGGAGAACTCGGCTCGCGTCATAATCCCGAGTTCACGATGATCGAGTGGTATCGGAAAGACGCGTCCTATCTCGATATTAAAGAAGATTTAAAGCAGCTCTTCCTTCACTTATCACTTAACACTTATCCTTTATCGTTTCGTGAGCTGACGGTACGCGAAGCGTATCTTAAGTTCGCTCAGTGGGATCCGTGGGAAAGTTTCGACCAAGATCGCTTCGACTTCGATATGGCGACCAAGATCGAGCCGGCTCTGAAAGAAATGGGCGACCCCGTTTTTTTGATGGATTATCCTCCCGAGTGCGCTTCGCTCGCTCGCCTAAGCACCAGACACTCTGCGCTCGGTACTTACGATGTGGCGGAGCGCTGGGAATTCTATTATGACGGTATGGAGCTCGCGAACTGCTTCTCGGAACTTTGCGACGAAGCGGAGCAGCGCCGCCGTTTTGCGAAGGCGAAGGAAAACCGCCGCGCCTTAGGCGAGAGCGATTATCCGCTCGATGAAGCGTTCTTCAAGTGCCTTCCTGAAATGGGGATGGCTTCGGGTGTCGCGCTAGGAGTAGATAGACTTATTGTGGTTTTGACAGGCGCTAAAACGATTCAGGAAGTGAGGGCGGACGTATGAAGCATGAAAGCGTAAAACTCGCGATTGTGGGCGGAGGCGCCGCAGGAATGTTCGCGGCAGCGGTTGCCGCAGAGCGTGGAGTCGGCGCCGTGTTGATCGAGCGCAAGGCGCGACTCGGTTCGAAGGTTCTTATGACCGCGAACGGGAGATGCAACTTCACGAAAGACCTCTCGTCCGAACAGTTTCTCGAGGATGTCGGGCCTTGCCGAGATTTCGTTGCCGAAGCGATTCGTGAGTGCGGTCCGAGAAAGATCATCGCCGGATTCAAGTCGTTGAACATTCCCTTACGTCGCATGAGCGATGGGCGCATGTTCCCGGCAGATGGAAAGGCGACCACGATAGTTCATGCTTTCGGCGACCTTTTAAGAGACAGCGAAACGCCGATTCTAACGAATGCCGCGGTTACCGGGATTCAGCCGATGAAAAACGGCTTTATCGTCGGGATGAAGAATTTCACTTTGTGGGCGGAGAATGTCCTTCTTTGTACGGGAGGCGTAAGCTACCCGAAGCTCGGCTCGGTAGGCGACGGTCAGAATTTCGCGAAAGCGCTCGGACACAAGATCGTTCCTTATCAGTCGGGGCTTATCGGGCTTGAGACGAGCGATCCTCGCATAACGCGTCTCGCGGGGCAGCGCTTCGAAGATGGACGCGCGAAGGTGCTTACGCCCGATGGGAAGACGACGCTTTTCGATTATAAGGGCGAAGTCGATTGTGAGTCGTTCGGACTTTCCGGCGCGGCGGTTTACAATTCCCAGCGCTTCATTGCCCATAAGAATCTGAAAGATTATATTATCGAGGTTTGGTTCGGTCACGAACGCCTTCAATTCAAGAACCTTCGTCCGCGTCCCGTAAAAGAGGCGATTGTGACGATAGGCGGCGTCGATACCGCCGAAATCGACCCGCACACCATGGAATCGAAAATCGTTCCTCACCTCTATTTCGCGGGCGAAGTTATGGATATCGACGGGCCTACGGGCGGCTACAACTTGACCCTCGCGTTCTCGACCGCTCGAAAGGCAGTTATGGCGATTGCCAAATCGCCCTTGCGGTAAGCGCGGTTTTATGATAAAATATTTCTAATAATTTCCAAACTGAAGGAGAAGAAATAACTATGTCGATGATGAAGGGCTTTTCAAACGTATTCCGTATTCCGGAACTTCGTAAGAAAATTTTGATTACACTTGGCCTCGTTTTCGTGTGCCGTTTGATTTCGCAGATTCCGACTCCCGGTGTCGATTGGCAGGCGCTTCAGAACCTTATCGCCGATTTCAAGGCCAACAGTCAGGGCGGTGGTATGCTCGATTGGTTTGAAGTCTTTACGGGCGGTGCGCTCGGTCAGTGCGCGATCGGCTTCTTGTCGATTTGGCCCTATATCTCGGCTCAGATCGTTACCCAGCTCCTCGGCTCGGTAATTCCCGCGCTCGAGAAGCTTAAAAAGGAAGGGGAATCGGGCCGTCAGCAGCTCGCCCAGATCACGCGCTATTTGACGATCATTCTTTGCGTCGTTCAGTCGTGGGGTATCGCGACTGCGCTCTCCCACCCTGGTGCGCTCGGCCCTGCTTTCGCCGGTGTCGAAATCGTCGCTAATCCCGGATTCGGCTTCCAGCTTATGACGGTTATCGGCATGACGACCGCGTCGCTCTTCGTCATGTGGCTCGCCGACCAGATCACGACTTTCGGTATCGGTAACGGCGCTTCGCTCATCATCATGATCAACATCACCTCGCGTCTTCCGCAGGCGATCATCAGCGCCTGGGAGCGTTATTTCGGTCTTGCCGGCGTTCAGGCTTCCGCTCCTATCGCCGAACTTCCGATCGTTATCATCTTCTTCCTCCTCGTCGTTATGGGTACGGTTCTTCTTACCCAGGGTGTTCGTAAGGTTGCGATTCACACGACCCGTCGTTCGGTCGGCGGTGGCAATACCTACGGTATGCAGCAGACCTTCATGCCGCTTCGAGTGAACTACACGGGCGTTATGCCGATCATCTTCGCGCAGCCGCTCATTCAGATTCCCGCGGCGCTTCTTATGAAGGTTACGGATGCCACTTCGAGCGGTATTTCGGGTACGCTTAATCGTTTCGCGCAGGATCTCTCCAATCCGACGGTCACTCACCTTATCGCTTATGCCGTTCTCATTATGTTCTTCGCGTTCTTCTGGGTCGCGACTCAGTTCAACGCGATCGATATCTCCGAGAACTTGAAGAAGGACGGTTCTTACATTCCCGGCATTCGTCCCGGTCGTGCGACGGCGGAATATCTCGACGATGTGATGACGAAACTTACGCTTATCGGAGGAACGGGTCTTCTTATCGTCGCCTTGATTCCGATGTGTCTTATGGGTTGGATGTCGATTCCTTGGGCGATCGCCTCGTTCTTCGGCGGCACCTCGCTTCTCATTATCGTCGGTGTCGCGCTTGACACCTTGCGCATCATGGAATCGCATCTCCTCGTTCGTAAGTACGACGGGTGCCTTTCGCACGGCTCGCTCCGTGGTCGCAGCGGCCGATAAGTTTTAACAAGAACTTATAAATAAGCCGAAAAATATTCCGCCGGGTTGCATTTCCCGGCGGAATATGTTATTATATGCGCAGTATTTCGGCGATCCCTAGGGTCGAACCGCAGGGATGTATTTGATTTTTGACAGAAACAAGGAGAATAAAGATGGCAATGAACAATCAGTTGCTGGCAGTCGTTCAGCACATCGAGAATGATCGCGGCGTCAGCCGTGAAATCGTCCTTACGGCGATTGAGCAGGCTATTCAGCAGGCTGCCCGTAAGAATCATGATGTCACCAACGATCTTCGCGTCGCCATCGATCGTAAGGATTTCTCCTTGCACGTTTACGATACGCTCGTCGCTTCCGACGAAGAAACCGGCCCCGGTTTCATTACGATCGCTCGTGCTACGCGTTTCAACCACGGCAATCCTGTGAAAGAAGGTGACACGATCGAAATCGAGATGCCTGCTTCGCGCCTCGGACGTATCGCCGCTCAGACTTCGCGTCAGATGATCATGCAGAAGATTCGCGAAGCCGAGCGTACGAACACCTTCTCCGAATATAAGGATCGTATCGGAGATATCGTTTCCGGAACGGTTTCCGCCGTCTCTCATCGTGATACTTATGTGACGGTAGGGAAGGTCGAAATGATTCTTCCCGGCAAGGAGAAAATTCCTACCGAAGATTATCAGGTCGGCGATCCCATTAAGGCCATCATTCTTCGTGTCGATCCGGACGCGAAGGGCCCGTCAGTCGTCCTTTCCCGTTCGAGCTCTAAGTTCGTGGAAGCGCTTTTCCGTCTAGAGGTAAGCGAAATCGCCGACGGCGTAGTCGAAATCATGGGCGTTAGCCGCGATCCCGGTTATCGCGCAAAGCTTGCCGTTCGTACCGCTAATGAGAATGTCGATCCGGTAGGTGCTTGCGTCGGACAGCGCGGTACGCGTGTTCGTTCGATCGTCAGCGAGCTGAACGGAGAAAAGATCGATATCGTTCGCTGGAATGAGGATATTCGTCAGTATGTCGCTCAGGCCCTCGCGCCTGCGAAACTCGAATCGATCGAAGTCGATCCCGTTGCGCCCAATACGGTTCATATCGTAGCTGCTGCGGATCAGTATTCGCTCGCTATCGGCAAGCGCGGACAGAACGTTCGTCTTACCACGAAGCTGACCGGTTGGCACGTGGAGATCAAGAAGTCGATGGCGCTTGCGAGCTTCGAGGATCAGAAGGCGGAGGCTATTAAGGAACTCGCCGAGATGTTCTCTGTTTCCACCGCTATCGCCACTCAGATGGCTGACGCAGGTTATCTCACGGTTGACGGTATCGCCGAAGAAGACGAGGCGAGCTTCATTGCTTCGACAGGTCTTGATGAAATTACCGGTAAGGGCGTTTATGCTGCGGCCAAAGCCGTTCATGCGCTTACTACCGGTCAGTCGATCGAAGAATAATTAAGGGAGTCTTGATAGTTTATGCGAGTTTACGAAATAGCGAAAGCAGCCGGCGTCACGAGCGCGGAGGTCATCAAAGCGGCCTCTTCGCTTGGAATTAAGGCTACCAGTGCGATCAGTACGATGAACGGAGACGAAGCCGGACGCATCAGCCTCGCCTTGAAGGGTGTTTCTTCTGAGGGACTTGCCGCGCGTCAGGCCAAAGCTCAACGCGCGGCTGAACTCAAATCCGAGCATATCGAAAGCGAGAAGGCTTCGCTCGATAAGCATCTTGAAGTCGCTAAAATCGCTGCGAACGGTGTTGTAACCGGTATTCCGAAGGCGATTATCAAGGCCACCGTTGAAGAAGCGAAAGCCAAAGTCGCGGCTGAAATTAAGGCTAAAGAAGAGGTTAAGGCTAAAGAATCGATCAAAATCAAGGTCGAACCGCCTAAGCCGGTGATTCGCATGGCTCCTGCAGTGCCTCAGAAGAAACCGATCCCGACCATTTCCGCCGCCAAAACCGGACTTACCGCTTCTTCGGGCTTCAAGCCGCTCCAGAAGGCGAAGCCTGTTGTCGGCTCGATTTCGATATCCGTCGCGGCCGCTCCGAAACCCAGACCCCCGAAGCCGGTCGTCAACGACTACGAAGATGAAGGTCGTGGCTCCAAGAAGAACAAGAAGGATCGTGAGGCGATGAAGAGCTTCGAAAAGCGTGCTTTCGCCAATCCTTCTCGTGAGACCGCTCCTTCCGGACGAATTTCGATCAATGAGGAGTCGAAGGAGATTTCGATTCGTGGAGCCGTTATCGTCAAGGATCTTGCTACGAAGCTCAATATCAAGCCCAATCGTCTTATCGCTGATTTGATGGGCCTTAAGATTCTCGCTTCGATCAATCAGCGAGTTGAACCTGAGGTTGCGATTAAGGTCGCTCAGAAGTATGGCTTTAAGGTTACCGTCGAGCATGCTCGTGATAAGAGCGCCGCGAAGCCGGTTCTGAAGGCCATTGACGCTGACGATCTTATTCCGGAGGACCCGATTGAAAGTCTTAAGACTCGCGCTCCTGTCGTTACGTTCCTCGGTCATGTAGACCACGGCAAGACGACTCTTATGGACTGGATTCGTAAGGAACACGTCGCTGCCGGGGAAGCCGGTGGCATCACTCAGCAGATTTCCGCCTATCAGGTTGAAATCGCCGGTAAGAAAATCACGTTCCTCGACACCCCCGGTCACGCGGCGTTCTCCGCCATGCGTGCTCGCGGAGCTCAGCTTACCGATATCGCCGTTATCATCATCGCCGCCGACGACGGCATCATGCCTCAGACCGAGGAATGTATCCGCGTCGCTCGTCAGGCCGGTGTTCAGATGATGGTCGCGATGACGAAGTGCGATAAGCCGACGGCGAACCCCGAACGTGTCAAGCAACAACTTCAGAAGGCCGGTCTTACTCCTGAAGAGTGGGGCGGCGATATCATTTGTTGCCCTGTGTCCGGTATTACCGGCGAAGGCGTGGATTCGCTTCTCGAGAACATCCTCGTGCAGGCCGAGGTTCTCGAACTTCAGGCGAATCCGAACCGCCGTGCGAACGGCTATGTCATCGAATCCGAGCTTCAGCAGGGGCTTGGACCGTGTGCGACCTTGCTTGTTACGGGCGGCACGCTTAAGGTCGGCGATGCGATTTTGATCGGAGAACATTTCGGTAAAGTTCGTGCGCTTATTGACGATCACGGTCGTCGCATCAAGGAAGCGCCTCCTGCGATGCCGGTTAAGTGCACCGGTCTTTCCGGCGTGCCGGATGCCGGCGCCGAGTTCCGTGTCATGCTCGACGAAAAGCGCGCTCGTACTCTCGCCGAACAAACCGCGCAAGAAAAGAAGGAGCTTGAGCTTTCTTCCTCTAAGGCCGCGACGCTCGACGCGCTCCTCGATCGCATGGCCAAGGAAGGTCGTCGCGAACTTAACGTTATCGTCAAGAGCGACACTCAGGGTTCTCTAGAAGCTATCGTCGAAGCTCTCGGTCAGATCAAGTCCGAGAAGGTCGGTCTTAACGTTATCGGTACGGGTACCGGTAATGTCTCGATGACTGACGTCAAGAGCGCTGCTGCCGGTAAGGCGACGATCGTCGGCTTCGATATCGGAAACGACTCCGGTGTCCAGAGCCAGGCGCGCCATGACGGCGTGCGTATCAATTCGTTCCGCATCATTTACGAGCTTCTTGATCACGTGAAGAAGTGCATGCTTGATCTCCTTCCTCCGGAATACAAGGAAGTCGTCAAGGGACACGCCGAAATCAAGGCGATTTACGACATCGGTAAGCTCGGAAAGATCGCGGGTTCGCAGATGCTCGACGGTACGCTTATCGCCAAGGAGAAGTATCGTATTCTTCGCAAGAAGGAAGTTGTTTGGGACGGTAAGGTTCAGACCCTCCGCCACTTCAAGGATGAAGTCAAGGAAGTTACCGGTCAGCAGGAATGCGGCGTTTGCTTCCAAGACTTTGAAGGCTTCCAGGTCGGCGATATCATCGAATGCTACTTGATGGAAGAGCTGCCGCGTTCGCTTTAATGCGGACGCGAGTGATAAACGATAAGTTGTAAGTGATGAATTATGGCTGTTGATCGTTTGGAAAGAATCAATTCGCTCTTGAAGCGCGTTATCGCCGAGTCGATGTTCTCGGTGATGCAGGGGGACTCGATTCCGGCCCACCTCATCACCGTGACTGATGTCAAATGCGGCAAGGATCTTCGCGATGCTACTGTAAAGGTAAGCGTTTTCGGCGAAGATAATGTCAAGGAAACGGCGATTCAGCACTTAAAGCATAACGCGAAGCGCTTTCAACAGATCATCAATAAGGAAGTCAAGATGAAGTTCACTCCTCGTCTTGTTTTCCAACTTGATCTCTCGCTTGAAAAGGGTGATGAGGTTCTTAAGATTCTGACTGATCTTGAGAACAAGTGATTAGTGGTTAGTTGTTAGCATATGGCGAATTTAACTCAACTGAAAGCGCTTGAAAATCTGGACGGATTCCTGCTCGTTGATAAACCGGCAGGAATCGCGTTTTCGTCAATCGTAAAGACTATCAAGCGCCGTTTCGGTCTTATCAAGGTAGGTCACGGCGGATCCCTCGATACCATGGCCTCCGGGCTTTTCATTCTCCTTATCGGCGACGCGAACAAATTCGTCGATAGAGTGATGAACGAAACGAAAGAATTCGAGGGCACTATCGATTTCTCGAGGCTTACGAATACCGGCGACATCTACGGTGAGAACATATCTTCACCTTCACCTACACCTTCACCTGATCTTTCCCAATTCCGCGGCGACGTTTTTCTTACCGAGCCTAAGTTCTGCTCGGTGAAGAAGGAAGGGGAAGCGCTTTATTCCGTTGTCGATACCGGCGAACACAAGCAGTTTATGGCGCACGTGTATAGGTTAGAGGTCAAGGATTTAGGTCAAGGTCAAGTGGAAGTTCAAGGTCAAGGGGTGAAGGCGTTTTCGCTCAAGTGCGATAAGAACGTGATCGTAAGAGCGCTCGTTCGGGACATGGGCGGGACGCTCGCTTCGCTTCGTCGCACGAAAATCGGCAAGTTCTCGATCGAAGAGGCGATTCGCTTCGATATGCTTCTCGAAACCGAGATGAAGGATTTCGCTTCATGCGTGATGCCGCTTTCAAAAGCGTTGCGGTAGGATTCTTCGACGGCGTCCACTTAGGCCATCAAGAGATTCTGGACAAAGCCGAGTCGGCGCTTACATTCTCGTCGCACCCGCTTGAAGTCCTTTGCCCTGAAAAAGCGCCGCGCCTTATCATGTCTAATGAGGAGCGCCTCGCCTCTATCGGGAAGCCCACGACCGTCCTTGAATTTACCCGGGAGCTCGCTTCGATGAGTGCCGAGGAATTTGCGGAAAAGCATTTCAAGGGAAAGAAAGTCTATTCGGGCGCGAACTGGACGTTCGGGAAGGGCGGAGTCGGGAATATCGACTGGCTAATAGCTCACGGCTACGAGGCAGAGGTCGTTCCCTATGCTACTTATCATAGTGAACCTATTTCTTCGACTAGAATTCGTGCGGCGCTTTTGAATGGAGAAGTCAAAGCGGCTGCGGAAATGATGGGACGTCCTTATAAGGTTCGTGGAGTAACGTTTAAGGGTAAAGGTAAGGGTAAAGAACTTGGGTATCCGACGATTAATATCCGGCCTAAGAAGCCTATGGCTTTAAAGACCGGAGTTTATAAGGTGGAGCTCAATGGAAGCCTCGGCATCGCGAACTTCGGTTACGCCCCGACTTTCAATAAAGACGCTTGGTCTTCCCCTACCCTCGAAGTACACCTCTTGAATTCAGATCGCCATTTTATCACTCCCACTCATAACTCCAACTACGAAGTGATATTTCTCGATTTCGTTCGTGAAGAAAAGCGATTCACTTCTTTGGAAGAATTAAAGCTTCAGATAGCCAAAGACGTGGCGAATGTGGTATAATACTACCGCATGAAAAGAATCTTATTATTATTGATCACGAATATCGCGGTCTTGGTGTCGCTTGGAGTCGTCACTTCTTTGGTGATGATGTTTGTCGGGGCTCCGATCGAACAACTTTTCGGAGAATATTCTTATCTCATCGTTTGGGGGTTCGTTTACGGCCTTGGCGCGGCGATTATTTCGCTCTTGATGTCGAAAACGATCGCGAAGTTTTCGACGGGAGCGAAAGTTGTGGATGGTAGAGAAGGCGAAGCCGAACGTTGGCTCGTGGCGACAGTTGATTCGCTCGCGCGCCAAGCTAATCTCAAAACACCGGAAGTCGCGATTTATCATGGAAGTGCCAATGCGTTCGCAACGGGAGCGTTCAGGAACTCGGCGTTGGTAGCCGTCTCCGATTCGATTATGGCGCAGATGACGAAGGACGAGCTTCGAGCAGTGCTCGGTCATGAAATCAGCCATATCGCGAATGGGGATATGGTGACCTTGACCCTGATTCAAGGCGTGCTCAATGCGTTCGTAATCATTCTTTCTCGAGTGATTGCGCATGTCATATCAAGTGCCGCGCGAGGAGAAAGACGTCGCGATTCGAATCCGTTTTTGTATATGGCGGTCGTATGGGTTATGGACCTCGCGTTAGGAATCGTCGCTTCTTTAATCGTGTTTTGGTTTAGCCGCAAACGTGAATATGCTGCGGATGCAGGTTCCGCGAAACTTTTGGGGTCTCCCGTCTATATGATCGCCGCGCTACGTCGCCTTGGTAATCTTCAGCCCGGGACGCTTCCCGATTCGCTTAAAGCTTTTGGCGTTACCGAGTCCAAGCGCACTTCGATCTGGGCTACTCATCCGAGTCTGGAAGATCGCATAGAAGCGCTACGAAATTTTACCACATCCATCTGAAATTTGGTATAATATCAATATGATTGACACAGCAGTAGATTTGGGCGGACTTAAGATGTCGACGCCGATTACGACGGCGAGCGGCACTTTCGGATATGGTACGGAATATGTCGGCGCCGTCGACTATAAGAAGCTCGGCGCGGTAACCGCGAAGGGTATTCGCGTTACCCCTTGGCCCGGGAACCCGATGCCGCGTCATGCCGAAGTCCCCGGCGGTCTCGTTAATGCCATCGGTCTTCAGGGTACGGGGCTTAAGCATTTCGTGGACGTTACGGTTCCTTGGTACACTTCGCAGGTCAAGGATGCGGGTCACGAGAACCTCCCGATGATCGTCAATATCTGGGGAGGGTCGATCGAAGAATACGCTGAAGTCGCCGCGGGTCTCGATTCTGTCGGCGGCGTCGTTCAGGCGATCGAGATGAACGTGAGCTGTCCGAACGTGAAGGCGGGAGGTCATACTTTCGGTCAGGACCCTAAAGTTCTTGAAGAAGTCGTTTCGGCGGTTCGTAAGGCTACGAGGCTTCCTTTGATCGTGAAACTTGCGCCTAACGTTCCTTCGATCGTTCCCTACGTTAAGGCTTGTGAGAACGCGGGCGCTGACGCGCTGTCGATGATCAACACGATTCCGGCGATGGTAATCGATATTGAAAAGCGCATCCCCGTTATCGCGAACAAGACGGGGGGACTCTCCGGCCGCGGCGTTCATCCCGCTGCCGTTAAGCTCGTCTATGACGCGCATAACGCGACGAAGCTTCCGATTCTCGCGATGGGTGGAGTTTACGAAGCTAAGGACGCGATTGAATTTTTCCTCGCGGGTGCCACTGCAGTTGCTGTCGGCACCGCGACGTTTACCGATCCCGGAGTGATCGGGGAAGTCTACGATGGCATCATCGAATATTGCGAGCGTCACGGTTTTAAGGCCGTTAGTGAATTAACCGGAGCATTATGCTGATCTTAACCAGATACGTCTTATTCGAATTCTTGGTTCCGCTGTGCTACTGCCTCGGTGGATTCGTTTCGATCTACGTGCTTTTCGAGCTGTTCGGTTCGTTCTCTCGCCTTATGGCTGCGAAGCTGCCGTTTATGATGGTGGTTTCATATTTTGCCGGTTATCTCGCGCCGTATTTTCATTACCTTGCCCCGGCCGGGCTGATGTTGGCGACTCTTTACACGATGTGGAGTTTCTGTCGCCATTCCGAAATCATCGCGATGCGTGCGAGCGGCGTCAGCTTCATGACGATCGTGAAGCCACTCCTGGCCGTTTCGATCGCGATGGCGCTTTTCGTGCTTTACGTAAACGAAATTTACGTGCCGCGTAGAGCTCAGTGGGCTTCGGCGATGAAGTCGGAAAGGTTCGATCTTTCCCAGGTCTCTAAAGCGGACAACCTCGTTTTTCGTAATGCGAAGGAATTCAGAACTTGGAACATCGACTCGCTTATCGACGAAGACGGCTATTCGCTCAGTAACGTTCGCGTTACCCAAGATCGAAAAGGCGGCGTCCGTCTTTGGAATATTATGGCCGAGCGCGCGGATTATCTTGACGGTGAATGGTGGTTTACCAATCCCGTTGTCCAGCACTACGATGTCACGGGTAAAGAAACCTCGACGCCGACTCCGGAACTCGATGCGCTTACGTTACGTTCTTTCGTCGGTTTCCGTGAAAGACCTAGCGATTTCTTGATGCTTAATCGCGATTGGAAATATAATTCCATCCATGATCGATTGCGCTATCTTCGCTCGCATAAGGATCTGACAGCGAAGGTCAGGAACGATTATCTCTACGATATTTGGTCTCAGATCATGGCTCCTTGGGCCTGCGTCGTAATCACGTTATTCGCGATTCCCGCCGGCATCGCTTCCGGACGCCAGAGCGTTTTCAAAGGTATTCTCGGTGCGCTTGGAATGTTCTTCTCGTTTTACATTTTGGTGATTCTCGGGATGATACTTGCTAAGAACGGTATATTACCTGCGATTCCGGCGGCGGTTTTGCCATATTTGATTTTCCTCGGTCTTGGAGCTCATGCGTTTTACAAGCAACGATAATGAAAAGTCGAAAAGGCCAGTCGATGATAGAATATGCGATTACACTAGCTTCGCTGGTGGTCGTGGTGACGGTGTTCTGGTATCTTTTCGATGTAATTAAAGTTTATTCGGCGAATTCGACCGAGATGGTTAATTTGGAATATCCCTAAAAGAAAGGATGAATGAAAATGAAAGCGAAAATCAAAAAGGGCCTGAAGAAGGGTCAGACGATGGTCGAATATATCCTTATCGTCGGTCTTATCGCCATTGCGCTTATCGGTGTCGTTACTGCGCTTAGCCGCGCTATCGGTAAGACGGCTGCCGGCGCTGCCGGAAAGCTGAATTCGGACGAAGGAAGCGCCGCTCGTCAGCATATCGAAGAAAAGATCGGTAGCGTTGATGACGAGGGTAGCTATATCAGAACTTTGAGCAAGGAAGAGTGAAGCGCGGACAGGTAATGCTTGAGACGGTGCTCGCCGTCATCTTCGTTACCTTCGTCTTTTTGGTTCTCTTCGAGCTTGCTTATTCGACGAACGAGCGCATAATCCTTGATTATGCCGCTCAGCGTTCGGCTAGAGCCAAAACCGTTGGGCTTAACGATTTTATGTGCCGGAAGACCGCGCGTCTTGCCGCGATTCCCGTTTCGGGTTCGCGGCAGTGGCCTACCGGCGATGAAGAATTCGATGTGCTCAACAAGTTCCGTAACTACCTTGAAAGCGAAGACGAAAGCACGGCTTGCGGGATTCTAAGGTATAGTCGCTGGAAAGATATGGATCTTAATGTATCCTCCGGTGGCGGCCTTATCTCAGATACCAAAGCGGAAGTGCGTTTCGCCGGCGGTTTCATCCGAGGCGAAGCGAAAGTCGAAGCTCATGCGCCTTATTATATGCAGTAAATGAAGTTCCGCAAAGGTCAGGTAATAGTTTATCTTGTAATGGTCATGGTGGCGATTACCGTCTTGGCCGTTTTGAACGTTGACTTGTTCCTGAGCGTTCGAAATAAATTCAGAGTCCAAAACTCTTCGGATGCGGCGGCGCTTCAATTCGCTCGAGGTCAAGGCGAGTTATTGAATAAGATAGGGGAAGCGAATCTTGAGATAATCGAAACGATTATAGAGCTGGTTAAGGCGCAAAAAGAGTTGGAGGAGGCTCAGGCCGAGTTGGATAGCGCCCAAGCAACGGATAATGAAAGCAAGATCGCTGAAGCCAACACGAAGGTCGCCATGGCCCAAATGAGGGTCGATGAGATCAATAAGAGGCTTGTAGAGATCAATCTAAATCAGCGCCGATTGGCGTTGTTGGGGCCTCTGGATGGACTTCCGAGCGCGAGCTCGATTGCTGCTCGAAACGGTATTGAGGCGGATGATATTTACGGTAAAATCATGCGCATTCAAGCGTTGGTTGTAAGGATCCTTTATGATAGCGGAAGTAAAGACGCTTATGATCCTTACCCTCAGTCGTATGAAGGCGCTTGGAAGGAGTATGCCGATAAGATCGAGTCGGTAGCGAGTTCGGGACTTTGCGTGGGAGTTGATAATGCCGAGTTCTATGATCTTACCAGCGGCAATCATTTACTATACAATATCGGTTTTTATCAGGCGATCCTCTCGAAGGATTGGTGTTGGTTTTATTTCTCTTGCTATGACTTTTTGAAGAGCTATGGCTCCTACAAGGATTTTCCTCCGCTCGAAAGAAGCGAAGCGGTTGGAAAGTGCGAGAATTGTGAATACGGTAACTTGCACGTTAAGTTTGAAGAGAACTGTTTGGGAAATATGATGGAACCGGAGTCGATCAAAGAGTTCCTGAGAGATCGCAGCATCGACTATCCTCTCGACGACGATCTTTTTGAAAAAATGTTGAGTATCTATGTCGAGTGGGCTTGCTATGATAAGAACTACTGGCGCAAGTGGGAAGAGATGTATTTGCTTCCGGTCGACGGAACGCCGAAGGAAGAGTTCGATTATTTCGGTACGACGATCGTAATACGTACGAGTAAGCTCGGCACGGTTTCGAATGCCGCGGCGAAGACTTTCGCGCGCCTTGATTTGGAAACGGCGAATATGATTTTACCGGACTTTACCGACGTTAGGCTTATCCCCGTCGGAGCTGCGAATGCGACCGGAAGTGCGCTTAACGTCCTTACCAATGCTTCCGACCTCGAATGGCTTGAACACGTGCGGCTTCATTTATTGAATTTTTCGAGTTTGGGTCCTGACTCGCTCGCCCAAAGCGATAAGTGTAAATATTGTAAGGCGCTTAGAACGTGGGATACTCAATACTTCCGTACGACGGCTATTACCTGGCTTAAGTTCAACCACAATAAGTGCAAGCCGCCGGGTCAAAATAATCCTGGGGTGGGCTCGAGTCAAAGCGGAGGAACTCCCTATGGCCACTAAGCGCGGACAGGCGATGATGGAACTGGCGATCGGGATGTTCGTATTGGTTCTGGTGGTGATGACGCTTACGAATTTCACGAAGTGCATTGTTGAGGGCCTCGATATGGAGCGGGAGATGCGCGCCGACGTTGGGCGCAGAGCTCAGAGCAATTCGATTGGACCGGTGTCGAAAAGCGGCGCGCAGGAAGTCGAGATCGAGTCCTTCGCGGTTGAATATATTTTCGGTGTAGATCAAGTCAAAATGACCGAATCCGTAACTTTGCCTGCCATGACAGGCTTAAAAGAGAGGGTAAGTCCATGAATAAGAATCCGTTCGAAGCGAGAGTCGAAGAGCTTAAAAAGCTCATGAAAGAAAAAAGTCTTGATAGCGTTTTGATATTCAATCAGGCAAATGTTCGAGGCTTAACAGGTATCGACTGCGATAACGCTTGCTTCACGATCGATACGTTCTATACCGACTTCCGCTATGTTCCGATGGTCCATCGCTTGGCTCCCTACCTTAAGGACGGCGATATCAAGAAGATTAAAGTGAAGGGTACTAAGGTCGGCTACGAAGGTACAATCAGCGCGGCGAAACTCGAAGAGCTTAAGAAGAAATACAAGAAGGTGACCGAGTGGGTCGATATCGGCAAGGAAGTTCGAGAGCTTCGCGCGATCAAAACGGCGGACGAGATCGAAAAGCTTCGCGCTGCGGAAAAACTCAATGACGAAATCTGGTCTGCCGCCCAAAAGAAGTTCAAAGCGGGGATGACCGAGCGCGAGATGGCGCGTGTTATTCAGCACCTTATGATTGATCTCGGCGAAGGAGAAGCCTTTGAGACTATCGTCTGCGTCGGTAAGAACGCCGCGGAATGTCACCACGTCCCGGACGATACCGTTTGGAATGGTAAGGAGCCTGTTCTCGTTGATATGGGTGTTAAGCTTAACGGGTACTGTTCGGACATGACGCGCAATATCGTTCCCGTAAAGCCCTCGAAGCTTTATAAGAAGGTTTACGATCTTGTTCTTGAGGCAAATATGCTTGCGATCAAGGCCGCGAAGCCGGGCATGACTTCCGGTGCGCTCGATAAGGTCGCCCGTGATTTTCTGACCGAGAAGGGCTATGGTGAAGCATTCGGTCATTCGTTAGGTCATGGCGTCGGCATTGAAATCCACGAAGCCCCCTGGGCCGCGAAGAAGCAGAAGACTAAGCTCGTGCCCGGTATGTTGGTGACGATCGAGCCCGGCATCTACCTCGAAGATAATCTCGGCGTTCGTATAGAAGACTTGATCCTTATCACCGAAGACGGTTGCGAAGTCTTGTCGCATTCCGCGAAGTGATGAATCATAAGCGTTAAGTGAAGGAGTCTTTTTAATGAAGAAACTTATGTTAGCGCTATGTGCGTTGGGAGCTCTCGCCGGATTCGCGAAGAATGCCCCTGACCTCGCCAAGCGTCAAGCTCGTAGCGTACATTTGATTTATCAGCTTGCGACGCAGGAAGCCGATTCGATCAAAATCAATGTCAAGGTAACGGAAAGCCAGATGAATTCTTACTTCTGTGCGCTTTCATGGGATGGAGGCTACTGCGGTCTTCAAGATCGCTGGGATGGCAAGTGGGTGATTTTCTCGGTTTGGGATCCAGGCAGTCCTCTGGATTTCAAAGCTAAACAGGCCGCTGTCCCCGTGGATATTCGTGCCAATATCCTTTATACCGCTGAAGGTGTTGAAGCGAGCCGCTTCGAGGGCGAGGGCACGGGAGCGAAGTCGATGATGCGCTACGAGTGGAAGGAGGGCGAAGAGATCGGCTTTAAGATCGATGTCGCGCCTTGTGGAAGTGATCGTCTCGCCTATACCTGCAGCCTCCTCGATAAAGAAAAAGGCGAGTACGTGAAAATCGCTTCGATTTCGACGATGCTTCACCCCGGTATGAAGCCCGTGATCTCCAGATTCTATTCTTTCGTCGAAGATTTCTGGCGCAATTATTATTCCGCTACGCTCTCGCGTTCGGCGGAATTCTCGGGCATTTGCGCGAAGCCGGTCGGTTGCGATACTTGGGAAAATTGCCATTTCGCCTTCTTCTCGGCCGATGGTACGCCTTCCAATCGAATCGACGCCGGTAAGGTCAACGATACCACGTTTTTCCTCAAGACCGGCGGCAATACCAAAAACGAACACGTAAGACTATGGACGGTATTTTAATCGACGGCAAGGCCCTTGCGGCGAATACGCGAGCGGAGATCGCGAGCGGCGTTAAGGAATACGAGGCGAAGTCGGGTCGCAAACCCGGTCTCGCCGTGATTCTCGTCGGAGATAATCCCGCGAGCGTTTCTTATGTGACCGCGAAAGAAAAGGCTTGCGCGGAAGTGGGGATTTACTCCAAAGAAATCCGTCTTCCCGAGACGATAGCGGAGGAAGAGCTTCTTCGGACTATCGAAGAACTCAATCACGATAAGACGATCGACGGAATTCTCGTTCAGCTTCCGCTTCCGAAAGGTTTCGACGAGAAGAAGGTGATCGATACGATCGCGAGCGAGAAGGATGTCGATGGCTTCACGCCGATTAATGTCGGTAAGATGCTCATAGGAGAGAAATGCTTCCTTCCTTGCACTCCTCACGGAATCATAAAGTTGATTGAGTTTTCCGGCATGGATATCAAGGGTAAGCACGCCGTTGTGATCGGTCGCTCGAATATCGTCGGTAAGCCGGTCGCGGTTTTGCTTTCACGTAAGGAGACGAATGCTACCGTGACCCTATGCCATACCGGAACTCCCGATATCGCCAAGTTCACGCGCGAAGCGGATATCGTCGTTGTTGCCGCGGGCCGTCCGAATACGCTTACCGGGGACATGCTTAAAAAGGGCGCGGTGGTTATCGACGTAGGCGTCAATCGGATTCCCGATCCTTCGAAGCCGAAAGGATTCCGTCTCGTCGGTGATGCGGATTTGGAAAGTTGTTTGCCCGTTTGTTCGGCGATCACGCCGGTTCCGGGAGGGGTCGGTCCGATGACGATCACGATGCTCCTTTGGAATACACTTTTAAGCGCAAATATGGTATAATACCGAAGTATGAACTTACTTGAAGAATTGAAAGCTCGTGGGCTCGTTGAAGCCCTTACCGATCCTGAGATTGAAAAGGCGCTCGAAAAGCCGATGACCGTTTATTGCGGTTTCGATCCTTCCGCCAAGAGTTTGCAGGCCGGAAATCTCGTTTCCATCATGGTTTTGAAGCGCTTCCAAGAGGCTGGACATAAGGTTATCGCGCTTGTCGGCGGAGCTACCGGGCTTATCGGCGACCCCTCGGGCAAGTCGGCCGAACGTAATATGCTTACCGTTGAGCAAGTCGAAGAGAACAAGAAGGGTATTCGTGACAACCTTTCGCGTATTCTTTCTTTCGATGGTCCGAACGCGGCGATAATGGTAGATAACTACGACTGGTACAAGGGGACGAGCGCGATCGAGTTTTTGCGCGATATCGCGATTAACTTCCGCGTTCCCCAGATGCTCGCGAAAGAATCGGTCAAGAAGCGCTTGGAGGCTTCGGAAGGCGCCTTGACTTTCACCGAGTTCTCTTATCAGATTCTTCAGGGTAACGACTTCCTTCATCTTTACGATACCTATGGTTGTCAGATGGAAGTCGGCGGTGCCGATCAGTGGGGTAATATCACCGCCGGTACCGATCTTGTTCGTAAGATGCGTCAGAAAACCGCCTACGGTCTTACTTTCCCCTTGCTTCTCGATTCGACCGGCAAGAAGTTCGGCAAGTCCGAGGGTAACGCCTTGTTCATGAACGGTGAAATGACGCCCGTTTTCAAGTGGTATCAGTACTTCCTGCGTGCCGATGATGCGGACGTGATTCGCTATTTGAAAGTCTTCTCGATGAAGAGCCTCGAAGAAATCGCCGCGCTTGAGGCGGAGATGAAGGCTCATCCTGAAGCGCGTATTCCTCAGCAGGCGCTTGCCGACGAGCTTACGCTTATGGTTCATGGCGAAGAAGGCCTTAAACTCGCTAAAGAAACGACCGCTGCCTTGTTCGGCGGTAAGTCCTCGAGCGACGCTCCCAAGAGCGCGGCGGATTTGGAGAAAGTTTTCGCTAATGTTCCGAGCGCCGAAATGGCGAAGGAAGATGTTCTCGGTAAGGCGGTCTTCATGATAGCCGCTCAGGCCGGTATGTTCAAGTCGAACGGTGAAGCTCGTCGCATGGCGTCTCAGGGCGGTCTTTCTTTGAATGACGTAAAGGTTAACGATAAGACGATCTTCGAAGAAAAGGATCTCGTTGAAGGGCGACTCGCCGTTCTTCGTCAGGGCAAGAAAAACCACTTCCTTTTGAAAATCAAGTGAGAACCATCGACAAATACGTTTTCGGGTCGTTCCTCTCGAGTTTCGTGCTCGCGTTTCTCGTCTTGTCGTTCGTGCTGACGATCGGACTTTTGGTTCAGATCATCAGCTTTATCTTGGACGGCGTCGAGGCTTCGTTGGTCGGTAAGTTCTGCCTCGTGAGTCTTCCCGAGACGCTTCAGTGGTCGATGCCGCTCGCGCTTTTGGTCGCGTCGGTCTTGGTGTTCTCGCGTCTTTCCGCCGATAGCGAAATCGCCGCGATGAAAGCTTGCGGTATAAATCTCATGTCGGTGATGAAGTGGCCGTTCGTTTTCGCCGTGTTCTGTACGTTGATCGGCTTTCTGATCAATAACGAGATCGTGCCGCGCGGTCATGAAGTCCGGCGCACTCTAAAGTCCGGCATTTCCGTCAATACCGGACTTAGCGTTCTCGAGCCCGGACGCGTGATTAACGATTTCCCCAAGGCGAAGATTTATTTCGGTTCGAAAGAGGGTAATTGGCTCTACGATCTTATCGTCTTCGATTATTCTAACCCGAAGTTCGATCGTATGATAACCGCGGCGAAAGCGTTGGTGATTCAAGACGGCTCGGACGTGAATCTCGACCTTTATCAGATGACTATCGATCCGCTTGATGAAGAGCATCGTACGATGGCGAGATTCGGTCGCTTTACGTATACGCTTAAAGGGGTTATCAAAGAGAAAACGTACAATCGAAAGATCAAAGACTTCCGAACGGTTGAGATTCTGAGTCGCGCCGGCGAGCTGAGCGATGAAATCGATCGCCTGGAGGATGGCGCCGAAGTCTCGACGGAGGACTCTCCTGAAGGCGTTGAGCTTCGTCGTAAGATGCTCGTTGCCGAGCGAACTCAGACCTTGGTCGAGTTCAATAAGCGCTTCGTTTTCGCTATGGCGTCGATCTGCTTCGTCTTGATCGGAATCCCGCTCGGTATTCGTTCTCAGCGTAAAGAGAGCTCGATCGGTATGGCGATTTCGCTCGCCGTCGCGCTCGGATACTATATGGTGATCATTTTGATGCTCTCGCTCGAAAAGAGCAGCGCTGCGCATCCTCATGTTTTGATTTGGTTGCCGGTAGTCGTATGTTTCGTGCTTTCGGCTAAGTTCATTCGCAAGCATCTTTAAAGAAAGGGAAATATTATGTCGTTAATCCATCCTACAGCGATAATTGAAGACGGCGCCGTTCTTGGCGCGGATGTTGAAGTAGGCCCTTACGCTCATATCGGCGCGAACGTCAAGATCGGTGACGGCACGATCATCAAGCAGGGAGCCATAATCGACGGTCACACGACGATCGGCTCGCAGTGCCAGATTTTCCCCTATGCGCTTATTGGCATGAAGACTCAGGACCTCAAGTATCAAGACGGTTCCGTTTCTTACGTTGAAATCGGTAATCGTACGGTTATCCGAGAATTCGCGACCGTTCACCTCGGTACGGCTGATGGTGAAAAGACGATTATCGGAGATGATTGCTTGTTTATGTGCTACTGCCACGCGGCTCATGGCGTAATTCTCGGAAATCACTGTATTTGCTCGAACTCGGTTCAGCTCGCGGGCGACGTTCATCTCGAGGATTACGCGATCGTCGGAGGATGCACCGGCTCCCATCAGTTCTGCACGGTCGGCACTCACGCGATGGTCGGCGGTCTTACCAAGATCCGTCAGGATATCCCGCCCTACATGCTTTGCGACATGGTCGAAGGCGCTTGTAAGGTAATCGGCGTTAACGTGGTCGGCCTTACTCGTCGTGGGGTCAGCCGCGAAACGATCAGCGCGCTTAAGGATGCTCATCGCTTCCTCTATCGCGAAGGCATGAATCGTTCGCAGGCGCTCGATCGCGTCGAAAACGACGTCGAACAGCTTCCTGAAATCAAGCGCCTCGTCGCGTTCTATCGTAACTCCAAGCGAGGCGTTGCTTGATCGATTTCAAGGGAGCTACGTTCGATAGCCGGCAGGTTATGCCCGGCATGCTCTTCGTCGCCCTTAAAGGCGAGAAGGTCGACGGTCACGACTATATCCCGAAGGCGCTCGAAAAGGGTGCCGCGGGGATCGTTGACGGACTGGAGGAGCTCAAGCGCGTCGCTCTCGAATATCGAAAGACGCTTAAAGCGAAGGTCGTCGGAGTAACCGGTTCCGCCGGTAAGACGACCACGAAAGAGCTTTTGAAAGCGTTCCTCTCGCAGTTGGGCTCGACTTACGCGACCGAAGGTAATTTCAATAATCATATCGGCCTGCCGATCACGATTCTCAACTGCCCGAAGGACGCTGATTTCCTCGTGGTCGAAATGGGCTCCAATCATCCCGGTGAAATCGCCGCGCTCTGTGATATCGCGCTCCCTGACGTGGGCGTCGTCACGAACGTCGGCTCCGCTCACCTCGAATTTTTCAAGACTCGTGAGGGAATCGCCGAGGAAAAGGGGACGCTTCTTAAACGCGCGGCGCTTTCGTTTTCTCATAGCGACTCGGATTTGTTGCCGGGGTCGGTCGGTCCCGCTCCTGCGTGGCTGAAAGAGGCGATGTCGAAGGTTCTTCCCGGAGAACATAACTTGAAGAATGCCGCGCTCGCTTTTGCGGTAGCCGAGGCCTTCGCGCTTACTCCCGAGAAAGCGGTTTCGGCGCTGGAGAATTTCGCGCTTCCCGGAGCTCGTTGGCGAAAGTCGGAACTCAATGGCGTTAAGTTCATCGACGATACGTATAATGCGAATCCCGATTCGATGAAGGCGGCCTTGAAGACTTTCGCTACGCTTGAAGGGCGTAAAATTGCGATTTTAGGCGATATGTTCGAGCTCGGCGAAACTTCGGAAGCACTTCATAAAGAAGTCTTCGACTTCGCTTCGACGCTTGGTCTCGATATGGTTCTCGCCGTAGGTAAGACGAGTTCGAAATGCCGCGCTTGCGCGAGCTTTGAAACCGTCGAAGAACTGAAAGCGGCGCTTCCTTCGATTTTGAAGTCGGGTGATAATGTGCTTTTGAAAGCGTCTCATTCCATGAATCTCGGAGCGATACTCTAATGCTTGAAATCCGCAATCTTCGTTTCGCTTATAGAGAACGCACGGTTTTGAGAAACGTGTCTTTCGTCGTGTCTCCCGGCGAAGTCGTGAGTATCGTCGGAGCGAACGGAGCGGGTAAGACGACGCTCTTGAAGGTTCTGTCGACGCTCGCGATGCCCGACGGCGGAAATGTCATTTTCGATGGGCATGACGCTTTTTCGGATCAGCTTAAATATCGTCGTTCGCTAGGCTATTTGCCTGAGACTCCCGCTCTCTACGAAGACATGAGCGTTAGCGAGTATCTTCATTATCGCGCTTCGATCAAGGGCGAAATGGACAAGCGAATCCGTCGTCGCGTCGAAGAAGCTTCCGAGATGTGCCGCGTTAGAGACTTCATGAAAACCCCGATTCGCAAGCTTTCCTGGGGAATGAAAAAGCGCGTGCAGCTTGCCGACGCGATGTTGCTGCGTCCGAGAGTGCTCTTGCTCGATGATTTCCTGGCCGGGCTTGATTGTACGATGCGCGCGGCCGCTGGCGAAATTCTGCATACCGTTGCCGCGTTTTCTTCGGTTATCGTTACCGGGCACGATCTTGAAGATATGGCCGCTTGGACGACGCGATTCTTGATCTTGAAAGACGGCATAATCGAAGCGGAAGTCCCGACGGCGGGCGTGGAAACGTCCGCTCTGAAAACTCGTATCGACGGTCTTATCAAAGGGAGCCTTAAATGAGCGCGATGACTATCACTTGGCGTCGCACGATCGGAATGGCGCGCGGCTTTTATTCGACGGCGCTCGCGATCGGAGGCTTTTTGGCCGCCTCTGCCGTTCTTTTCGCGTTCAATCTTGAGAGCGCGGAAGGTGGACGAATGCTTATTTCTTCGATTTGGGCCGTTTCCGTCTCGCCCGTTTTACCGGTCCTCGCGGCGTTTTTGGCGATGGACGTCTGGAGTTCAGAGCGTTCGAGCGGACGAATCGAAATCTTGCTTTCGACCCCGGTATCGGAATGGGATTACGTTTTAGGTAAATATCTCGGCGTTTTCACGATGACGATGCTTACGATCGTACTCTCGGCGATCGTCTCGTGCTTGGAGCTTAATCATTTCGCTCCGATAGCGCTTTCGTCTTCGCGCGTGATCGACTTCTTTCCGGCCTTTTTCGCGCTCGCGCTTCAGGGCGCGCTTTGGTCGGCGGTTTCGGTCGCGATGAGCGCGTTCTTCTGCCATGCCGCTGCGGCGGCTTGCGCGTCGCTGACGGTTCTCGTGGCGCTGCCGCGCGTAGCTTGGGTCGCGATGACTAAGTGGTATAACTCCGGTAATGTCGGTTTCGGCGAAATGCCTTTCGACGCGCATGTCCTCGACATGTCCTCCGGTATGTTCCGCTGCGGCACGATTGTTTCCTATTTGCTTGCGACGGCGCTGATGCTTTTCGTCTCGCTTAAGTCGATTCAGTATATTCGTTTCAAAGGGAAGGGCTCTTTCAGCGCTCGTTTTTCGACGGTGTTGACGATATTGCTCGCTTGCGTTTTATGCGCTATGTCGGTCGTATTGGCGCTTCGCCTTAATTTCGTCGTTGATATTCCGCTTTCAGGTGAATCGCGCTTCTCCTCGCGTACGAAGAGCGTTTTGACCGAGGCTCGCGGTGATATCACGATTACCGCGTTCATGTCGCGTAGAGAGACCAAATTCCGTGAAATCTCCCAGTTGATGCGTGCGCTAAAGGCCGAAGCCGACGCGCTCGGCGGTCTTAGACTTACGCTACGATATGTCGATCCGACTTGGGATATCGGCGCTTCCGAGCGACTCGTCCGCGCGGGCGCGAAAGAAGCGAGCGTCGTTTTCGAGTCTTCGCGTTCTTTCGTCGAGTTGCCGCTTATCGGCGGCGTCGATGAGCGCCGCGCGGCTTCGGCGATCATGAGGCTGACGACGCCCGTTCAGCGTCGAACCGTTTATTGGACGATCGGCCATGGCGAATTTTCGTTAATCGATTACGGTCACTGGGGCATGAGCGATATCTCTCATGATCTTGCCCGTGACGGATATCGTTGTCGGGAACTTGATTTGGCTACCGAAGCGAACGTTCCCTCCGATTGCGCGGTCGTCGTTATCGCCGGCGCGAAGACCGATTTCTCGGCGATCGAATCGAAGCGAATCGACGCTTATTTGAAGCAGGGCGGACGTGTCCTAGTGATGATGGATAATCCTAAAGAGGGTGGAATAAACTCGCTCTTGCCTCAGTGGGGCGTTAACGCCGCGCGCGCTAACTTTACCGACGTGCGCACTCTCTCGGGTAGTGACGTTATCGTAAGCGACTTCTCCGATCACGTCGCCGCGAATTTGCTTAAAGGAACTCAGTTGATACTCGAGCGTCCGCTGGTTTTTACCGCTTCTGCCGCGACCACGCTCTCTAACGCGGCGGACGCGCTTGAATTCTCTTCGATCGCTTCCGTCGGGGGACGAACGGTCGTCGCGTCCGTCGAACGCGGCGCTATGCTCGGCGAAGATCTGGCTATTCGTCCGACGCGCTTGGTGGTAATCGGAGATCCTTCGTTCGTTTTGAACGGCCAGCTTCGTCTGCGTCAGAACGCGAATCGTGACTTCTTCCTTAACGTGGTCTCGTTCTTGTCGGGGATTGACGCGGTTACCGGTAGTGGAAGAGAATGGAATCAGCTCTCAACCGGTTTCGATCGTCATTCTCGCGTGATTTTCACGCTCGCGGGTTCTTTCCTGATCCCGAGCGCGATCTTTCTTTTCTTGGTGCTTGTCGTTTTTCGTCGGAGGCATCGTCAATGAGTAATTCTCGCGCGATCGTCTACTTGATTGTCGGTATCGTCGTCGTCGCGGCGCTTAATCTGTTTCTTGATATCCGTTCCGTAGATAACGGGCTGATTTCACTTTCGGACGCGCTTATTCCGTTAGCGGATGACTATAACGAGATCGAGATTTCTCGCGCGGGTACGTCGGTTCATCTCGTCGAAAAGGAGGGCAAGTGGCTTAATATGAGCCCGGCCGTTGGCAACGCCGACGAACGCGAAATCGCGAAATTGATCGATGCTTTGACGATTACGAATTACAGCGTTTCGTTAAGTGACGCGGAGCTATTGCGCCTTGGTCGCGAAAGGTCGGACTTCAATCTTGATAAGCCGCTTATCACGCTTAAGATATCCGGCGACGATTCTTCGCACAAGCTCGATTTCGGCTCGCTTACGCCGACGGGAGACGGGGTGTATGTTGCGGTTGACGAAATTCCGAAAGTGTTCGTCGCGCCGCTCTCGCTTTGGGAAATAGTGGATCGTCCGTCGAAAGCGTTTCGCGATAAGCGAATCGTAGTTGAAGAGAAGGAGAATATTCGCGCCATCGATATCAAGAAGGGCTTGGAGCCTTATCTTTCGTTGTCGCGCGTCGGGACCGGTCATTGGTCGCTACCGGGAGGTCAGCGCGCTTCGCTACGCTGGGTCGGTGAGCTTTTGACGTCGCTTACCGATCTTGAAGCCGTCGATTATATTTGGCCGAACGACGTTGCCGATGCCTCTCGCGATATTCCCGCTACGGTCCTCGCCAGTTATGAGCTTGATGACGATCATGCCATCAAGATCACCATCGGTTCGAATGACGGGCGCGAAAGACGTTTCTTGATCGGTAAGAAGGCTGCGGAAGGCGACTCGGTATATGCGCTGATCGATCTCGGGCGCACGATCGTGAAGATTCCTTCGTCGCTTCGTGAAAAGCTTAATCTCGAGATCGATAAGATCGTCGATAATCGCGCTTTCCCGTTTGAGCAGAGCCGTATAACGACGGTCTCGTTTAAGGACTCGGACACGACTTATTCGTTGGAGCTCGATTCGAATTCGGTTTGGAGGCTTAAATCTCCGATCAATGCGGCGGCCGACCCCGAAAACGTTAAGAAGTTGCTCGGTTATTTGACTTCGGTTATGATTGACCGCGCGTTCGATGAGACGGAGCTTAGAGTCAAGGTCGCGGTAAACGGTGAAATTGAAGAAGTGCCGCGCTTCGAGTTGTTCTCGGTCGTTGAGCCGCGTTCGCTCCGTTCGAAGAGAATCGCGGAGTTCCCGCTTTCTTCGATCAAGCGCGTCGTGACGAGCGGATTCGTTTCGCCGATCGTCTCTTCGGTCGTTTACGATGCTTCCCGCGACGCCTGGAGCGTCGAGGCGGTGAATTCGAATTCGAAGGTTAATCTCGAAGCGCTGAAGTCGCTTTTGTCGGCGCTCGCGTCCTTGGACGCGCTTGAGATCGTGACGCTTAAGTCGCCCGCGTCCGAATTCAAGGCTTTCGGTTTTGACAATCCGTATCTTGTCGTTTCGATTGATCATTTTTCGGACGAGCCTAGGAGCAATCTCCTTATCGGAGCTGCCGCTCCCGGCGGGCGCTACGCGATGATCGGCGCTTCGGACGCGATATTTATTTTGTCCGACGCTGACATTTCGCGTCTGAAATATGATATAATATCAGTCAATTAAGTTTTTCAGCTTTCGGGATTGTAGCTCAACTGGACAGAGCGACGGTTTCCTAAACCGTAGGTTGGGAGTTCGATTCTCCCCAGTCCCACCAGCCTTTGCGAAGGATGACCGGATAAAATTTATGAAAAAGGCGGTTTTATTGGTTCTGGCGCTATCTGTAGCGGCTATTTGCGGCGCGGAGACGGTGAAGACCGCTCTCGGCGATATCGAACTCGCTCCCGGCGGTACGTCGAAGTCGGTAGTTCGAAAGGCTAACCCGAAGGCGGCTCGACTCTCCGAACGAAGCGCGGCGAAAACGAGAGTATTCGCGTCGGTAAGGCTCGGAAATCTCGTCGCGCGTCGAACCGAGATTGAAGGGAAGAATTATAAGCGTATCCAAATCGAGGTCGCCAATAGAGGGACTGTCCCCGTTAGAATCGACGAATTCGTGTTACTGAAAGACTATACGCCGGGCGGAGCCGGCGAGCGCGTGGGCTTTACCGACGGAGCGGTCGCTAAGTTTCCCGAAGTGAGAACTTATATCGGCGTCGAGAATCCGCTTGCGAAGCTGACTGTGGAAAACGGGAAAGTGACGGCTAGACTCGAGCGTGGGTTCGATATAAAGCCGGATGAGACGTGGTTGGTTTCTTACGTTATCGGGAAATATCGCGAAGGGCAATTTCGTCGCGATTTCCACTACTATTTGAATTCGGAGCGAGCCCATCCTTATCGCGTTCTTCCCCACTACAATTCGTGGTACGATATCAATATCGGGCGAAATGAGACGCCGGACTGGAAGAAGCGCATGGACGAAGCGGAGTCCCTCGGCGTGATGGTCGCTTTCCGCGAAGCTCTCTCGAAGCGCGGCGTTTTCATCAACTCCTATCTTTGGGATGACGGATGGGACGATTGGAACTCGTTTTGGGATTTCCATCCCGGGTTCCCGAACGGCTTTAAGAAGCATGCCGAAGAAGCTCACCGCAATAAGGGCGCTTCGATCGGTTGTTGGATGAGTCCCTGCGGTGGGTACGGTCGCGCCTTTGGGGGCCGTCTTAAATATGCGAAGGAGCACGGCTATATTCGTCCGAGCGATAACCTCCTTAGACTCTCGATTCCGACCTGCTACGCGGCGTTTCGTGATCGTGTCATTAAGATGATTAAAGATTACGACATGAATCTCTTCAAGTTCGATCGTATGGGCTCAGGGCACGACTGCGAAGGCGCCGGCAAGGAGCATGCGAGCGACATCGACGGCGTCGTTCGTCTTATCGGTGAAATGCGCGAAGCGAAACAGGATGTTTTCGTCAACGCGACTGTCGGAACGTGGGCGAGTCCGTTTTGGGTAATGTACGCTGACTCGATTTGGCGAGGCGGAGCCGACTTCGGAATGGCAGGAGTCGGTTCGGCGCGGCAGAAATGGCTCACTTATCGCGATAATGTCATACATGATCGTTTCGTCGTTCGCAGTCCCTTATTCCCGCTTAATTCGATGATGATGCACGGAATTATCGTCAATCGCGGCGGTCCGCCGACAGCGATGGATATCTCGAATAGTCCCGAGTCGACGAGGGACTTTGCCGATGAAGTGTGGATGGGAGTCGCCTGTGGCACCGGTCTACAGGAATATTACATCACGCCTAAACTCATGCATGAAGAGTGGTGGGATATTCTTGCGAAAGGCGTGAAATGGCTTAAAAAGAATGAAATCGTCTTAAGAGACACTCATTGGGTCGGCGGAGATCCTTGCTTCGGACGAGCAGCTGCGGAGGGCGCGAATCCGCCCGGCGAAGTTTACGGCTATGCGAGTTGGCTTGGAAGGGAGAAGTTCGCCAAAGGTATCGTGATTCTTCGCAATCCTTCGGATCAACCTCAGACTTTCACGACTAGACTTTGCAAAATCTTCGAGCTTTATAACTTGCCGCGCGAGAAAGCGAAGGTCTCGAATATGCGCGTCGTCTATTCACACGACGTGCATGTGCCTACGCCTAAGACTGCTGCCGAAGAAGTGACCTTCGAGTTCGGACCGTTCGGCATTGCCCTCGTCGAATATCTGTTTTAATCTCACCGGCGAATATTTGGGGTCTGTCCGCAAAAATTCGCCGCGCATAGCACTCTGGTCTAGACGTAGCGGGAGACGGAGCCCATACGATTCATCGCGCTAAGTCATTTGATTTATTATCGGGGCGTGATCGAATCATTACCGTCCCCCGTTCAAATCATTATCGGGAGCGCTTCAAATCATTACCGTCCCCCAAGCGGCTCCCGGTATTGAATTGAAGCGGCTTCAGTATTCAAAGTAAGCGGCTACTTGCTCTAAAGTAAGCGGCT
>JAKSOZ010000019.1 GCA_024405265.1 Kiritimatiellia bacterium | reverse complement strand
TCGGTCAGGTTCGCCGCGACCCGATGGCCATGCTCCCGTTCTTCGGCTACAACGTTGCCGACTACTTCCAGCACTGGCTCGAGATGGAGCGCACCTCCGCCGACGCGACCAAGCTCCCGAAGATCTACTTCGTGAACTGGTTCCGTAAGACCGACAAGGGCGAATTCATGTGGCCCGGCTTCGGCGACAACTCGCGCGTCCTCAAGTGGGTCTGCGACCGTATCGAAGGCAAGGTTGAAGCTCGCGCTACCGCGATCGGTAACCTCCCCAAGGTCGAAGATATCTCGCTCGAGAACAACACCGGCAAGGACACCGTCAATCCCAAGTTCCTCAAGGACATCCTCACGGTTGACAAGAAGGGCTGGATCAAGGAAATCGAAACCATCGGCGCTTCGTACGACGAATACGATGCCAAGGCTTCGAAGGACTCGACCGAGAAGTCGGCGACCGCTCACCGCGTCCCGAAGGCTCTCCGTCAGGTTCTCGCCGACGTTACCGCCGCGCTCAAGAAGTGCAAGTAAGCGCGTGACGCGCTAGGCCAAGGTCTTAGGCCAAGGTCAAGAGAGAAAGCGACTCGAAAAGGGTCGCTTTCTTCTTTTTAAAATACCCCCTTGCGCCATAGGCGGCAAATTTGATATAATACTCAGAAAATTCGACCACTCAAAAGAGTAAAACAAACATGAAAGTACGTAGTTCCGTTCGTCGCATTTGCGAGAACTGCCGCATCATCCGCCGCAAGGGCGTGGTGCGCGTGATCTGCACCAACCCGCGCCATAAGCAGCGTCAGGGCTAAGAAAGGTAATAAATAATATGCCTAGAATGATGGGTGTGGATATTCCCGGCAAGAAGCATATTCGCTATGCTCTTCGCTATATCCATGGTATTGGGCCGAAACGCGCCGATGACGTTTTGGCGGCTTGCAATGTCGATCCGATGAAGAAGGCGGACGATATCACTCAGGATGAAATTCACGCGCTCACCACGTACATCCAGGATCATTTCCGTGTTGAAGGTGACCTCCGTCGTGAAGTTTCTCAGAACATCCGCCGTTTGATCCAGATCGGTTCTTACCGCGGTCTCCGTCATAAGAAGGGTCTCCCCGTTCGCGGTCAGCGTACGAAGACCAATGCCCGTACCCGTAAGGGTGGCAAGCGCGTCTCGATCGCGATGCCCAAGCAGGCCGGTCGCTAAAGGAGTTTAGACAATGTCCGAAGAAATCAAGAATGAGACTCCCGCGGCGGAAGTTCCTGCCGAGGGTACCGAGTCCAAGAAGCGTCCCGGTAAGTCGATTCCTGCCGGTATCGCCTTCATCCGCTCGACCTTCAACAACACCCAGGTTTCGATCGCCGACGCTCGTGGCGGCGTGATCTCCTGGAGCTCTGCCGGTAAGGCCGGTTTCAAGGGTTCGCGTAAGTCGACCGCTTTCGCCGCTACCATGGTCGCTCAGGACGCCGCTCGCGTCGCTGTCGCCAAGGGCATGCACGAGTGCGAAGTTCGTATGCAGGGCGCCGGTGCCGGCCGCGAGAGCGCGGTTCGTGCCATCCAGGCCGCCGGTATTCGCGTTACTCAGATCACTGACACGACTCCCGTTCCTCACAATGGTTGCCGTGCTCGTAAGCGCAGGAGGGTCTAATCATGGGTCACTTCACAGGTCCTAGAAGCAAAATTTCCCGCCGTTTCGGTGAGCCGATTTTCGGCCCCGATAAGGTTCTCGAGCGTCGCCCCAATCCCCCGGGCCAGCATGGTGCCGGTAAGCGTCGCAAAAAAATGTCCGAATACGGCATCCAGCTCCGCGAAAAGCAGAAGGCCAAGGCCATCTACGGTATGCGCGAAGGTCAGTTCCGCCTCTTCTTCGAGCGCGCGAAGGCCAAGCAGGGCATTACCGGTGACGTCATGCTCGCGATGTGCGAAAGCCGTCTCGACAATATCGTCTACCGCCTCGGTCTCTCCCCGACTCGCGCCGGCGCTCGTCAGCTCGTCACGCACCGCCACGTCACCGTCAACGGTAAGATGTGCAACGTTCCGAGCGCGATTTTGAAGCCGAATGATGTCGTCTCGATTCGCGAGAAGGATCGCAACATGATCGCGGTCGTCGATTCGCTCAAGAGCCACAAGTCGCCGATGATGAACTGGCTTGCTTGGGACGATACGACGATGCAGGGCACGATGCTCAGCGTCCCGGAACGTTCGGAAATCCCCGAAAACGTCGAGATGCAGCTCATCGTCGAATTCTTCTCTCGTTAATTTAAAACTTTCACCCACAAGGGAGGTCAATAATGCCTATCCGTTTGAGCCGTTTCGAAATGCCGAAGAACGTCCAGAAGGACGAGTCGACGGCTACCGCCACGTACATGCGTTTCACCGCGGAACCTTTCGAAATCGGCTACGCCAGGACGATCGGCAACTCGCTTCGTCGAGTTCTCCTCTCCTCGATTGAAGGCGCGGCGATTTCGTCCGTCAAGATCAAAGGGGTGAACCACGAGTTCTCGACTATCAAGGGTTGCGCGGAAGATGTCACCGACATCATCCTTAACTTGAAGCGCGTTCTCCTCAAGACCTACACGCGTGATCCTCAGACGATCACCTTGAAGGCGAAGGGACCGTGCGTCGTTACCGCCGAGGACTTCGCGAAGGACAACAATATTCAGGTTCTCAACCCGAAGCAGGAAATCTGCACGCTCGATATCGACGGCTCCATCGAAATGGAATGCGACGTCAAGACGGGCCGCGGTTTCTGCCTCGCCGAAGGTAACAAGAAGCCTGACCAGGAAATCGGCAAGATCGCGATTGACTCGATCTTCTCGCCCGTTACCCGCGTCAACTTCCTCGTTGAGAACACTCGTGTCGGTCAGCGTACCGACTACGAAAAGCTTGTCCTCGACATCTGGACCGATGGTCGTATCGATCCGGAAGAAGCGCTTAAGACCGCAGGTGCCGTTCTTCGTCGTCATCTCGACGTCTTCGTCGATTATGCCGGTGAAGAAACCCTCGAGTTCGAAGATGGGGACTCGAAGGCCGAGAACGATCGCGAGAAGCTCAAAAAGCTCCTTAATATGTCCGTTAACGAAATCGAACTTTCCGTCCGCGCCGCGAACTGCCTTAATACGGCTAACATCGCGACTGTCGGAGAGCTCGCTTCGAAGACCGAGGCCGATATGCTCAAGTATCGTAACTTCGGTAAGAAGTCGCTTACGGAAATCAAGGAGAAACTCGTCTCGCTCGGTCTCAGCCTCGGTTATAAGTTCGATGCCGACCTTCTCGAGAAGAAATAATTTTAGGAGTTTACAACAATGCGTCACCAGAGAGTAATGAAGAAGTTCGGGCGCTCTACCGCCCATCGTACTATGCTCATGAAGAGCTTAGTCACGAACCTCATCCTCGCCGAGTCGATCAAGACGACTCTTCCCAAGGCGAAGGAAGCGCGCAAGGACGCCGACAAGATCGTGACGATCGCCAAGAAGGGTGATCTCGCCGCTCGTCGTCTCGCCGCCTCCCGTACCCTTGATCCGAAGGCCGTCCAGAAGCTCTTCGATAAGATCGCCCCCGCTATGGCGGACCGCAAGGGCGGTTACACTCGCATCGTCAAGCTCGGAACCCGTAAGGGCGACGCGGCTGAGATGTGCGTTCTCCAGTGGGTCACGGCCGGTGAGGCCGCTCCCGCCGCCGAGACGAAGAGTGAGGAGGTGAAATAATGGCTATTCAGCTTAAGCTCAAGAAGGGCGAAAGCGTTGAGCGTGGTCTCAAGCGCATGAAGAAGATCCTCGATCGCGAGGGCCTTCTCAAGACGCTCCGTGACCAGCGCTACTTCGAAAAGCCTTGTGTCAAGGCGCGCAAGAAATCCGCGCGCGCTCGTATCCGTATGCGTTCCCGTCGTGGCCGCATGGAGCTCAACTAAAGGGATAATCCTTAAGTGAACCTCACGGACACTATCAAGTCCGCCTTTGGGAAAACTTTTCCCGAGGCGGATTTCTCTTTCGTCAAGGTCGTCCCTGCGACCGATCCGAAATTCGGCGACTATCAGTGCAACGACGCGCTTAAGCTCGCCAAGCGTTTCGGAAAGAACCCTCGCGAAATCGCCGCGATGGTTGCCGCGAATATCGATTCTTCCCTAAAGGTCGAAATCGCCGGCCCCGGCTTTTTGAACCTTACCGTTTCTCCTGAATGGCTCGACGAGGAGCTTGCGAAAATCTCTTCGAACGCGGCTCTCGGTATTCCTCAATCCGGTAAGGGCAAGAAAATCGTAATCGACTACTCCTCGCCTAACGCGGCGAAACAGATGCACATCGGACATATCCGCTCTACCGTTATCGGTAACGCCATCGACCGCATTTTCCGCGCGCTAGGCTACGACGTGATCGCCGACAATCATCTCGGTGATTGGGGTACTCAGTTCGGTATTTTGATCAAGGGTTATCGTGAATGCCTTTCTCAGGAAGAGCGCGATAATCTCTCCGTGCCCAATCTCGAAAAGTGCTACGTCCTTTCCGCCGCGAAAGCGAAAGAAGACGAAGCTTGGAAGGACGACTGCCGCAAGGAGCTCGTGAAGCTCCAGCAAGGTGACGAAGCGAACCTCGCTTTGTGGAAGAAGTTCATCGAGATTTCGATTAACGAGTTTAACCGCATGTACGATAAACTCGGCGTCAAGTTCGACACTTACCGCGGCGAATCGTACTATAACGACACGATGCCCGGCATCGTCGAAAAGCTCATCGAAATGGGTCTCGCAGTCGAGTCCGAAGGCGCGATGATCGTCAATCTCGAAGAAGAGAAGCTCGGCGTCGCGATCGTTCGCAAATCCGACGGCGGTTATAACTACACGACGAGCGACCTCGCCTGTGTGAAGATGCGCGTCGAAGAGTATGATCCCGAGCGCATCATATACGTGACCGACGCGCGTCAGCAGCTCCACTTCAAGCAGTGGTTCAATATCGCCGCGAAGATGGGCATTAACGCAAAGCTCGTTCATGTTCCGTTCGGTCTTATGAGCTTTCAGGGTAAGGCGATCTCGACGCGCGAGGGTAATCTCATCAAGCTCGACGAACTCCTTTCCGAGGCGCAACGTCGCTCGCTTGCGATTGTTATGAGTCGTCGGACAACGAACGGGGACTCCGGCGCCCCCGAACCCTCGCCCGAGGATTTGGCGCTTTCCAGGTCGCTTGGCTATGGCGCGGTGAAGTACACCGACCTCTCCCACGATCCGATTACCGATATCGACTTCAGCTGGGACAAGGCTCTCGCTCTCGAAGGTAACTCCGGCCCTTATCTCCAGTACGCATACGCTCGCGTTTGCTCGCTCTTGGAAAAGGCCGGCGAAGTCCCGGAAGGCGACTTCGCGGTTACGACACCTTCGGAAAAGAGACTCGCGCTACAGCTTTTGGAGTTCCCGGGAGCGGTCGTTCGCGCCGCCGAAGCCTACAAGCCTTCGGTGCTCGCGGACTATCTTTTCCAGACGGCCCAGCTTTACTCGAGCTTCTATCAGAATTCCCCGATCTTGAAGAGTGAGGACGACGTGAAAAACGCGCGCCTTCGTCTCTGCAAACTTTTCGGTGAAATTCTCGCCAAAGGACTCAATATCCTCGGTATCGAAACGCCGCGTCACATTTGATTTACGCGGCGGATTTTGGTATAATATCAACTTAAAGAAAGGTTAGAAAAAGATGTCGATCTTAATTGGTCTTTTGTATGTGGTTGAAGTCGCGGTTTGCGTCATGCTCGCGCTCGTCGTTATGCTTCAGAAACCGAAAGAAGGCGGACTCGGCGGTGCGCTTGGTGGCGGCATGCTCGAATCGGCGCTCGGCGCGGACGCGGGTAACGTCCTTATCAAGACGACTGCCGTTCTCGGCGTCATCTTCCTCCTCAATACCCTCGTTCTCGCGCGTCTTACTTCGACGGTGCATTCTCACTCGCTCATGGCGAACGAGGCGGCTGCTCCCGTAGCTACGGAAACGCTCCCCGAGCTTCCCGTGATGCCTGAGGCTCCTATCAGTGGTAACTGAGTGGGAAAAGCCCTGCACGGCAGGGGAAGAGACCGCTAACGCGGTTACGCACATAGTCGGCTCCCATTTGGGAGCCGCTATGATTCCGATACTTTGCTACGCAGCGGTTCTCAGCGGTACGGATGTCGCTTGGAAGATCGTCTCCGGTTGCGTTTACGGTTTCTCAATAGTCTTTCTTTACGCGATTTCGGGCGCTTACCACGCGGTTACCTATAAGCCCGCGAAAGACGTTCTCAACATCATGGACCACATGGCGATATACGTCTTGATCGCCGGCTCCTATACGCCGTTCTGTCTCCAAACGCTTCGCTCGACTGATCATGCCGCTTTAGGGTGGACGATTTTCGGAATCGAGTGGGTGGCGATGCTCGTCGGGGTTCTTTTCAAAATCCGTACGACAGGTAAGTATCATGTTCTTTCGACCATCGCTTATATCGTGATGGGCTGGGTCGTCGTATTCGCCATCGTTCCCGTCGTGAAGGGTTTAGGTGGCCTCGGGACGATGTGGCTCGCTTTGGGAGGCGTTTCTTATACCGTCGGTACCGTCTTCTATCTTTGGAAGAACCTGCCTTATCATCACATGATTTGGCACCTCTTCGTTCTCGCCGGTACGATCTGCCAATTCTTTTCGATCCTCTGGTACGTAATGGAGAAGTGAGATGAAAGTCCTCGTTACCGGTGGTAGTGGCTTTTTAGGCATCAATCTCATTCGCTCTCTTCGAGCGAAAGGGGTCGAAGAGATTCGTGTTCTCGATATCGCCGATTTCGATTATCCCGAAAAGAATGAGAGCTGGCTTAAGTTCACTTTAGGTGATGTGCGCGATGTCGCCGCGGTCGAGAAGGTGACCGAAGGGTGCGACGTCGTCGTCCACTGCGCCGCGGCGCTTCCCCTATATTCGGAAGAAGACATTATCTCTACCGAGGTCGATGGTTGCAAGAATGTCCTTAATGCCGCGCGCAAGTTCAAGCTCGATCGCATGATTCAGATTTCGTCGACGGCGGTCTATGGCGTTCCGAAGAAACATCCGATTGTCGAAACCGATCCGCTCGTCGGCGTCGGTCCTTATGGTCAGGCGAAGATCGACGCGGAGAATTATTGCCGCGAAGCGATTAAGGAAGGGTACTGCGTTTCGATTATCCGCCCTAAGTCCTTCGTCGGTCCTGAGCGTCTCGGCGTTTTCGCTTTATTTTACGATTGGGCGTACACGGGTCACGGCTTCCCGATGATCGGTTCGGGTAATAACCGCTATCAGCTTATGGACGTCGACGATCTCGACGAGGCGATTTGGTCGGCGATGACGCTTCCTAAGGACAAGGTCGCGACCGAGTTCAATATCGGCGCGAAAGAGTTCACGACGATGAAGGAAGATTATCAGGCCGTTCTCGATCGTGCGGGATATGGTAAGAAGATCGTCGGAATGCCGATAAAGCCCCTTATCTTCATCCTTCGCATTCTCGAGAAGCTTCACCTATCGCCTCTCTATCCTTGGGTCTACGAAACCGCGTCGACCGATAGTTTCGTTTCGATCGAGAAGGCGGAGAATATCCTCGGCTACAAACCCAAATATTCGAACAAGGCGGCGCTCGTTCGCAACTACGACTGGTACGTTTCTCACCTCTCGGAGTTCGCGGGTAAGTCCGGCGTCTCTCACCGCGTTCCTTGGAAGCAGGGCATGCTCAAAGTCGCCAAACTCTTCTTCTAAACTAATCACTAACCACTAAGCACTATTCACCATGGATACGATTCTCATTTTGGATTACGGCTCTCAGTACACGCAGCTTATCGCGCGTCGTATTCGTGAGCAGCACGTCTACTCGGAAATCATCCGCTTCGACACTCCCGCTTCGGTAATCAAGGAACGCCAACCGAAGGGCATCATTCTTTCGGGCGGCCCCAACAGCGTCTTCGAAGAAGGTGCGCCCGGAATCGACCACGAAATTTTCAACCTCGGTATCCCCGTTCTCGGCGTTTGCTACGGCATGCAGCTCATGAGCCAGGAATTGGGCGGTAAGGTTCAGCCCGGCGAAGCGCGCGAATACGGCAAGACCGAGATGACCGTCCTCCCCGGTAACGACCTTTTCAAGGGGCTTCCCGACAAGTTCATCGTTTGGATGAGCCACGGTGACCGCGTCTCGGCGATCCCCGAGGGCTTCAAGACTTCGGCGACTTCCGACAACTGCCCTTACGCGGCGATTCGTCACGAAGAAAAGCATTTCTACGGCATTCAGTTTCACCCCGAAGTCGTCCACACTCAGTTCGGCAACCAGATCCTCTCGAACTTCGTCTTTCATATCTGCGGTTCGAAGGGCGACTGGCAGCTCTCGAGCTGGATCGACTCGACGGTCGAGAAGCTCAAAAAGCAGATCGGCGATGAAGAAGTCGTCCTCGGCCTTTCGGGCGGCGTCGACTCCTCGGTCGTCGCGGTCCTTCTTCACAAGGCGATCGGAACGCGTCTTCACTGCATCTTCGTCGACAACGGTCTTCTTCGCTACAACGAAGACAAGCAGGTCGAAGAAATGTTCCATGCGAAGCTCGGTCTCGATCTCCATGTCGCTCACGCGGCGCAGCGTTTCTACACTGCCCTCGCCGGCGTCTCCGATCCCGAGCAGAAGCGCAAGATCATCGGCCGCGAGTTCATCAACGTCTTCGCCGAGGAAGCGCGCAAGTTCAAGGATTGCAAGTACTTGGGTCAGGGCACGATTTATCCCGACGTCATCGAATCGTCCCACGCTTTGAAGGGGCCTTCGCACACGATCAAGAGCCATCACAACGTCGGCGGTCTTCCCCCGGATCTTAAGTTCGAGCTCGTCGAGCCCCTCCGCGACCTCTTCAAGGACGAAGTCCGCGCGGTCGGCCGCGTGATGGGCATGGACTCGGAGCTTCTTGATCGTCAGCCGTTCCCGGGCCCCGGCCTCGGCGTTCGTATCCTCGGGGAGATCACCGAAGAGAAGGTAAAACTCCTTCAGCAGGCGGATCTTCGCGTTCAGGAAGAAATCAAGAAGCTTCCTGAATACAAGACGATTTGGCAGACATTCGCGGTGCTCCTCCCCGTCAAGTCGGTCGGCGTTATGGGCGACCAGCGTACGTACGAATATACCTGCGCGATTCGCTCGGTCAATTCGATCGACGCGATGACGGCGGACTGGACGCACATTCCTTACGAGACGCTCGCTACGATGTCGAACCGCATCATCAACGAAGTGCGCGGCATCAACCGCGTCGTCTACGATATTTCCTCGAAGCCGCCGGCCACGATCGAGTGGGAATAATGCGCGAAAGAAAGTCAGAAGAACTTAATAATCGCAACTCGGCCTTCGACAACAAGCTGAGACCGTCGGACTTTGACGGTTTCGTCGGCCAGTCGAAGGTCAGAGATCGCCTCTTACTCGCCGTCAAAGCGGCGAAAGAGCGCGGCGAATCTCTCGATCATGTTCTCTTTTCGGGACCGCCCGGTCTCGGTAAGACGACGCTTTCTTATATCCTCGGCGAAGCGATGGGCGTGAGCGTGAAGACGACCTCGGGCCCGGTTATCACGAAGCCCGGAGACCTCGCAGGACTTCTCACTTCGCTTGAGCCCGGAGACATCGTTTTCATCGACGAAATTCATCGCATGGCCAAGACCGTCGAAGAATATCTCTATTCGGCGATGGAAGACTATGCGATTGATATCATGATCGACCAAGGTCCGAATGCGCGAAGCGTCCGTCTCGAACTTCCGCGCTTTACCTTGGTCGGCGCGACTACGCGAATCGGTCTTATCGCGGCGCCCTTGCGCGCTCGTTTCGGCCTCGTCAATCGGCTCTCTTACTATGAGCCGAAGGAGCTTGCCGAAATCGTGATTCGCTCCGCGGCGAAACTCGGCGTCGACATCGACGAAGAGGGCGCCTTGGAAATCGCGCGTCGTAGCCGCGGCACTCCTCGTATCGCGAATAATCTTCTTCGTCGCGTCCGTGATTATGCCCAGGTCAAGGCCGGGAACTTCATCACGGGCGAGGTCGCGAAGGAGTCGCTCGCGCTCCTTGAAATCGACCCCCATGGGCTCGATGAGATGGATATCAAGATTCTCGAGACGATTTGCGTCAAGTTCGGCGGCGGCCCCGTCGGACTTTCGACGATAGCCGTATCGGTCGGAGAAGAGCCCGATACGATTGAAGAAGCTTACGAACCCTTCCTTATCATGGAAGGCTACATTGAACGTACACCTAAAGGCCGGGTGGCGACGCCGCTCGCCTATGAAAGATTGGGATTAACGAAATGAGCACCCCTAGCAATATCAAGTGGGCGCCTCTCGATGAGGCGATGGTTGAATCGACGAAGTACACGATTAAGGAGCTTTTCGCGCGCGATCCTGAACGCGCCGGTAAATTCACGGTTGAAGCGGCGGGTTGGATGCTTGACTACTCGAAGAACCGCGTTTCCCGCGCCGTGATGCGTAACCTCATCAAGCTCGCCGAAGACGCTTACCTCAAGCCCGAAATCGAGCGCATGTTCACGGGTTCGAAGATCAACGTTACCGAAAGCCGCGCCGTTCTTCATACCGCGCTTCGCAACGTCGACCCGAAGGCGAAAGTCATGGTCGAAGGCAAGGACGTGATGCCTGATGTGCGCGCCGTTCTCGCGAAGATGGGCGACTTCACCGATTCCGTTCGCAAGGGAACTTGGAAGGGCTATACGGGCAAGAAGATCAAGTACATCGTTAATATCGGTATCGGCGGCTCCGACCTTGGCCCCGTAATGGCCAATATCGCGCTTACCCCCTACACGAAGCGCAATTTGAAGTTCCACTTCGTCTCGAACGTCGACTCGACCCACCTCGCCGAAACTCTTCGTCAGGTCAAGGCCGCCGAAACGCTCTTCATCGTCGCTTCGAAGACGTTCACGACCCAGGAAACGATGTCGAACGCCGAAGCCGCGCGTGATTGGCTCGTGAAGGAGCTTGGCTCCGCCGATGCCGTTGCGAAGCATTTCGTCGCCGTTTCGACCGCCGAGAAGGAAGTCGCCGCGTTCGGTATCGATACGAACAACATGTTCGGCTTCTGGGATTGGGTCGGTGGCCGCTATTCGCTTCCTTCCGCGATCGGTCTTTCCTTGATGCTCGCGATCGGCCGCGTCAATTACAAGAAGATGCTCAAGGGCTACTATAAGATGGACCGTCACTTCCGCACGGCTCCCTTCGAAAAGAATATGCCCGTCATTCTCGCTTTGCTCGGCATTCTCTACTCGAACGGCTACGGCGCCGAAAGCTACTGCGTCCTTCCTTATGACCAGTATCTCTCGCGTTTCCCCGCCTATCTTCAGCAGATGGATATGGAATCGAACGGCAAGTCGGTCGACAAGGACGGCAATCCCGTCGACTATGCTACCGGCCCGATCGAGTGGGGCGAACCCGGCACGAACGGTCAGCACGCGTTCTATCAGCTTATTCATCAGGGAACTCGCCTTATTCCTTGCGACTTCATCGGCTGCTGCAAGACGCATAACCCGATTTCGGATCTCCACGATAAGCTTATGGCTAACCTCTTCGCTCAGACCGAAGCGCTCGCGTTCGGTAAGACGGCCGATGAGTGCCGCGCCGAAGGCGTTCCCGAAAAGCTCGTTCCGTTCAAGACCTTCGAAGGCAACAAGCCGACAAATACGCTTCTTTGCGATGAACTCAATCCCGAGACCTTCGGCGCGCTCGTCGCCTTGTATGAACACAAGGTCTTCGTCCAGGGCGTGATTTGGAATATCTACAGCTATGACCAGTGGGGCGTTCAGCTCGGCAAGGTCCTCGCCAAGGGCGTTCTTTCCGATCTTACCGCCGCGAGGCCCGCGCTCAACCACGATCCTTCGACGAATCAGCTCATCGAGCGTTATCGCAAGGTCATCGGTCGTTAATTCGGAGATTCCTATGCTTAAGCTCGCTGTTCTCGGTTCCGGTTCCGGCTCCAACATGCAGTCGATCGTCGACGCCATTGAGGCGGGGACGTTAGACGCTGAAATCAAGATCGTTCTCGCCGATTTCCCCGACGCGAAGATCTTGGAGCGAGCGAAAAAGCATAATCTCAAAGGGATGTATCTCGACTGCGCACCTTTCAAGACGAAATTGGAAGGTGCCGCGGAAGATCGCCTTATCGAAATCTTAAAATCGGAAGGGGTCGATACGGTCGTCCTCGCTGGCTTCATGCGCATCGTGAAGCCGAAGCTCCTCGCGGCGTTCCCGAATCGCGTTCTCAATATCCATCCCGCCTTGCTCCCCGCGTTCCCGGGTGTCCACTCTTGGACTCAGGCGCTCGATTACGGCTGCAAGGTCGCGGGCGTCACCGTCCACTTCGTCGATGCCGGTACCGACTCGGGCCCGATTATCGTTCAGAAGGCCGTCCCCGTTCTCGAAGACGATACGCCCGAAACCCTGCATGCGCGCATCCAGGTCCAGGAGCATATTGCCTATCCCGAAGCGCTTCGTATTCTCGCCAAGGGCAATTATACGATCGAGGGTCGTCGCGTTCGTATTCAAGAATGAGATAACTTGTCTCATATTGTGCGAAAGTGAGACGCAAAGTCTCGAAATGAAGCGTGCCACGGGTTGGCACGCTTTTTGCATATCGTAAAGTGTAAGCTTAAAGGAGGGAAAGATATGCAAGCCAGTTACACTCCACCTGAAGATAATGAAAACTGCCTTGAGAAATATGGCAGCGATTTGACCGAGCTCGCGCGAAAAGGGAAGCTCGATCCGGTAATCGGTCGCGACACGGAAATTCGTGACGTGATCAGGATTTTGTCGCGAAAAACTAAGAACAACCCCGTTCTGATCGGTGAGCCGGGTGTGGGTAAAACCGCTATTGTCGAGGGCCTTGCGCAACGCATTATAAGAGGAGACGTACCGGACGGACTTAAAGATCGTATCGTTTTCTCTCTCGATATGACTGCTTTGATGGCGGGCGCGATGTATCGCGGTCAGTTCGAAGAACGTTTGAAGGCCGTGCTTAAGAAGGTGAAGGAATCGGAAGGTAAGATCATTCTTTTCATCGATGAAATTCACACTATAGTCGGCGCGGGTAAAACCGAGGGCTCCTCTGATGCCGGAAATATGCTTAAGCCGATGCTTGCGCGCGGCGAACTCCATTGCGTCGGCGCGACCACTCTCGATGAGTATCGAAAATACATGGAGAAGGATGCCGCGCTCGAGCGTCGTTTCCAACCGGTTCTCGTCGATCCTCCGAGTGAGGAGGACGCGATTTCCATTTTGCGCGGCATCAAGGAACGCTTCGAAAAATATCACAACGTTCATATTCGCGACGAAGCGCTCGTGAACGCCGTTGTCCTCTCCGCGCGTTACATTCAAGATCGTTTTCTCCCTGATAAGGCGATCGATCTTCTCGATGAAGCTTGCGCCAGGATCAGGACGGAGATGGACTCTTGCCCTCAAGAGCTTGACGAAATTTCGCGTCATGTTCGCCGTCTTGAAATCGAAGAAATCGCACTTAAAAAGGAGAAAGACGAGGCGAGTAAAGCTCGCTTGGTCGAGCTCCAGAGCGAACTCGCGACGCTGAAAGCCTCTTCCGATAAGATGACGGCGCAGTGGAAGGAAGAGAAGGACGCTTTGGAAGGTGTTCGCCGCGTTCGTTCTCGGCTCGAAGAAGAGAAGCTTCGCTATGAAACCGCGCTTACTCGCGGCGATAACGAAACTGCTGCCAGGCTCAAATACGGCGTTATTCCCGAGCTCGAGAAGAAGCTCAAGCTCCACGAGGAGGATCTCAAGAAAAACGCCGGTGTCGCTTTGTTGCGCGAAGAAGTGACGGCGGGAGAAATCGCTGAAGTCGTCTCGCGTTGGTCGGGGATTCCGATTACGAAACTCGTCGAAGGTGAACGCGAGAAGCTCGTAAGATTGGCGGATACGCTTCATGAGCGCGTAATCGGTCAGGACGCGGCGGTTCAAGCGGTAGCAGACGCGGTAGTGCGTTCGCGCGCCGGGATAAAGAATCGCGCTCGTCCAGTGGGAGCGTTTCTTTTTCTTGGCCCTACGGGTGTCGGCAAGACCGAGCGCGCGCAGGCGCTTGCGTGGGGGCTCGTTGACGATGGAAACGCGCTGGGGAGGCGCGCGATGTCCGAGGATGTGGAGAAATTCGCGGTCTCGCGTTTGGTCGGCGCGCCTCCCGGATATGTCGGTTTCGAAGATGGTGGTCAGCTTAACGAAGCCGTTCGTCGTAAGCCCTATTCGGTTATTTTGCTCGATGAGATCGAAAAGGCTCATCCGGATGTCTTCAACTTGTTGCTGCAGGTTCTGGACGACGGACGTCTGACCGATAGTCATGGTCGCACCGTCAGTTTCAAGAACGCCGTTATCATCATGACTTCGAATGCTCCGAAGGAAGCGCTTAAAGATATCTTCCGTCCCGAGTTCCTGAATCGTCTCGACGAGCAGCTTGAGTTCAAGAGCCTGACCAAAGATGAAATCGCTTCTATCGTGAGACTTCAGCTCAAAGACCTCTCTAAGCGTCTCGCTGATGAGAGTTACAAGCTCGAGGTCGATGATGCGGCGCTTTCGCTTTTGGTCGAGAAGGGGTATGATCCCGAGTTCGGCGCTCGTCCCGTCAAACGCGCGATTCAGCGTGAACTTGAAAATCCGATCGCGCGCAAGATCGTAGAAGGTAAGTATTTGCCCGGAGCTACGATCCGAGTTTCAGCCATCAAGGGGGAAATAGTCCCCCTTGACGGTTGAGCGGCGGATATGATATAATACGCATCACTAACTTAGAGGTGGGATGGCCGAGCGGTTAGGTCGCGGACTGCAAATCCGCTTACAGCGGTTCAACTCCGCTTCCCACCTCCAATTTTTTTCTAGTGAACTCTAGATGATAGTATTGTGGGGCATAATTTTAGGCTTCCCTGAGCTCGCTCTAGGCGGGTTGATGTTTCGCGCCCCTTCGAAGATTAAAGAACTTCTGAATCGCTTCTTCGTTTCCAAAAAAGCGGCGCTTTTGTTGACGGCGGTAGCTTGGTTTTGGACGGCTCATGAGCTCGATATCGTCGGTATCGAAAGTTTCGATATGATCACGAAGCGCTTTCCGGGTGAGCTTTGGATCCTCGCGGCGGTTTTGACGTATATGTGTGCGGCGTTGATGCCTAAGAATTTGAGTGTTCGTGCTTTTACGGGTGTTTTGATGCTTTTCCCGGCTTCGCTCTTTCGTTTGACTCGACTTTACGTACCTGAGAGCGGTTTCGCGATGGTACATATAATGGTGGTTTTTGCGTATATTTGTGCCGTTATCGGCATGTATGGTATGTTTTATCCGTGGCGAATCGAGAAGGCGCTTATGTTCTTGGTCGATAAAACGCCGCGGACATTCGGCGCTATCTTGGTTTTGGTTGGGATAGCGCTTATAACAGCCGGAATTATGGCATAAAAGGACCTCCATGATCCAACAAGTACTTACAATTCTCGTTACCGTCCTGGGAGGGCTCGGCATCTTCCTCCTTGGAATGAAACACCTCTCCGAGGGTCTCCAGGCGGCTGCCGGCGAAGGACTTCGCCGCTTCATGTCGAAGGCTACAGGACATCGAATCGTAGGGGTCGGGACGGGTATCGTCTCGACCATTATCGTTCAATCGTCTTCAATCATCACGGTCATGCTCGTCGGCTTCGTTTCGACGGCGATCATGACGCTTCCCCAGGCCTTTGCGGTATTGATCGGCGCGAACATCGGTACGACCGCTACCGTGTGGATTATGGCTTACGCTCCCGATCCGCAGCTTCTCGGCTTCGTCGGTATTGCAACGGGCTCGATCATGTACTTCTTCTGCCGCGGCGAAAAGATTCACCACCTAGGTCTTACGATTATCGGCCTCGGTCTCGTCTTCCTCGGTATGTTCTTCATGAAAGAAGGCGTCACTCCGATTAAGGAAAACCCGGCGATAGCGACCTATTTCCAGTCGATGTCGGCGGAAAACTACTTCGGCATCATCAAAGTCGCCCTGGTCGCGATGGTTCTGACGGCGGTAATTCAGTCTTCCGCTGCGACGATCATGATTGCGATGACGATGGCGAACCAGGGGCTTATCTCGTATGAAGTCGCGATTGCCTGCCTTTTCGGTGCGAATATCGGTACGACTGCGACCGGTTGGCTCGCCGCTATCGGCGCTTCCGCAGACGCGAAGCGCACGGCGCTCTCGCATACGCTTTCTAACATCATCGGCTCCGTCGTTCTTATCTGGTTCTTCCCGCTCTTTACGAAGATTCACTGTCTCATCCCGTCCGTTATGGGCGCGATAGCGATTACCGATACCGTCTTTGCGGTTTGCCGCGGCATCATCTTCTTCCCGATCGTTCGTCCTTTCGCGAAGTTCATCGAGAAGATCATCAAGCAGCCCGAAAACGAGAAGCCCCATCTCTCGGCCTTGAAGCTTTCGAGCCGTGTCTCGCCGGTTCTCGCCTGCGATCAGTCGCTTATCGAAATCGACTTCATGAAGAAGTCGAATCTCGAGCTTCTCGAGTGCATTCGCCGCGTTTTGAACGGGAATGGAACCGAAGCCGATGAGCGCCATGTCGCTCACCGCGAAGAAATCCTCGATAATGTCCAGAAGGAAATCACCGAGTTCCTCGGCTCGATCATGTCGAAGCGTCTCGCTCAGAACGTTTCCGATCGTGCGCGTCGTCTTCTTCGCTTCTCGGATGATCTCGAATCGGTCTCCGATGAATGTGCGGCGATTATTCGTGTCGTGAAGCGCCTCCGTTCGAAGAACGAGACGATGAGCGAAAAGTCGGTCGCGCTTCTCCTCGACATTCACGACCGCCTCGTCGGCTTTGCTGCGGATATAACGCCGCTTATTCGCTCCCCGCGTCCTCGCGTCGATCTTCATCACTACCGCGGACTTTCGCGTGACCTCCACGAGTACATTCGCGAGTGCCGCCTCGTTCAGCTCGGTCGTGTCGGCCGCGAAGATCCGGGTTCGTCAGTTCGTGTTTTAGGTGAGCTCGATATCCTCAACTCCTACGAAAGAATGCGTTCTTACTATCTCAATATGGTAGAGACGCTTGCGGGAGGAAAGGGCCAATAATGAAGCGTCACTTGATTGGTATCGGAGGAGTCGGAATGAGCGCTTTAGCAACGGCGCTCCTTCGACTTGGCGATGTTGTCACGGGTCAGGATCGTACGCTTGGAACGAAGAACATTCGCTTCCTCGAGTCGCTTGGAGTAAAGGTCTCGGGAGACGACGGCTCTTTAATCGATTCCACTACCGACGAAGTCATCGTTTCGACGGCGATTGAAGAGACGAACCCGGGGCTCGTTAAGGCGAAAGAGCTTGGGATTAAGGTGACTCATCGAGCCGCCGCGCTTTCGAAAGCGCTTGAGAGTTATAAGCTCGTTGCGGTCGTTGGTACTTGTGGCAAGTCGACGGTAACAGCGATGCTCGGACATATTCTTGACGAAGCGGGCCTTGATCCGATGTGTGTAAACGGCGCCAATGTTCCCGGCTGGGAAGGCGCCGTTCGTTTCGGCAAGGGCGCCTACGCGGTAGCCGAAGTCGATGAAAGCGACAAGTCGCTCGTCGCTTTTAGGCCCTACGCGGCGATTGTGACGAACGCGTCGGCGGATCACTATTCGAAGGAAGAGATGGACGAAGTTTTCGACGCGTTCATCAAGGATTGTCCGGGGCCTGTAATCGACGCGCGCGGCGAAACTTATCGTCCTCAGGATTACAATCTTCAGAACGCTTCCCTCGCGATTCGTATGGCGGTCAAACTCGGTGTCGACGAAGCCAAGGCGAAAGGAGCGATGGAAACCTTCCGTGGTGTCGAACGTCGCCTCCAGAAATATAGTGATCGCGTCTACGATGACTATGCTCATAATCCCGAGAAGCTTCGCTCGATGATCGAGACGTTGAAGGAAAAGGCGAAGAAGGGGCTTTGCGTCATTTGGCGTCCGCATGGCTATGCGCCCTTGAGAAAGATGATGGAAGCGCTTGCGGAAATGTTTAATGAGACGATGCGTCCTCAGGATAAACTTCTTCTTTTGCCGGTTTATGATGCGGGCGGGACGACCGATCGCAGTGTCAATTCGAGTGATTTGATTGCTCGAATTGAAGGTGTAGGACCTAGGTGTAGGTGTACATTGGTGAAGGATTTGGACGAGGCCTACGAAAACGTTAAGGCCAACAAACAAGATTTCGATGTCGTGGTGACCGCGGGGGCGAGAGATCCCGGGCTCCCCGACCTCGCTAAAAGAATAGGAGAACTATAATGGGTGGTTTCTGTGGTGTGATTTCGACGGATGATTGCGTTACCGATCTCTTTTTCGGTACTGACTATCACAGTCACTTAGGTACGCATCGCGGCGGTATGGCGACTCTTCAGGAGGATGGCCATTTCAAGCGTTCGATTCACAATATTCAGAATGCACAGTTCCGTTCGAAGTTCGAGCGTGACGTCACGACCTTCTCCGGGAAGGTTGGCCTCGGTTGTATTTCCGATACCGATCCTCAGCCGCTCGTCATGGTCTCGAAACTCGGCACTTTCGCGATTACCACCGTCGGTATCATCAATAACCAGAAAGAGATCATGGACGAGCTCTTCAAGGTTAACGGTACCCAGCTTCAGTTCTCGACGACTTCCGGCTCCGTCGGTATTACCGAAATCGTTTCGGCGATGATTGCGACGAAGGATTCGATCGTTGAAGGTCTTCGCTATGTTCAGGAGACGATTAAGGGCTCGATGAGCATCCTCATCATGACCGAAGACGGCCGTCTTATCTGCGCCCGTGACAAGTGGGGTCGCACCCCGATTGTGGTCGGTAAGAAGGAAGGTGCGATGATTGCGCTTATGGAATCTTGCGCGCTTCCTAACCTCGGCTATGAACACGTCCGTGATCTCGGCCCCGGCGAAATCGCCGAGCTTACCGAAATCGGTGAGATCAAGACTCTCGCTCCCGCTCAAAAGAAGATGGCGATTTGCTCGTTCCTTTGGGTCTACTACGGCTATCCCGCCTCTTACTACGAAGGGCGCAACGTCGAGATGGTTCGCTATCGTTGCGGCTCGGCGCTCGCGAAGCGTACGCCTACCGAAATCGACGCAGCTTGCGGAATTCCGGATTCGGGCACGTCTCACGCGCTCGGCTATGCTCAGGAAGCGGGCGTCAAGTTCGCGCGTCCTTTCGTCAAGTACACGCCGACTTGGGCCCGTTCCTTCATGCCTCAGGAACAGAAGCAACGTGAACACGTCGCTTCCATGAAGCTTATCCCGATCGAAGGGCTTATCAAGGATCGTCGCCTCGCGTTCTGCGACGACTCGATCGTCCGCGGCACTCAGCTCTCGAAGCAGGCGGCGAAGCTCTATTCGCTCGGTTGCAAGGAGATGCATGTCCGCATCGCTTGCCCTCCGCTCGTTTATCCTTGCAAGTTCCTCAACTTCTCGCGCTCGAAGTCGGTCTACGACCTCATTACGCGCCGCTATATCCGCGGTCATGAAGGGGAGAATTGCGAGAAGGAAGAGACGCTCGCCAAGTACTCTAATCCCGATACGCCCGAATACAAGGCGATGGTCGAGTATATCCGCGAGAAGCTTAACTTAACCTCGCTTGCGTTCCAGCGTGTCGACGATCTCATCCAGGCGATTGGCCTTCCTGAAGATCAGCTCTGCACCTACTGCTGGACAGGTAAGGACCACGCGATTACGGGTGATTGCGCTCACGTCTGCGCTTCTTGCCCCTGTTGTCACAATTGAGCACTGATGCTTCTGCCGCGTTTGCCCATTGAAGATATGGGTGTGACGCTGAAGATGAGCTTCCCCTCCGGGAGATCATCTTTCTTTATGATGACGCTTAGCGGTAGCGTGTCGTTTGCTTCTGAAGTGTAAAAGCCTGAGGAGAGGAGCGTGCGACGAAGGAAGGGGGCTTTGGGATTGTCTGCGAACGCTGCTGTCATCTCATACGAATATGCGCGCGACGCGGCGAAAGCGCTTCTGACGCTGGCGAAACGGAGGGTATAAACGCTATCGGCTCCAATATAACCGGGGATGACTTGAAGGTAGGAGTCCTCGGGGAAATCGGGAGCGGGAAGGTTTTTGAGATCGAGCTTGTCGGCGGGATAGCGCCAAGGCTTCGCTACGTCGACAGGAGTTTTGCCTGAGAAGTCGAGTCTCCGGATAATCGTTTCGTCTTCGTATGCGCTTACCAAAAGTCCTTGTACGACGTTCGGGAGCTTGCCGAGATATTCATAGCCGCTTGCGAGTTTAAGTCCGCTTAAAGAACCCGCGTAAAACGCGTTGTTCTCGATCGGATAGACGGTTGATTCATCGGTTAAAGGTGTTTTGCCTTCTCCGAAGAAAGTGGGTATGGACTGATTCTCGTAGGGATGGGTGAAAGAGACGCGGAACTTGAAGCCGTTCACTTCGTGCTCGCCCTCGGTAATTATTAGCGGAGTTTTCTTTGTGGCGAATACTTTTGTGTACACTTTGTTTAATACCTCGTATTGGTTCTTGTATCCGTTCTTGGTCGCTCCTCCTGCGATAACGACAGCGTCGACGTTTTGGTCGCGATAATAAGACATGACGCGTTCAAAAGTTTTCGCTTCGGTGATCCAAGTTATCTCGGAAGATGCGATTACGCCGAGTTTTGCGACGCGTCGATGATCATCAATCGCGTTTTTCACACTTTCGCAGCCGGTGAGAAGAGCTAAAAAAGTAAGGAATATGATGTTTTTCATGATGAATATTATACCAAAAAACTTTTTTGAAAAAAAGTGAAAAAACCCCCTTGCGCAGAGCGAAGGAAATATGATATAATACACAACGTTTTCGGGCAACAGGCGAGCTTAACTCAGTTGGTAGAGTGCCACCTTGCCAAGGTGGTTGTCGAGGGTTCGAGTCCCTTAGCTCGCTCCATTAGAAAACAGTGAATGGGGGCGTAGCTCAGCTGGTAGAGCAAGTGACTCTTAATCACTGGGTCCAGGGTTCGAATCCCTGCGCTCCTACCATTTCCAACCAACCCTTGTGGCTAGGTAGCTCAGTTGGTAGAGCAGCGGACTGAAAATCCGCGTGTCGCCGGTTCGATCCCGGCCTTGGCCACCAAATAACCGCGAAAGCGGTCTTTTTTGTTTACGGGGGTGATCCGGTTTCGACGGAATGTGTTGAGGTCAGATTGCGCGTCGTGGATACTCGTTGGCCACGTTAATAAACGAGTGAAAATGTAATTGCGAACAACGATTACGCTCTTGCCGCCTAATATATAAAGGCCGCATGTCGAAGCGCCGATGTCTGCTGAGCGCCTAGGCATTATCATAGCAGATCACGCTTAAGGGGGCTCCTCTCGCTCGCTTAAGCGTGACGAATCGAGAGGATGAGGTCGGCTTAGCGTGTTTGTCCGCTTATCGGCTTCGAGATTAAAGATGAACTACACGCGTAGATGTTTGGGTGACGCCGTTTCGGACAGGGGTTCGACTCCCCTCACCTCCACCATAAAAAATAGGGACTCCTATTCAGTCCGAAAAATCGGGCTGCAGAAGAATCACGAAAAACCCCAATAAACTTTGGGCTTTTTGCTTTGTGGTGGGTTCGCGCCCGTGTGCAAATAGGGCTGCGCCGACTCGCTCTCTACGGCTCTATCCCCTATAGTTTCCCTATTTCCTATTTGGGTCTCTATTTTTCGGACAGAGCCGAGACCCCTTATTTTATTGGTCGAAATTGAGGTCTATCCGAAAAATCACTTTTCCAGATGGCAGTTGAGCATAGAGTGCGGCGGGTGTTGTAGCCTATGATAAAAGTAATAGATTTGATATACTATTACATAGTAAGGAGTTAAACAAAATGGATAACATCTCCGATCAAACCGGAAGAGGATTTGAGTTCGCCATCGTTGATGAGCTGCGAAAACAAGCTGGCGTTTCTTTAACAGATAGAGCGCAGACTGATCAGGTTCGCGATGGCGTAAAGTTTCGTACACTAGATCAATATCGAATGAGGAGCTTTCAAAGAGCTGCTTTCTGCGCTGGCTACCATCCTACGAGGAGAGCCATTTATGTTTGCAACCGGGCTTGTTGACAGATTGCCTGATGACGATGCTCGGGAAGGAGATGTTACAGATATCCGCATTCATAAGCCTAATGGGTGTACGATTAATCTGTCCATAAAGAATAATCATCATGCACTCAAGCATCAAAGACCGCCGTCCTTGATGCAGCAACTCGGCTTTCCCAAGAAATCCTATGAGGATTTTAACTACCGAACAGAACTACAGAAACGATTTGATGCCTTCTATCGTGAGGCAAAGCTTTTATGCCCAAAGGCAACCACATTCCCGGAACTAAAACTTGCTGATCCGAATTTTATCAGCTCGCATCTTTATGCGCCGGTTTGTGATTTAGTAGTTTGCTTCCTTCGTAATTATTTGAAGGATGCAAATATTTGCATTACGTTCTTCACATTCCTAGTAGGTAATACGGACTATATTAAAGTCATTTTTCAGAACGGCAACTTAGAGTTTGTGGATTTCTCAAGCATCAAGAAGCCTACTTCTTGCGATGTAGCTTTTAACAAAGAGATTCCTAGCTATATCTATTTGACGTTTAACAACGGATGGAAACTCAGCCTGCGGCTTCATACGGCAAGTTCTCGACTTGCAGCCAGCGGGTCTACTCCAAGCCTTAAATTCGACACACAGCCCATTGATATGCCTCTTCCCCGACGCATCATCCCTGTGATGTAATATGAACGGGTACTACGCATTAATCTCTGACTTTGAGACAACTGAGTCAGATGTCATAGTTGATTCGTTAAAAAGAATCTACCCAGACTCGGAGGCTAGTTAGGTGCATTCTTGGCACGTTCTTGTAAACGATGTTAAGGCTGCACTGAAAAAGAATAAGCTGCCACATGATGTTGTGGTAGCAGTGGAGTATTCTTTGCCAACCGACGGCATGGCTGCGGATCTCGTGTTTCTTGGAAGAAATGCTAAAGGCTATGCGTGTGCATTTATAATCGAATCAAAGCAATGGGATGATTCGTATATTAAAGAGTCTCGATTTTCTTCGTATAGGCGGAGTGGTTATGAGCTGCATCCTGAAGTTCAGGTGGCTCGTCACGCCATAAGCTTTCGCGACTATCTTGATATTGGAGCGAAATACAAAGTCTATCCCCTTGTCTTTGTACGCAATGCCTCCACGGATGGCGTTCGACTTCTAGGGGATAAACATCCTTTCCCCGGAGGAACGCGCGTAACCGTCAGGAACAACATGAATTCATTCATCGAGGAAATTGCAAAGTTTCTTCCGCATGGATGTCCAGAAGCATTAACAGATTTGCGCGATGCAACCTTCTCGCCTTGCAAGGGTATTGTTGAAGCGATGCATTCCATAGTTACCCACGAAGAGCCTTTCATTCTTACAAAAGAGCAAAGCAAAGCCGTTGATAAGATACGAGACGCACTTAAGGCCGGTAAGCATATTGTTCGAGTAACAGGCGCGGCAGGTGCAGGGAAAACAGCCATTCTTCTCAATCTTTTTGTTACGGTGCTTAAGAGCTGTGCTAAAAGCAAGATAACGCCTATCTTTGTAAGCGGAAGACAGAATACGGCTCTGTACAGGAGTATCTACCCGTCATCGGAAGATACATTTACTCTGCCTTGGACACTTGATAAAACTGTTCGCCCAGAGATTGCAAAAAACTTTATTCTCTTCATGGACGAGGCTCAACATAACGACGAGGGCGTGATATCGAATATGGTTTCACGCGGAGCTCGTCTTATACTTTGTTATGATGAAAAGCAAACCATTAATGCCAACAATCCAATTGCAGAACTTAAACGCTTGGAGTCTCGCGAGGACTTTGTTACGATTGAACTAAAAGAATCTGTCCGATATAACGGATCTTTGGTTGCTGAGAAAAATATTCGCGACTGTCTGAGCGGGATGTCTGAATTTACTAAAGATGAAAAATTTGATTTTAGGATCTTTGATAACTACGACGATTTTCAGAATGCGATTTTTTCGTTACATAAGGATCGACCCGATATGACCATTGCGGTCACATCAATGCTCAAGACCCTTCCGATAAGCTCGAACCAACGTTTGTTTACCAACTGGGGGAGTAGAACCGAATGCGAATGGATTCCTTATGTAAGAAACCGAAATTATCAAGGGCAGTACAACGGTCGATTCTGGGTTGGATCGTGGTGGATGCCAGGACTTGATGTTGATTACACGGCTGTCATTGTAGGCGAAGATGCCATATTAACTTCTGACGGATTAATCGCCGATGTTGACAAAGTAAAGATGTTTGCCATGATCATCAGCATTGCGCAAGATCTAAAAATCGATGCAGATTTGATTGCACACAAGCCGGGGAAATATGGTGGCGTAGGCGGCATTGACTACTACAACTCGTTTAAGAATATCATATCTCATTTGCACAAACCAGAAAATGCCGATCTCCTTTCTGAGTTCACTGTTCGTTGCACGGAGTACATAAGAAATTGTTATTACATTATGATGACTCGTGGCAAGCGAGGCTGCTTTGTCTATTTTGACAGGAGAGGCTAAAAGATCATATATGGCGAGATTTTATACTGTATATCTGAAAGAATCAGATGAACTCGTAGCAACAGGATCTGCAGCAGAGTGCTCGGAGATTCTGCATTTGTCGCCCAAGAATAATTATAACAGTTTTTATTCGTTGGTTAAGAAAGCGCGGAAAGGAATCTCGTGCTACGAAGTCTATTTCGATGACAATGAATCTCAGCAGGAATGACGAAAAAGCAAACTGGCGCAGACCATAGGATGTCTGCGCCAGTTTGCTTTAGATGCTTTATGACTTAGATTGCCTTGTTCCGCTTAAGGCATTCCAGAACCTGTTTGCCAACGGCGTAGGCGAAGTTAACTGGGACAGCATTGCCGATCATCTTGTAGCCCATGTTGACATCCGTGTAAAGAAATTCGAAATCATCCGGGAAGCCTTGCACGCGAGCGCATTCACGAACAGTAAGGCGGCGATAAAGATCTTCCTTGCCCTTTACAAATCGCATATCATTAGGTCCGAACTTCTCCATCTTAGGTGCTTGCGGATGAAGTTGGCATTGGCGACCAGAAGCTTGCACGGTGAAAGCCGGTTCATCCCATGCCTTAACGCGGTTTCGGCTCATGAAGATCGTCGAGTAGTTCCCGATGAAATATTCATGATTCAAGACCTTAAGATCTGAGCGGTGCTTGTTCTTTGCGAGCGCAGGAACGGCCGTCTCTCTTAGATCCCAGATGGCATCCTTGAGGGTTAGTGGTTTTTCGTCGAGCGGAGTCGGATACTCGAAGTCGCTGATGTTGAGGTCTTTTCTGAATCCGATATAAAACACACGCTCACGAATCTGCGGAACATGGTAGTCGTTTGAGTTCAGAAGCTTATATTGAACATCGTAGCCTGCTTCATCAAACATCTTGAGGATGTTCTTTACTGCTTCCTCGTTGCGCTTAGCTAGCATTCCAGATACGTTTTCGGCAACAAAGAACAGCGGCTGCTTCTTTTGAAGAATACGGATGTAATCGTAGAAGAGTTTTCCACGTGCGTCCTCGATTCCTCCAAGAGAACCGGCTTCGCTCCAGCTCTGACAAGGCGGACCACCAATCAGCCCAACGACATTGTCAATTTCAATGTCTGCATCACTGATGTTGCGAATATCGCCTTCAATGAGATGGGTATGCTTGTGGTTGTGTCTATACGTTGGACAGATTTCAGGATCAAATTCGTTAGCCACAGCAACATTGAAGCCGGCTTTCTCAAAGCCAAGATCCATTCCGCCTGCACCGGCGAAGAGCGAGATTAGGTTAAGTTTTTTAGCCATTGTAGTTCCTTGTCATAATAATCATTTTTGCAGAGATGTTTTCGTTTGGCCTATCAGGATTTTTAATCATGACACTATTTACGCTCAATTCGTTGGTTTTGTCAAGTGCCATCTTCTTTATCTGATCTGAATTTTCAAGGGTCTGTAATTTCTTGTCGCTAATGATGGCGACAAACTCGAAATCTCCGGCATCAAAACTTTTCAAGTGCTTAACCATAGACTCAACAAAAGGTTTTTCAAAAACCTTCCAAGGTGTGGCTATGCCCCAGAGATTTCTAGCTCTGAAATATGTAATTCCTAGGGGGTCAATTCCATTAAGATGCGCAAGCTCGTTAGTTTTGACAAACTGCATATTAGGGAGAGTCTTGATGGCTTCAATGATTTTTGTACGCACTATCTCGTATGAATCTGATGATGCGCAATAATCCGAACCATAAACCATCCACAGCCTCTTGAGGATATCGGTTTTGCTGTCTACGACCCCTACAACATAGATAATGTCCTCCTCGCTCCACGTTTCAGCCTCGCGACACTCCTTTGTGATCATCGGATTTGTGCTTTTCAACGTATGTTTCGGATACGAAGAATTAAGAGGCATCGACGAGCCGGATGACGAAAGCTTCTTGATCTCAATGGCATCGCCTCCTCGAAGAAGCGCGTCAGGGGGATTGTTTTGGTTGCCGCGATAAGAGAATGTGCTGTTCAGTAGACGCTCGCGAGTGCGCTTGGCTTTCAATCCAAGAGAGCCTGCAAACAAATCTTTAACAAACTCCTCAAGAGAAACGCCAAGTGCGTTAATCGTATTTTGACGATAGCTAACAGTGGAGATCTTTACAGACTTCAATGAGCAAATACTTGCGATGGCATCGATAATGTTCCGCGATGGCATTTTCTCGTATTGCTCCGATTTATTCTTTAGACTACTTGCTTCGTTTGGATACCTAATCCAAGCAAAAATTCAAAAAATATTCTATCATAATTCGTGGTTTTTGTCAATGATTCGACCATAATGCGCATAAAAGTATCTTTATCTTTTTTCGGGAATTTTCCCGTTTTGTGGCAATAAACAATATCATGAACACATGCAGACAAAAAAACGAACCCCAAGTCCCCGACAACTTCGTTGACGCGGCGCGGCTCCTCGCGGCTGCCGTCGAGCGTCTCATATCTCTCGGCATCGAACCGTGGAAGATTTCTCGATAATCGTAGTGGATTATTCGCAGCGATTACGGCATTATGTAAGCAGAAAGGTCTAACTGGAATGACGACACCGACACCAAGTCTCCTCGCGGAGATCGCCCGCGTCCAGCGGATGGACGCAAACGAGATCCTCATCAAGTATGGGAGGTTCTTTGACTCGCGTTCGACGCGGAATGTGCAGAGCCTCCGCTCCGAGGTCATCTACAAGCTTCAGGAAGAGTTCTACGGACGGACGATCTCAGACCAGACCGTGGACATCCTCAACGAGTCCCTCGTCAAGCGCACCGAGCGCAAGGCAACGCGCGAGCCCCACTCTCCGGGAACGCAGTACACGCGCATCTGGAGAGGAACGACACACGTCCTCACCTATCGAGGCGAAAAGGAGTACGAGTACAACGGGCAGATCTATCGCTCGCCCTCGGTCGTCGCGAAGCTCATCACCGGCACGAACTGGAATGGGCGCGAGTTCTTTCACATGCCCGCGCTCAACGCAAAGTAAGGAGATCTTATGACGAACAACACAAACGATACTCATGGCACGAAGCGGTGCGTTATCTACTGCCGCAAGAGTTCCTCTGACGGACTCGACCGCGACTACACGTCCATCGACTGCCAGGCGGACACTTGCAAGACCTTTATCGAACGACACAAGAACGATGGGTGGCGTTTCACCGGCGCGGTCTATGCCGATGGCGGCTTCTCGGGCGGCACGACCAACCGTCCCGACTTCCAGTGGAATGGTAATAGTTTTCAGACCCTCAAATGTTACACATTCAAGGGTCCGTATTTGAGGGTGTTTAATCAGTCAAGAACCTTGACTTCGCCCTCGTTGTAAGTACTCTCGATTTGAGTCGGAGTGCGCATTCCCAAACAGGCGAGTAAGATCGCGGATATGCGCGCGGCGGGATTGCCGGCGCCGGTAGATCATTTGACGAGTGAGGCGAGCAAGTACTTCATCGACGCCTCGCTCGAACAACCCGCGCGAATGGAGTTGTAGGTATACGCGGATGGTTTAGTTAGCGATTAAAAGGCGTTAGGGGTTCAATTTCGACGGGGAATATGGTATAATACTTGAAATTGAGGTAGATACTATGGAAAAACAATACGATGCGAAGGCCGCAGAGGCCAAATGGTACAAGTTTTGGGAAGACAACGGGCATTTCCACGAGACGCCCGATACGCGCACTCCGTACTCGGTAGTCATTCCGCCCCCGAACGTGACCGGCATTCTCCACATGGGCCACGCTCTCAATCAGACGATTCAGGACATCATCGTCCGTTGGCGTCGCATGTCGGGCTATAACACGCTTTGGCTCCCCGGTACCGACCACGCCGGTATCGCGACGCAGAACGTCGTCGAAAAGGCGCTTAAGAAAGAAGGTAAGCGTCGTCAGGATCTCGGTCGCGAAAAGTTCCTCGAGCGCGTTTGGGATTGGAAGAAGCAGTATGGCGGCACGATTGTCCACCAGCAGCGCATGCTCGGCAACTCGACCGACTGGGCGCGTGAACGCTTCACCTTCGATGACGGCTGCAACAAGGCGGTCATGAAGGTCTTTAAGCAGCTTTTCGATGAAGGTCTTATCTATAAGGGCAACTACATCGTCAACTGGTGTCCGCGTTGCGGCACGGCGCTCGCGAACGACGAAGTCGAGCATGAAGCTAACCACGGTCATCTTTGGTATGTCCGCTATCCCGTCGTCGGAAGCACCGCGGGTGTGAAGGGCGAGCTCAACAAGGACTACATCGTCGTCGCGACAACTCGTCCCGAGACGCTCCCCGGCGATACGGCTGTTGCCGTCAATCCGAAGGACGAGCGTTTTGCCGCGATTGTCGGCAAGAACGTCATTCTTCCTTTGACGGGCCGCGAAATCCCGATTCTCGCCGATGATTATGTCGAGAAGGAATTCGGTACGGGTATCGTGAAAATCACGCCTGCCCACGATCCGAACGACTTCCTCGTCGGCAAGCGTCATGGGCTCGAAGAAATCAACATCATGACCGATGACGGGCATATGAACGAGCTCGCGGGCGAGAAGTACTGCGGAATGGACCGCTTCGAATGTCGCAAGGCGCTAGTTGCCGATCTCGAGGAAGGCGGGTACCTCGATCACATCGAAGATTACGACAATCAGGTCGGTCACTGCTACCGCTGCCACGAAGTCGTCGAATCGCGCCTTTCGAAGCAGTGGTTCGTGAAGATGAAACCGCTCGCCGAGCCCGCTATCGAAGCGGTCAAGTCGGGTGAAGTCAAGTTCGTCCCGAAGCGTTGGGAAAATATCTATTTCAACTGGATGAACAACATTCAGGACTGGTGCATTTCGCGTCAGCTCTGGTGGGGGCACCGCATCCCCGCTTGGTACTTGGGCGAAGATATCTTCGTCGCGGAAACTGCAGAAGAAGCCCTTAAGGCCGCGCAGGAAAAGACCGGCAATGCCGCACTTACGCTCAACGACCTCGAACAGGATCCCGATGTGCTCGATACGTGGTTCTCGAGCTGGCTCTGGCCTTTTGAAACGCTCGGTTGGCCGGAGAAGACGGAAGACCTCGACTACTACTATCCGACCGCGGATCTCGTTACCGCTCAGGACATCATATTCTTCTGGGTCGCTCGTATGATGATGGCGGGTATTCACTTCATGAAGAAGCCGCCGTTCAAGAACATCGTCATTCACGGCATTGTCCGCGCGGCGGACGGCTCGAAGATGTCGAAGTCGAAGGGCAACAGCCTCGATCCGTTGGAACTTATCAGCCAGTACTCCGCCGATGCGTTGCGCTTCTCCATCGCGCTCATCACTTCGCTCGATTGCGACACGAAAGTCAACAAGGAGAAGTTCGAAATCGGTCGTAACTTCACGACCAAGATTTGGAATGCGGCGAAGTTCTTCGAGATGAAGACCGCGGAAGTGGGCGCCATTTCCAAGCTCGATACGCTCAAGGCCGAAGATCTTTCCTCCGACGATAAGCACATGCTCATCGCGACCGAGAAGGCCTGCGAGAAGATGAAGGCGATCTTGGAGAGCTATCGTATTCAGGACGGCGCTCTCGCGGTTTACGACTTCTTCTGGACGCAGATTTGCGACTGGTACGTCGAATACTTGAAGGATTCGCCCAATAAGGCCGTTTCGCTCGCGATTTTGAAGGATGTCTTCTATAAGGCCCTCAAACTCCTCCACCCCTATATGCCGTTCGTCACCGAAGAAGTCGCGCATCAGCTCGGCTACTTGAACGCTGAAGAGACGATCATGAAGGCCGATTATCCGACCGGATATAGTGCCGCGGAGAAGGCTGAGTGGGGACTTACCGAGGAAGTTTACGAGTTCGTCAATTCCAAGCGCGAGGCGATTACCGCGCTTCGTGCGCTCCGCGCCGAATACAAGGTTACGCCTTCGACTTTCGTCAAGGTTTCGATTGCGACCGATAAGGATATCGCGGGTGAAATCGCCTCGCTTAAGAAGGCGATGCGCGCGGAGTCGATCGAAGTCGTTCCTGCCGGAGCCGATCTCGCGATGCCTTCGAAGATGACGGCGTTCGGTACGGTGTATCTCTCCTTGGAAGGTCTCGTCGATAAGCAAGCTGAAGCGAAGCGCATCGCGGGAGAACTCGCGAAGCTCGCCGGCTTCATCAAGACCTCGGAAGCGAAATTAAGTAACGAGAACTTCGTCGCCCATGCCCCCGCGGCAGTCGTAGAAGACGCGCGCAAGAAGCTTGCCGAAAACAAGGAAAAGGTTCAGCAGCTCGAAAAGCTCGCGAAACTCTTCGCGTAAGGAGAAATATGACGAACCCTATCGAACTTGATAAGAGTAAGTGCCTTAAGTGTGGCATGTGCGTGAAAGACTGCGCGTTCAAGGCGCTTCGCCTCGACGCGGAGGGATACCCTGCGCTCCCGAAAAGCGAGAAGTGCATGCACTGCCAGCACTGCTTCGCGATTTGCCCCAAGGGCGCGATCAAGTTCGAAGGGAAGGATCCCGAGAACTCGATCAAGACCGCGGATCTTAAGCTTCCTAAGGCCGAAGAAGTCGAGAATTGGCTTAAGACGCGCCGCTCGATTCGTCAGTATCGTGACGCCGATGTCGATAGGCAGGCGCTGGAGAAGATTCTCGCGACGCTCGGCAATGTTCCGACCGGATGCAATGCGCGAGGCCTTACCTTTACCTGCTTCTCGACGCGCGAGTCGATGAACAAGTTCCGCGGCGACTTCATCAAGGCGATAGAGGAACATCGTGAAGGCACGAAACTTCTTCCGCGCTGGCTCGCCGTTCCCGCGATCAAGATGCGTAACGGCGAAGGGGATATGTTCTTTAGAGGCGCGCCCGGAATGCTTATCGTCTCCTCCGACGAGACGAATCCTGCCGTGACGACGCCGAGAGAAGACATCATCGCGACTTTGACTTATTTCGAAATGCTCGCGGAAGCGAACGGGATTTCGACCTGCTGGTGCGGCTTCTTGGATCTCGTTCAGAAGGCCGTTCCCGAACTCCTCGAAAAGACCATCGGCTTCAATCGGAAGACTCCGTTTTACGCGATGCTCTTCGGACTCCCCGCAGTCAAATATCCGCGCGGCGTTCAGCGTGAAACCGACGCGAAGATCGTCTGGAAATGATCGCGTACATCAAAGGAGTTTTAGCTGAAAAAGAGCCGACTCGCATTATCGTCGAGGCGGCCGGAGTCGGCTACGAACTTTTCATTCCGCTTTCGACCTACGATAAACTGCCGCGGACGGGAGCGGAGGCGAAACTTTTGACGTTTCATCAAGTAAGAGAAGACGACGAGACTTTGTACGGCTTCGCGACGCCCGCCGAAAAGGCGATGTTCGAAAAGTTACTTGGGGTATCGGGAGTCGGCGCGAAGATCGCGATTTCGATTCTCTCCGGTTCTTCGATCGGCGAACTCTCGCTCGCTATAGCAGGTGGGAACGCGAAGCGAATCTCCTCGATAAAGGGCGTCGGCAAGAAGACCGCGGAGAAGATTTGCATTGAGCTGAAAGATAAGGTCAACGCCATCGAAGCTCTCGCCGGTAGTGAACGCGCCGAAGGAAAGAGCGCCTCGCCAATCTTGCGCGATGCGATTCTCGCCTTGTCCGCGCTCGGCTTTAATGAAGAAACCGCGAACAAGATGGTCGCTGACGTTATCGCCAAGAATCCCGACATCAAAGAAACCGACAAGCTCATTCGTCTCGCGCTTTCCGGAAAATGAGTGTTCGTTTTCTACGTTCTTGCCTTTCGGGTATATTCTTCTTTCTTTACGGCTCGGTGTCGCTGTTGTTCGCCGGAATAATCCCCGTACTCGCGCTTGTTCCCGGAAGTCTCAACAGACTTATCATCCTTTGCTACAAGATGTTCGTCGGCCTCGCGCATATAACGGGACTTTTTCGCGTGACGGTTCATGGAGATCTGTCGAAAGTCCGTGGCAAGATCGTCGTGATGAATCATCTTTCGCTTATCGACGTCGTGATTCTGATGTCGAAATTGCCCGACTCTACCTGTATCGTCAAGGAAGCCGCTTCCAAGAACTTCTTCTATTCGAAGATCGTCAATTCGATGTTCCTTTTAGCGACCGAAGACCCGGTAAAGACTCTTAAGCGAGTAAAAGGGCTTATTGAAAAGGGAACGAATCTCATTATCTTTCCTGAAGGAACCAGAATCCCGGCATCCGCGAAAGTGCATAAGCTCCAACGAGGCGCTGCGCGACTTGCTCTTGAGTCAGGAGCGGATATTTTGCCGATACATCAAAGGCTGGTCCCCGCGATTTTAGCGAAGGGACAGCCTTGGTGGGACGTGGGAGATAAAATAATCCGCTATGATTTATATGTTAAAGACGTAATTGAAGTGAAAGGCGAGGCGAATCATAAAAACGCCGCGCGTCTTACCGCTGAGATAGCGGAACGAATTTTACATAGGGATGTTGCATTCCCGAAGGTAAATGTGATATAATACCCAGCAATCTGCGACTGTCTCAGGAGGTTATCCCTGTCGCGGGTGCATCATTTTCGCCTATAGTGGGCGAACGATGCATTCGCATTCAGCTTCCCGGTCCGTAGAAGAAATAAAAGAAAGAAAAAATACCATGAAGATCGATAAGGCCGCCATCAAGAACGAATTCCAGCGTCATGACCGTGACACGGGCTCCAGCGAAGTTCAGATCGCTATCCTCACCAAGGAAATCGCCGCGCTCACCGAGCACCTCAAGGCCAACAAGAAGGACCACAGCTCGCGTTATGGTCTTCTCCGCAAGGTTCAGAACCGTCGTAACCTCCTCGACTACCTTAAGCGTGAGAACGAAGCGAGCTACAAGGACCTCATCAAGAAGCTCGGCCTCCGCCGCTAAGGAGTGATTTTCGTTCGTCCACCTACGTCTTACGACTACGGTAGACTTGCGAAAACCACGCGATTCTAATTTACGAACAGTAAATAGAGACAAAAAGAAAGAAGAAAAACACCAATGGAAGGTGCAAAGCAGTTCAGAGTCAACATCGCGGGGACGGACCTCGTGATCGAGACCGGGCTTCTCGCTCAGCAGGCAGCGGGAGCCGTCGCCGTTTCTTACGGCGACACGACCGTCTTTACGGCGGTCACCAATACCGACACGCCGCGTGAAGGAATCGATTTCTTCCCGCTCCAGTGTGAATATCGCGAGAAGTTCTATGCCGCGGGTAAGTTCCCGGGCGGTTTCTTCAAGCGTGAAGC
>JAKSOZ010000018.1 GCA_024405265.1 Kiritimatiellia bacterium | reverse complement strand
ATCGCGCCATCCATCTGCGCGGCGCCGGTGATCATGTTCTTGACGTAGTCGGCGTGGCCGGGGCAGTCAACGTGGGCATAGTGACGGTTCTCGGTCGCGTATTCAACGTGCGACGAAGCGATCGTCAAAATCTTGGTAGCGTCACGACGGCCGGCGGACTCGGAAGCCTTAGCGACCTGATCGTACTTGATTTCGTCGCAGAGGCCCTTGAGGGACTGGACGTGGGTGATAGCGGCCGTAAGCGTGGTCTTACCGTGGTCGACGTGGCCGATGGTGCCGACGTTCACGTGCGGCTTACCGCCGCGATCGAATGTTTCCTTTGCCATTTTTATTACTCCTGTGAGTTGTTTTTCTTCTGTTGATTTCGTTGATTTGGAGCCACCTATCGGAATCGAACCGACGACCTCATCCTTACCAAGGATGTGCTCTACCTACTGAGCTAAAGTGGCCTTCTTTCGAGACGAAAACTGCGCTATTATACCATATTTCACCTCGCTTGCGCAAGGGGGTATTTTATTTCATCACGGCAGGAGCATATAACCGAAACGTTTATCACTTATTATAAGCTCGCCGGCGGCCCCTAATTTCGTTCTCAAGCGGTATATACGCGTACGTAGCGCCGAATTCTCGTTTACGTTATCGAGTTTGATGTAACTACCTCGCGAAGCGTCGAGCGCTATAAGCATATCAGCCTCCGCACGCGTCAGCTCCGAGATCTTCTTGCCGTTTTCAACGACTTCGAACGTACGCGTGTTGATCGTAACGTTTCCTAGCTTGATCAGCTCGGCGCTTTCCTTCGATACTCTTTCGATCGAGTCCACTCTACTCATAGCGCGCCGAATGCGCGATAAAAGAACTTCGTTCGATGCCGCTTTCGAGATGAAATCGTCCGCGCCGATTCTAAAAGAACGAACCTCAGACTCTTCCGTGTCGTTAGCGGTTAGAAAAACGACTGGCACCATCTCGCTCAGTCGTCGCAATTCCCGACACGCAGTGAAACCATCCATTCTGGGCATCATCACATCCATCAAAACCAAATCGACGGCATTCTCACGGAATACCGTAAGCGCCTCGACACCGTTACGAGCACTGCGAACGGAATAGCCCTCCGAAGCGAGAAGCGCCTTAAGGCCCTCTCTCAGCAAACGGTCGTCTTCCACTACCAGAATCGTTCTCACGCTATCATTCCATTTTCAAGCCTGAGCACGCGATCGCAAATCGCGGCGGCTTCGGGAGAATGAGTTACGATTACGAGCGAAACGGAGGTCCCTTCCGAAAGCTCCTTGAAAATTCGAAGAATCTCGGCGCCCGTCATCGAATCGAGATTACCCGTCGGCTCATCGGCCAGCACCAATTCAGGTTCAGTTATGAGCGCTCGAGCGAGAGCGACGCGTTGACGCTCGCCGCCCGAAAGCTCTGCGGGTAAGTGCTCCAGGCGGTCCCCCAAACCTACTCTTTCAAGAAGCTCTTTCGCGCGCTGCAAGTAAATCTCCCGCCCGAGTGTACACTTCCCGTTCATCGTCGGCAGAAGAACGTTTTCGATAACGGTCAGCTCCGGCATCAAGTGATAACTCTGAAAGATGAAGCCGATGTTCTTAGGCCGCGACACTTCGCCCGATGTCGCCTTTTCCAAACCACCCAAAATATTTAGGAGAGTCGATTTGCCTGCTCCCGATCGCCCTACAATCGCGACCTTCTCGCCATTACTTACAGAGAAAGAAACTCCTTTCAGGACTCCTATCGGAGCCTGATGCGGGAGTTTGAAAACTTTCTTGATATTATCGGCGGATAAAACGATCATTCATTAAGAGCCTTTACGGGATCCTTGTTCGCAGCGAGCGAAGCGGGGATAATCGAAGCGGTCAAGCCGAATACGATAACGGAAGAGACGACCCAAACGATGTCGGAAAGAATAACGCGGTGAGGTATCGCATCAAGTCCGTAAACCGACGCGGGGAAGACTTCTAACCCTATCTTCGCCAGAAATTCCACGATGTGCTGAAGATTCGTAAGCACTGCCCACGAGACCACCAAGCCGAGAACGATTCCGAGCATACATTGTATCATTCCATGAACTACGAAAACGGACATTATCTTGAATCGCGAGAAGTTCAAGGCCTTCAACAGTCCGATCTCCGGTGTCTTTTGGACTGTAAGCACCAAAAGCGTATTCATCACGCAAAAGACCGCTACAAGCGAAATGAGCGAAAGCAAAAGAGCAGTCATGTTCTTTTCTACCGCGAGCGCATTGAAAATCTGTCGATCGGCCTCTTGCCAAGTTATGGCGCGATACGCCTCGGGGATCGCGCTTATTATCGAGCCGAATTTCTCCGGATCGGTAGGGCAGTCGGTCTTGACATGTACGGCGAACACCCCCTTCTCCATTCCCATCAAATCGCGCACATTACTTAAAGACGCGACGACGTATCCGGAATCATACTCATGTTGACCGCAAGAAAAGATACCGACGACCTTCCATTTGATCGGAAGATAAACTTCGTCTTTCGCGACTAATGTCTTCGGCGAATAAACCGTTACTTCGTCTCCTACCCAAACACCCAACTGCCGCGCGGCCTCACGGCCGAGAACTATCGAGTCTCCGTCGAGATCGAACGTCCCATCCAACGGAGCTCCCACCTTGTACGCAGCGGCGAAATCTTCTCCGTCCACACCGATAATGACGGGCGCCAAAACCCTTCCGCGATACGAAAGCATGACGCGAGTATCGATTTCGGGCGTCACGGCCGTAACTCCGGGCAATTTCTTAAGCGAGTCAGCGAGCGCATACTCGTTACGAACGACATTTCCCTGGCGCGCGACTATCGAGATATGCGGCTTGAAATCAAGAATCTTCTCTTCCCAAATATCCCCAAAGCCCGTCATAACGCTTCGAACGATGATCACGACCGCGACTCCGAGCATTACGCCCATGACCGATACGACAGTAATGACCGAAGCGACGGATCGCTTCGGTTTCAGGTATTTGAGCGCGAGGAATAGAGGAAAATTCACTTAGTGATTCTCTCGTGTATCCATCCGCCGGCGGTATAATCGTCGGGATGGTTCTTCGCCCACTTTTTCAAAATCTTAACTGCTGCAGCACGATTGCGAGTCGTTCCGATGCCATAATAGTTGCAAACTCCGCTTAAAAGAAGAGCATCGTCGTTCCCGCCTTTAGTCGCGGCGGTTTTTATAAGCGAGTACATCTTCGATTCGGTAAGAGTCTTATTGTTCTTAACCGCATCCATGAAATAGAGCGCAGCCGCCTGAGCACCCGCCCCGACATGCTTTCCACGAACCGCGAAAGCAAGCTTTTTCATGCCGTCTTGAAAAGTGGAAGGCACTTCTGCGATATATTCTCCGGGCGGAGGGAAGAATTGCGGTCCCTTCAAAGGTCCTTTATATTCTGAACCGAACGCCCCGCCTTTGATCTCGCCGACGATTTTCTTCTCCCCGACAAGGTGATAATTCACCCCCGCGATCTGCCCTCTTAGGCACTTCATGATTTTCAATCGCGCTTCCTTACCAGTGAACTTATCGACGAATTCATCATCGATATCGTCTACTTTCGCCGCGAGACTCGTAAGCGCCGCGCCGCCGGTCAAGCGAACGCCTTCTTGATAAGCGCGTTCTATCTTCGCTTTAAGCTCGGCGGCGGCCTTTTCTTTCGCGAGTCGACGCTCTTCAGCGGCTTTCGCCTTCAATTCTTCTTTCACGTCCGCAGGCTCGATCTCTACCGCCACTTCAACTTCTTGTGCGATTTCCTCGGATTCGCTCTCTTCTTGAGAAGGCTCATCGGAATCCGGGATTATATCTTCTTCGTCGGAGACGACTTCCGCCGAAGTTTTCTCCGAAACGTTCTCGGTGGGGTTCACCGGAATAATACCGAAGTGAATCCCACCGAAGATAAGCGCCGCGATTACGGCAATGAAAACGAGAATTTTCATTTATCAGATATCGACTTCGACCGAGACGTCTTCCTTGACGACTTCTGCCTTAGCGGCCTTACCGCGGCCATTGAACTGCGGAGAGTCGATACCGATCGGCCACTTGTACTTACCGAGTTCGTCCTTCTCTTTAACGGAAAGCGGACGCGAGGCGAAGATCGGATATTTCTTACGACCGTTCACCATCTCGTAATTGGCGCCTTCCTTTTCGATTAAGAGCAATCCACCGCAAGCACCGCCCGGACCTTCACCAACGGCGAGATCCATCTTGTACTTTTGTCCGGCTTTGAACTCCACCCAATCGCCGAAGACCATATAAGAATTCCTCTGCGGAGAGATGATCTTCTTATCCATCGAGCCGTCTTTCGCCTTCCATCCCGTCATCGCATGATTAGGACAGGCGTTGGCGTTCTGTTGAGGACCGACACCATACGCGCATTCAAGAACGATCTTGCCGTTAATCTTGACGACCATGACTTCGTCGAAATAACCGATGAAGCGAGCGCGGAAGTTTTCTTTCGGCTTGAGTTCGCCGGTGTAGTAAGCGAGCCACGCGCCTTCCTTGAAGTCCTTATCCGCACCGAACGCCGCCGGGCCGTTCTTCGCCGGCTGTTCGGGAATGAAGACCTTGGTCATCGCGAGACGCTTCGGAACGACGTAGTGCTTCGAAAGCTCGGATTTCGAGAAGTTGGAGGAAACGATCGCACGAATCTCGTCAAAGTAGAGTTTCGCATCGTTGCCGCGCATATTCTGAGGCTTTTCCTTGCCGGAAGCGTCGCGCTTGATATCGATGAGGTTACCGATCAAGCATCCTTCGATATCCTGCTTCTTTCCGGAGACGGCAACGCCGAAGCTACCTTCATCTCCAAGACCACGCATCTTATTGACGCCGGGAACCGCCATCGATACCGGGCTCGGGGCCGCGGCAACCGAATCGGGTTCTCCGCCGGGTGCAGGGCTCGGAGGCGCGGGAGTGTCCATCGAAGGAGTCGGCACGTCGATATCGACCTGAACGTCGACATCTTCAGTCATGTCGATTTCCTCGGGTTCGGGTTCATCCTCCTGCAACTCCTCAACGTCATCCGCCGCGCGGGCGATTTCGACCTTGATGACCTGCTTCGACTGACCGGTGACCGCCGTCACGACAATCAAGATAATGACACCGAGAACCGGCGCGACAATCGCGATCAAGGGAGCTTGGAGTCGCTGAAGTTCGATTCGCGCGAGTTTGTACTCACGAGAGTTCTTCGGCTGTCCCAAGCCCTTGAACATATCGGCCAAACGACGGAAGAATCCACGTTCTTCGTACTGCTTGGCAATCTCGTCCATATTTACAATTTCTTCGCTCATTACTGAAGCTCCTTAAATCGTGAATATACTCACGCTGAAGAGTTCGTTCTTGTAGCAGCAATCGAGCACGTCAACGAGCGCCTTATGGGGCGAGAACTCGCTCGCCTTCACGATGATCGGCGTCTTCTTCGAAGTACGCGCGATTTCGCGGAGGTTCCTATCAAGTTCTTCCTTGTCGGTTTTACGCTTGTTGTACCAGATGACGCCATTCGCGCCACCGGGCATGATTTCGATGTTGACCGTGATATCATCCGAATTGCTGTCGGACTTCGCGGCAGAAGGAGCCGGACGGTTCGCGTTAAGCTTAGTGAACATGTCCTCCTGCTTGATCGTGACGACGAAAAAGATGATGAGTTCGAACACGACGTCGATCATCGGCGTCATATCGAGCTTCGGATCGTCCTGAGGTTTACGCGCCATTTTGTTTACCTCCTGACCTTTGAAAGACGAGGACGTCCGGGCTGACCGGGCTTCGAAGTCTTATCTTCACCGATGGCCATGAACGAAATCTTCCAAACACCGGCCGCAGTGCAAGCGTTCATCACGCGAGCGACAGCTCCGTGCTGAACCGCCCAGTCGGCGCGGATCATAATCGGAAATTCTCCGTACTTGGCCTTACGTTCCTTCACGCGGCGAGTAATCTCGTCCATCGTGATATCCCTGTCGCCCATCGACACGCGAGCTTTACCGGATTTATCGATACCGATATCGATCTGCATGTGGGTCGGGGGCAGCTCTTCAGGCGTAAGCACGATACCATGCTGACCGTCCTCGAGCTCAATAGTCTCATCTTTCTTCTGCGCTTCCGTAAGCGTCACCACGAAGAAGATGATGAGCTCGAATACGACGTCGATCATCGGCGTCATATCGAGCTGCGGGTTTTCTTGTGGCTTTCTGGCCATTATTAAAGCCCCTTGATTAGGCCATTTCAGGAACTTCTTCCATCACTTCTTCGCCCGCGCCGACTTCGACGTTACGAAGGCCGTTGAGGAATTCCATAGTAACGGCGGTCATGCGAAGGATGAGGCGGTTAGCGTTGTTACGGAGCGAATAGAACGCCGTGAGCGAAGGAATCGAAACGATAAGACCGCCGGCCGTCGTCCAAAGCGCCTGACCGATCGAGTTAGCGAGCGCGGAAGCGTCACCGGCACCGCCAGAAGCGAGAGCCTGGAACGTCAAAATCATGCCTTGAACCGTACCGAGAAGGCCCAAGGACGGGCCGAGGTTCGAGCAAACCGAAATCCAGTTGAGACGCTGACCGAGCTTTTCCTGCTCGAGATCGGAAGCCGCGGTAACCGCTTCCTGAATCACATCAAAACCCTCTTCAACGTGCTGGAAGGCAGCGAGAAGAATGTTCGACATAACGGAAGGAGTGTTTTCGCAGGCGGTCATCGCCGCAACGATATCACCCTCGGCCATCGCGCGCTGAACCTGATCGATGAGCTTCTTGGGCATGAGCTTTTCAGGCTTGATCATGATCGAGCAGTCGACGCAGAAATAAATCGCGAGCGCGCCATCGCCGAAGAGCGTAAACCAAAGAATCGTACCGACGATACCCGAACCGAAGACGATTTCATAGAATCCGCCCGAAGACTTCGACTGGGATGCATCCTGAGAAACGGCATTTCCATTCGCATCAGTGAGCTCCTGACCCATCGACTGAAGCGCCGCGACGGGAGCGACACAGGTTCCAATGAGAATCATCATTGCCATCAACGATTTCTTAATTTTGTTCATTTTGTTTTTCCTTGAGGTTTTTAGAGTTTTGAATAGATTTCTGAAAAATTACTGAAGAGACTTCGCTTTATCACGCATATTTTCGGCGCGAGTCGCCTGACCGAGCTTGTCGAAGCAGTCTGCGGCGCGATTCATCGCATCGATTCGCGCTTCGCGGCAAGGCTCGTCATTGTACATAAGCGCAACGCGAAGATACGCGTCCGTCAAGGCCTGCTTATAAGATTCTTGGCTGCCGGCGCCCTTAGCGAGAATCAAGTCACCCGAAACGACCATAGCCGCCGCGCTCGAAGCACGATCGCCTTTGGACTTGGCGTCCTTGATCGCTTTTTCGAGTTGCGGAATCTTATTGAGCTTCAAAAGCGCCTGCCAATAGGCGGGAGCAAGCGCCCCCTTATATGCCGCTTCCTTATCGTCGCTGACGATCTTAGTCGCGGCATCATACGCCTTTTGAGCATTACCCGAGCTGAGATACGCCTGAACGAGATAACGACCGGCGATTTTATCCCAGATAAGCATTTTGTATTCATCGGCGATCTTCTGCAACGTCGGAATCGCCGCCGCGCCCTGACCTTCTTGAACCGCCTTGATCGACTTATCAAGACCATCGGGCTTCTTGATGTCGAGTTTGACGATTTCTTCGGGCTTGACTTCCACGTCGATCATCGTCGACCCCTTCTTGACCGAAACGACGTACTGCTTCTGACGAGTCTGCCACTTAACGTCTCCCGTCTTCGAATCATTCTCGGTCACGATCGTGCCGGGAACCGCCCAAAGAGACATCGCGGACATAGCGACAATTGCCGCTCCGATAATCTGACGCTTCATTACTTTTCCTCCTGTTTCTGAGCTGCTGCCTTAGGAGCCGAGGACATCGCCTGGGCCTGATTGATGCAATTGACGATTTCCGTCTTGGCCTTGCCATTCGGGAACAAATCGAGATATTCCTTACCGAACTTGATAACGCGATCTGCCTGATCCGCGCCCATCTTCGAGAAGAGCGGAATCATGGTGGCGTAACAACGCTCGAGATTCTTGAGTTCGCCGGCCGACATCTTGTCGGCGGGATGGTCGGCAGAGACGGCACGCGCCTGCAAGAAGCTTTGGAGCTGGGCCGCCGCGCGAGCGCAAGTTTCAAGCGCTTCTTCCTTAAGCCCCATCGCCTCTTCTGCTTTCATCTTGCGAATCGTGACATCGGCGGACATGAGGTCAAGAGAATCCTGTTCCCACTGCTCTTTCTTACCCCAATACGCGCGCATCTTCTTGACCGCACCGATCGCAGCTCCGAAATCCTTCGCGCGAACACCGGCATCCTTCTCGGTGCGACCCTGTTCGGAAGCTACCTCGATGATAAGAAGATAAGCCTCTTCCGCAATACCGAGCTTGGACATTTTCTGATCCGCCAAGAACAAATCGAGAGCGTCGCGCGATTCGACATAGCGCTTCTGACGATAGAGGCTCTTGGCCTGACCGATGCGCGCTTTCGCCGCGCTGGAAACCTGATTCGTACCGGCCTTCGCGATCGCCTTTTCAAACGCCTGGTTGGCGAGATCCCACGCCTGAGCATCAATAAGCGCTTCACCCGCGTTCACGAAATGATTGGCATTGTAAGCGCCATCGACGCGAAGCATTTCCGCGTAGATCTCGGTGCCTTCTTTTTTCATGCCCATTTCAATCAAGCTCTTGGCAAGACGCGGCTTGGCGTTCTTAGCCTCATCGGAATCGGGGAATTCCTTCGAGAGACGCTCGAGCGCACCCTTCGACGAATCCATATCGCCGAGCGCCGTGTAAATCGTACCGAGCTTTACATAAGCGGGCTTGGCGTACTTACCCTTAGGATAGGCCTTGACGTATTCTTCAAAGCTATTGGCCGAAAGCTTGCGGAAAGCCTCGAGCTTGGACTCGGGTTTGGTGATTCTTCCATAAGAATCGCCGACGAGAAAGAGTCCGGCCTCGCGAAGCTCGCTGTATTTCTCCTTCTCACCGATCGGCGTCGTAGGCTCGGCAATCGCAGAAGCCGCCTTGACCGCCAAATCGTTGAACTGCTTGATGCCGCGGATGATTTGCGCGGAACCGAGCTTCATCTGCTTTTCGACCGCCTCTGGAGTCGCATTGGTTTCCGCCTCCTTGAGCATATCGAAACCGTTGTCTTTATACATCTGCGCGAGCTGCATCTGAGCCTGCGACTGCTGAAGAGCGTTCTGCTCCACTTCCACGTACTTGAGAAGCGAGTTGATCGCCTTCTGACGATCGCCGAGTTTCGTGTAGCACTGCGAAATTTGAGCGAAAGCGGACGAATAATAAGGAGACTTCTCGTAGTTCTTGAGGATGACCTTCCAGAGTTCGATAGCCTCTTCATACTTCTCGTTCTTCTGAGCGTCCATCGCGATCGCCATAACCGCGCCCGCAGCATTCGGATGGTTCACGTAAAGTTCGCCGAACATACGCTTTACTTCAAGCTCTCGAGCGAGCTGACCACGCTCCTTTTCCTTATTGGCGAGACGAATAAGCGCATCGCCCGCGGCGGTCATCATCTTTCTATCCGCAAACTCATTGAAGCGTTCGGCGATATATCCTTCAACCGCCGACGCGTAATCACGATATTCTTCCTTAAGCGCATCTTTCTTTTCAAGATCGGCCTTAACCATCAAGTCGAGATATGCGGTAGCGAGAGCCTCGATTGCCGGAAGCGATTCGGGCGTCTCGGGATAGCGAGCGAGCACCTCAAGGAACTCCTCCGCCGCGCCCTCATTATCGCCTTCAAGCTGCTTGTTGGCGGCGCCTTTGAACTGATTCGCGCGAACTTTAGCGATCATCTCGGGCGTGATGTTGGACTTGATGTTCGCGCCGTATTTCTCACGAGCGAACGCGGCGATTTCATCGGCAAGTTCTCCGGCTGTAGGAGCCCACGTGGACTCGGGATAAAGGAGAAACACGTTCAAAGAGTGGTTATAGGCGCCTTGACCGTTGCGCTTGCCGTTTTCCATGCGCTCACCGAACATGAGGCTCTTGATGCGCTCATCGTCGGGTTTCTGTTTCTTCGACTCTTCTAAAGCCTCCGTCCACAACATTTCCGCCAACAAATAACGGCACTGCGGCATCGGAGAAAGTCTGAGCGAACCGTTTTTACCTTCGGGGTCGGCAGCCTTGATCGCGTCATGAAGTTCGGAAAGCTGAGGAAGATAGTCTTCGACGAGGCCCTGCGCACGCTCGATATTTCCACGGAGAAGCGTGCTATGCGCCTTCATGTTGACTGCGCGTCCGAAGTAAATCGGTTGATCGGGGTTATCCAAGAGCCTGTCAATCCAAGGCTCCGCGCGATCGAGAATCGCGCCACGCTTTTTCATATCCTCGGTTTCGCTCGCGAGCCTGAGGCTGATATCACTCGCTTCGCAAAGGACGCCGCCCATCTGAATCGCATCAAGTTTCTGCGTCAGAAGAACCGCATAAACATCAACCGCTTCAGCAAAACGGCGATCCTTCACAAGCAGCTGGCCCCACGTGAACGCCGCGTTCACATAAGTACCCATCAAATCTTTCGGCGGCGTCTTGAACGCGGAGAAGAACTGATCGTAAACCTGCTTACCTTCTTCCTTGCGCCCGCGCAAGAAGTAAAAACTACCGAGCTCGATTCGCGCGGCCCAGTATTTGGAGCTCTTGCGATCAGGGAGCGAGGCGATTTTCTTCTCCGCTTCATCAAACTTACCGAGCAAAAGCAAGCCGCGAATTTCAACCGCGAAGAGCTCCGCTTCGGACTCGGGCCATTGCTTCTTGGTGGCGGCGATGACTCTTTCCGCCAAATCCGAGAAACCGCCGTCGACCAGCGCTTTGACGTATTTGATTTCTTCCAGCATCGCGGGATCGACGGCCTCGACCTCGACCGGAGCCTCGGTCGCCGGATCCTCCGCAAATGCGAATTGCGATGCGCAAGCTACCATTGCACATCCGAAAACTGTTGTTGGCTTAAGTCTCATGATGAGGTAATTATACTATTTCAATTTGATTTGCGCAAGCGGAAATCAAAAATTTCTCGTCCAAGCAAAATAAACGCCGCTATCGCATAGACAAGCATTCCGAACGGAATCAAAATCATAAGACGCGCTAGCGGGCTCGATATTTGAAGTTGCGATTTAACCAAAACGATCACAGCGGCCATCAATACGCTCGCGCATAAAATCTTGCCGACTCGATAGAAACTCGAGGACAGTCGAAGCGATCCGTTTTTCTTGCGCGCCAGAATCGTCAATAGCGCGCAACTGAACAACGCGCAAATAACGGTTGACGCCGCCAGTCCCACATGGCGGAACTCTTGGGGCAGATAAACTACTGCAAGAACATTCAGCGCGGCATTGACAACCACTGCCGCGACTGACACGCGAAGCGGCGTTTTCATATCATTCTGCGCCTGAAACCAAGGTACGATGCTTTTTTGATAACCGAAAAACCCGAGGCCTACCGCATAAACGGCCAACGCCCTCGAAACCCGCAGCGTCGCAGCGCCGTCGAACTGTCCGCCTTCGTAAATAACCGCCGTGACGTCGCTCGACAATACACACAGCCCTGCGGCTGCCGGTAGCATCACGAGCATAAGATTGACGAGCGAAGATGATAGCGCCTTTCTCGCGCCCTCGAAATCACTCCGCGCGAAGAGGCCGGCGAACGTCGGCAACAACACTGTGCCGAACGCGACGCCTATCACTCCTAAAGGGAGATCCATCAATCGCTCTGCATACCCGATAACGCTTGCTGCCCAAGGTGCCGCGTATTGAGCCAAAACTTGATCAAGCATATAATTGATTTGTATAGCTCCTGCGCCAACGGCGGCGATTATCGTGTTGCGACAGACCTTCTTGAAATTTTCTTCTCGAAAGTGCACGAACGATAGCTTCGGCGCGAAACCGCGCTTAGCCATCTCTCGAAAGAGGAATACCATCTGCGCAAGCCCGCCGAAGAGAATCGCCAAGGCTACGAACTTGACTCGAAGCGCAAGCGACATACCTGGAAAGAAACATAAAACTCCGAGCGCCGCGATCCAAATGACATTCAAGAGCGAAGGCATGAAAGAAGCCGCCTTGAAGCGCCCTAATGCGTTAAGAACACCCATACCGAACGCCGCGCCGCAGATGAAGATCATATACGGGAATAAGATTCTGACGATCTCCAACGTAAGCTTAAGCCGCTCGGATTCGATTACCGCAAAATTCAAATACGCGCTTAGCGCCGCGACCGTCAACACGACGACCGCCCCTAAGATCGTCATCACCATCGTGACGACGGCATTCGCCAACTTCCTCGCTTGCTCGATATTGCCTAATTCAACCTCACCTCTGAATACAGGCACGAACGCGGCGGTTAATGCCCCTTCTCCAAAGAGCTTACGCGCCATGTTCGGAAGCGCGAAAGCAAGAGTGAAAGCCGATTGTTCTACGCCCGCCCCGATAAGACGCGACTGCATCATCTCTCGAATCAAGCCCAAAACACGTGAAAGCGAGGTAAACGCCCCGACAATAAACGTATTCTTCCCGACGCTTGACTTTTTCATCTACGGAAGCAAATGCGACTTATGATTTCATCGAAATTCTCACCACCGGCGAGAATCTCGATCGCGATACGCAAGTACAAGCATTTGACCGGCGTCGTTTCGAAACGCGGAAATCGCACGGCGTCCTTCTCAGTAGTTACCAGCATATCCGCGCCCATATCCGCACTGCGATTAAGCGCATAAAGGACTTCCGAAGCGTCGTAACGGTGATGGTCTGCATAGCGCTCACACCAAACGACTTTCGCTCCTAAATGACGTAGCGAATTCTCGAATCCTTTGGGGCTTGCGATACCTGATAGCGTACATGCGGTTTTCCCGTTCAAATACGAAAGCGGATATTCCTCGCGACTCCATACGTCTTTCAGCACTTTCGGCATATGATTGCACTCTACGATTTGCGCGTGCTTGTTGTACTTGCGGATTTCGTCCTTCACGTCCGACACGTCACCGCGGCACTTTGTCAGGAAAATGATATCCGCTCGCTTTATATGTCTGGCAGGTTCTCTTAAAATCCCGCGAGGGAGCATATTGCCGTTCCCGAATGGATTGGTCGAGTCGACCAAAACCACTTCCACGGAATGCTTGAGCTTTTGATATTGGAAACCGTCGTCGAGAATAATCGTATCGCACCCAAGTCGCTTGATCGCGTAGCGCCCCGCCTTAACGCGATTCCTATCGACAACAACCGCGACCCCGGGCAGGTTGGACGCCAACATATAGGGCTCATCACCGCCGACCGCCGAATCCAACAACACGCGTCTACCATCAGAGACGACGAGCGGAGGATCGATCACTTGCGAGAACATACGCTGCCAAAAAGGAGCCTCTTTGCGCCGATATCCACGGGATAGAATCGCGACTTTTCGGCCATGTTGAGAAAGCGTTCTGGCGAAGATTTCGGTTACAGGGGTTTTACCGGTACCTCCGGCGGTAACGTTTCCGATCGATATCACCTGCACACCGAGCGGGAAACGACGCATAAGGCCGCTATCAAACAAAAAATAGCGGATCTTGACGATCGCGAGGAACACGAAGCTGACGATCTTCAAGAAGACGAGCAGCGCACGAATCGCCCCGGGTTGCTCCTCGTCGGCCCCCTTTTCTTGAATCAGCTTAACGAGATAATTCTCTAGCCGTTCAATACCGTTCTGTTTCGCCTTACGCATTCATCCTCACGCGCGTCAGAAACCGAATACGCCGTTCTCGCCGTTATTGAAATGGCGCAAGAATACCATGAACGAGAAATTCCAATCGTCATCATATTCACTGCCGTCAATGAACCTGTAGTCATTGATGTAGCTGACGCTGAAACGGAAGCAAAGGCAGTCGGTCAAATAATCGAAGTGCGAGCCGATACGATCGAGTTCATTTTCACGAGCGTCCCAACGAACAAACGGGCCCCAAGCGAAGAAATAGATCGGTTGATGGGTAATCTCGGCCGTGATCGAATGAAAATACACTTCGTTGAGATCTCGCTTCATCAAAGCGGCATCAAAGGGCGTAGACGAGAAATCCCAAGCTCTATAATCACGCAACGAATAGCCGATCGAATACTTAAGATCGCTGCTGACCGTCTGGGAGAAAGCAACGTCGGCGAGCGCGAGTTTCTCGTTTTCGCTATCGTATTCAGCTCGTGCCGCTAAACTCATATCGTCGGACGGCGTCCAACGAGTTCGGAATCCGGGAACGATCATCACGTCATCCTTACCGTAGTTCGGATCGCCGAGTTCCGCCATTTCGTGGAAACGCCCGTATTCACGGCCAAGTCTTTTCGACTTGTTGAACTGTAGCGCGACATAAACGTCGACATCCAAGACCTGACGCAATCTTCCGCTTTCCGTTAGCTTACTCCACGCGTTACGCACACCGGGCGTGATACCGACATAGGAATACGGCAGATTTCTGCCACGCCCTGCGAATTGGTCCTCCCAAATAACCGAGGCGTCTATATTATCGAAAATATAAGGACGGCTGGACTTGCTTCTGTTGGAATATGATGCGTCTTGCGCTAGGACATCAGCGTAAGGTTCGATCATATGTTGCCAATAATCATTAACCCAAGCCGTTCCGCGCGCAGAGAAAGTGACTCCCGCTTCCGCGATCGAGCGCCACGCACCATCGACATTGTTCGCCTTTTCTCTTCCGTCATACCAATGACCGTCGCGCATGTCACCAAGATGATTCCAATAAGTGCCATGGTACCCGACGCGCGGCACTACCGCAAGTACATCCGCGCACGTCTTGAAGGGAATCGAAAGTCGATTATACGTATCGAAGCGGAAGGCCTCGTATTCCGCCCAAACACCTGGGCTGCGATTGAACGGATTGACCGTGGCGGAACGACCGTATTTCGCGTAATCACGCGTCAAATAGCCTATGCGATTGGCCGATTCGAAATTGATCGGCGTCGAGAACAACGGCTGAGGAACGATATCGAAATAAATTTCCGGCAATCTACCGGTCATCGAATAGAAATCGTTAAGCGGCCCTGAGACTTCCGCACCATACGAGTAAAGGAGTTCGTTATGTTCCCAAGCCAGATGTCCGCCATGATACCCTAACCACTCGTTCTTGATGTTCAGACGATTGTTGCGGAAGAAATCCTGTCTGAAAAGCGAGTCCGAAAACACGCTCGCGCCCATCCTCAGATGATCTCTTTCCGAAATATCCCAATTATGCTTGAACTCGACGGCATAACGATCTCTTTCGATCTCACTATACCAATGGTCCGCGCTGTATCTGTCATCGCGATTACGATAGATTCTGTCGTAGTTTTCATCCCACGCATAATGGACCTTGAACCGTCCATGTCCATAATCGCCGAGATTCCAAAGGAAGGCCTGTCCTAGCGCGACGCCATTCTTGGTGCGAAGCTCCAACCGGGAATTTCCATCGAGCCACCACTTGTTATCCTCGTACGTCCCGTCACCGGCTATCGGATAGACGTACTTGGTTAGAAGATACGCGCCCCAACGGCTGGTGTAACCGGGCATGACTCGAATACCGTAGTCGGTCTCGAGCGGATAATAGATATATGGCCACCAAAGAATCGGAATCTCATAAAACTTGACTAAGATTCCTCTTAACACAATACTTTCATGTTCACGGAATTCTAAGTTACCGCCTGCGCTCCAGTGCAAATGTCCGACTTCGTTCGTACAAGTCGTGACCATGCCGTCTTTAGCGTAAAACGTCCCATCGGCCTCGCGGCGCACTTCATCGCCACGAATGGTCAATGGCTCTGCGACGACCACGACATTACCGGTAGCCACGGCCGACTTAGTGACGTTATCGACCGCGATTCTTTCCGCTGTGAACCCGAGTTTCTTTTCAGCGTCCGCGTCCCAATCAATGGGATCTTGCGCCGCAAAAAGCGACGATATAAGCGACAAAGTCGCGAATAGTACTATCCGTGATTTAATCATACTTGAGAGTATAGCACTTGTGACGTGGCTGTGTCCAGTATGGAAAACGCTTCGGGGTGACGATGCAGCTCGGAGACGAAGGTAAGACGAGTATTGTATTCCTTCTGCAATTTACCGAGAATCTTGGCATCTTCCGTACGCAAACGCTGCATAACCTGAGGCGCGACGATGATCTTCGGCTCGAATGGCTTTTTATCGACTTCAGCCTTTTTTAACAACGAAATCAAGCGACGCTGAACCTCTATCGAGATCGCCATCGGCGACTTGACTACCCCATGTCCCTGACAGTAGGGGCACTTGGAGGTGAGCTGAGAAAGAATCGACTGATCTTGACGTTGTCTTGACATCTCCAAGAGTCCAAGCTCGGAGATCTGCAAAACGTTCGTGCGAGCCCTATCGCGCCTTAGCGCGGCTTTCAAAGCTTTGTAAACTTGATTCTGATGTTTACGGCTCTTCATATCTATCAAATCGAGCACCACGAGGCCGCCGATGTTGCGAAGGCGAAGCTGGCGCGCTACTTCCTCGACCGCCTCCAGGTTAACCTCGAGAATCGCGTCTTCCTGACTGCCGTTGCCTTTATAATGTCCGGTATTGACGTCTACGGCAATCAAAGCCTCGGTTTCGTCAATCACGAGATAACCTCCGGATTTAAGCGGGACCTGGCGAGAAAACGCGTCGTGAAGCTGTCGCTCGAGACCATAGTGCTCGAATATGCAGCTCGTACCGTCAAAGCGGCGAATCTTGGCCTTGGCTCGGCGGGAAATACGCCCGGTGATTTCGCGCATAGAATTATAGCTCTTTTCGTCGTCGATGATGATCGAATCGACGTCCTCAGTAAGCCAGTCGCGAACCACTCGCTCGCAGAGGTCCGGTTCTTGGAAGATACAGCAGGGCGTACGAAGATTCTTGATGTTCCCCTGCATCTCATTCCAAACCGAAATAAGGTTTCTAAGGTCACGCGCGAAAGCGCGCGCCGACGCCCCGGCGCCGACCGTTCTTACCACGAGACCGACATTATCCGGTAGCGGCAATTTATCAAGAATCTTTTTCAGACGCTTGCGCTCCGCCGCGTCAGCGATCTTCTTGGAGACTCCGCGAACCTTGGTCCCGGGCATCATGACGAGGTAGCGTCCGGGAATCGACAAGTTGGCCGTAACGCGCGGGCCCTTGGTGGAAATCGGCCCCTTGGTGACCTGAACGATGATCTCAGATCCCGGAGGGAAGCGCTTGGCGATTTCTTCATCGCTCAAACGGTTGGCCTTTCGTCCCCCCTTCTGATTCTTACGCTCTCCTTCATCATCATCCATGAGTGCGTCGATATCCGGCGTCATATCCCAATAATGAAGAAACGCGTTCTTCTTAAGTCCGATATCGACGAAAGCCGCTTGCAAATCATTCTCGAGGTTTTGAATACGGCCCTTGAAGACGCTCCCGACCAAGCGCTCCTCTTCGGGATGTTCAACCATGAATTCCTCAAGACGTCCGTTTTCCATAACGGCGACTCGAGTTTCCAATTCTTCTACGTTTACGATAATTTCGCGCTTCAATTTCGAGCGCTTGAGCCATCCGAATAAGTTCATATTCTTTCCTCTCTATGAATTGATACGCTTTGCACTAACCCTAGTCCGAGCATGATCGTCAACAAGAACGTACGCCCGGACGAGATGAACGGTAGCGGCAGCCCCGTGATCGGCACCAACCCGATCGACATCGCGATGTTGATATATACATGCGCGAAGATCAAAGTCGAAATACCGAGCGACAGAAGCCTGCCGGTCGCGTCCTTTGATTGATACGCTATCCACGCTCCCGGGAGCAACAAAGCTCCGAACAACATCAATAGCACGATAGATCCTACAAATCCGGTTTCTTCCGCGTAAACGCAAAAGATGAAATCATTCATTGAAATCGCTTGAGGCAAATACTTCAAATGATTGGCCTCGCCCTTGCCGATCCCCTTCCCGCTATATCCTCCGGAACCGATCGAAATCTTCGCCTGTCGGAGATTATAGCCGGCGCCGAGAGTATCTTCATCAGGAAAGAGAAACACCTTAACCCGCTTGATTTGGTGCGGTCTCAACGGAACATATTTCATTATCTGTTCGCGGCGTTGCGAAGGGCAATCAGGTTTCTCCGCCTCGTAAACCGCGCCTAAAATCGCCGCGGACGAGATGGCTCCGATAGTGAATATCACGACCAACCCCCTGCGCCAGACGCGACCGACCAACATCATAAGCAACGTCGCGGGAACCAGCGTCAACGTCGTGCCGAGATCCGGTTCGGCCAAAATCAACAGCGACGGCACGCCCACGACTGCGGCGCAAATCAAGAACAAGACGAATCCACGTTTTTTGAAGAAATCGCTTCCAAGCATCCAGCTCAGGGCCATAATGATAAAAAGCTTGGAGATTTCACTCGGTTGGAAGAACCAAAGCCACCGCTTACCCCCATAAACCGTCGAGCCGAATATCAAAACCGCTATGAGCAATACTATTGCGAGTACATACCCGGGGACCGAGAAAAAATCGAGTATCTTGCGATAATTCGTCATCGCGATCATGAAATACAAAATCAGCCCGAAGATAGCCGTCGAGAGGTTGTTTATCCACATCCCATGGAAAATCATCTCGCTTCTCGCATGGCCGGCAGAATAAATCGCGACCGTCCCGATCGCAATCAATGCGAGCATAGAACCGAACAAGAAGAAATTGAAGTTCTTGAGCTTATTCTTCATTGTCGTCTCCGAAGATGCTTGCAAGTACGTTCCTGACCTTCGGCGCCGTAGTTCCCCCGCCGGAGTCGCCGTTCTCGATAACCATCGCGACGGCGATCACGGGATCATCCGCCGGCGCGTAGGCGATAAACCATGTGTTCTTTCGCTTGGTGGCGCCTCGTCCGATCTCCGCCGTTCCGGTTTTACCGGCCACCTTGACGCTGCTGAGCTTGGCTTTCTTACCGGTTCCGCCATCCACCACCATTTCCATGCCGTCTCGAACGACTCTCAACTGCCACTCGGCGAAAGGCAACTTTTGCTTGCGCGTCGGGATGTCGGCCTTAAGCCTCGGCGTCACCAGATACCCCGTTCCGATCGCTCCGGCGATTCTCGCCATCTGAAGCGGACTAACGAGCAACATTCCCTGTCCGATCGCCATCTGGGTCACGTCTCCCGGGAACCACTTTTCGTGATATACCGCCTCTTTCCACTCCGCGTCAGGCACTACGCCCGCTATGTCCACACCGAAGTCGATCCCGGTCTTCGAACCAAGGCCCATGGTCTTCGCCGCGCGAATAATCGCATTTGTACCGATCTCATATCCCAGATTGCAGAAATACGGGTTGCAACTTTCTCTGAGCGCGTGACGCATATCCATATCACCATGCCCCCAACGACGCGCACAGTGAAGGCTTAATCCTCCAAGTTTGAAAACGCCGGTACATTCATAAGTGCGCTTTTGGGGATATCCGATGGAAAGCCCCGCTAACGCGGTGACGGTTTTGAACGTCGAACCGGGAGCGTACGCGCCGCCCGAAGCGCGATTCAAAAGCGGTTTTTTCGGATCCTTAGAGTATTTGGCATACAACTCTTTACTTAATATCGGCACGAAATCATTCGGATTATAAGACGGTGCGCTCGCGAGCGCCAATACCGAGCCGTCTCTAGGGTCGATCACCACGCAGGCCCCGACCAAGCCTTTAAGCTCCTTTTCGACCGCTTTCTGAATATCGATATCGAGCGTTGTTTTGAGATCTGGCCCAGCCTTCGATTCCACGACGACCCAGTCTTTTATGGCGAAGCCACGAGCATCCACGAGAACCTTACGTTCTCCCGAGACGCCGCGTAGATAGCTATCGTAGTAGATTTCCAAACCGCTTCTGCCGCGCATTTCCAATTGATGGAAATTGAACTTCTCATCGCCCGCTTCGCTTTCGCCGCGGTCACGCCCCACGTATCCGATAACATGCGAGCCGACGGAGCCGTAAGGATAAACGCGTTCATCGGTTTCTTCACATTTGAAACCGGGAAATTCACGATCATGCTCCGAGAATCTCGCGAGTTCTTCTTCTCCGATATCTCGCCACACTACTAGCGGCATCGCCAACGTCTGCGAGACATGACGCTCGATCGACTTGCGAGTCAACGGAGATTCCTGACCGATGCATTTCGCGACTCTCTCGATTTCCTTCTCGATCTCGTCCGTAGTCGCGCGCCACGAGTTTTTCTGGAATTGCGCCGCGTTCAGAACGATCGATAAACTTTTACGATTCGTCGCCAAATCGCGACCATGCCGATCTACGATCTTGCCTCTAAGTCCATCCGTCTCGACTCGGCGAATCGACTGACGCGCAGAAGCGTAATTATACGACGCGGCGTCTTCGACCTGAACTTCTTTCAGGTTAACCGCCAACACTACGAGCCCCATCAGGTAGATCGCCGCGCTGGCCCAGCAGGAAAGGTCACTTACGATGGACACTTCATTCTTCATCCACCGCAGCCCCCTCTCCGAAATATTTCAGCGCCACGCCCACCACATAGAAGGTAATCACTCCGATTGGAAGCGCGAGAATAATACGATTGAACACATTAGCCGCGACAACCCCGTACCAAGTGTGCAACCAAATCTGATATCCGGGATAAGCTAAAAGCAATAAACCTTTCGGCAGCCCCGCCCAACGCGTCATCGTCGCCAACAGTAGGAAATAGCTGACGCTCATAGCCGTCGGCAAATTCGAAATCGAATCCTCCACTCCGCCTGCCGCTATCGCGAACAAAAGCATCATCAGCGCGTTGCCACGTGTTGCCTGGAACTGTACTGCCGTAAGCAAAACCGGGAACCCTACCCCTAAATATTTAGGTAGCAATTCCTCCATCGCCGCGCCGATAATCAGCGTCAGAACAATGAAAACCAATCTGGCAAGATCATTTCGCACGGCGAATGAAGACGTCCTCCAAATTCGAATATTCGACATTCGGCAGCACTTCTCCCTCGCTAGCTAGACCTTTAGCGTCCTTACGGACTTCAAGCAAAGTGCCTATCTCAATGCCCCGAGGGAAAATACCGCCGAGACCGGATGTCAAAACCCTTGAACGCGGAGCAGCCTGCGCCGCGTTCGACAAATGCTTCAAAACAACGATATCATCGTTTCCGCCGACAATAATGCCGCGTGAGCGGACATCTCGCTCCGACTCGACTTCACAGGAAACCTTAACCGAAGGATCGGTTATAAGCGTGATTTCGGAAGTGTGTAACGAAACGGCGGTAACGAGGCCTACGAGCCCCTCGGGGACGACGACGACCGAGTTTTCTTTTACACCGGCGAGCGACCCTTTATCGACTCTAATCGTCTTACGAGCCCCGGCTGCGCCTCCCTGTTCCGAAAGCACTCCGGCCGCGAGCCACTTTTCCGGCGCTTTTGCCGTATATTCAAGCGCACGACGCAGGCGAGCGTTTTCCATTTCCAAGCGCTCTACATCGCCGCTCATCAAAGCGAGCGCGGCCACCTCGCGCTTAAGCCTGACATTCTCCGCCTTCGCTTCCGCCGCGTTGAAGAAACCTTTGATTCGAGTCATCACTTTGCGCGAAAAGCTCTGACTCATGCGCTCGACCGGATACGCGGCTTCTACCGCCGCTTGTTTCGACGAAATGAAGACAAACGCCACAATCGCCGCGATTGTGATTACGAGCCAAGTAGCGTTTTTCTTTTGTTTCACTAAGGCGAACTCCTAAACGATTAGGATTCGCCGAAGACGTTACGATCTTTTGTTTCTCGCGAGGAAGTCGAGTTCGTTCATGACGACGCCCGTACCTTCGGCAACCGCCGAAAGCGGATCATCGGCGACAGTGACGGGAAGTCCCGTCTGCGCCGCAAGAAGCTTATCGAGGCCTCTAAGCTGGGCGCTACCGCCCGACAACACCAGGCCACGATCGACAAGGTCGGCGGACAATTCCGGGGCACACTTATCGAGCGTCGATCTGACCGCATCCACGATAAGCGTGACCACTTCCTTGAGCGCGTCCCTGATTTCCTCCGAGGTTATCGTTAAAGTCTTCGGCAAACCGGCTACGATATCCCTGCCCTTGATTTCCATCTTCATCTCTTCACCGATCGGATAGGCACTTCCGATCTGAATCTTGATTTCTTCCGCGGTTCTTTCACCGATCATCAAATTATACACTCGCTGAATGTACTTCATGATCGCTTCGTCCATAGCGTCACCACCGGCCATACGAGCCGAGTAGCTATGAACGATACCCGCGAGAGAAATGATAGCGACTTCGCACGTACCGCCGCCGATATCGACGATCATCGAACCCGCAGGTTCGGAGACGGGAAGTCCGACGCCGATAGCGGCTGCCATCGGCTCTTCAATAAGAAACACGTCACCCGCGCCGGCCGCATGCGCCGCGTCTTCGACAGCGCGCTTCTCGACCTCGGTGATTCCCGAAGGTACCGCGATGACCATGCGCGGCTTCGTATATCGGGAATAAAAGCGCTTAGGGCAGACTTTATTGATAAAATAAGCGAGCATCGCCTCGGTAATATCGAAATCCGCGATAACACCGGACTTCATCGGTCGAATCGCCACGATATTACCCGGGGTGCGACCAAGCATTCGCTTCGCTTCTTCGCCGACGGCGAGAACGCGCTTGGATCCGGCCTGAATCGCAACCACGGAGGGTTCACGCATTACAATGCCGCGGTTCTTGGCATAAACGAGAGAGTTGGCGGTACCGAGGTCGATACCGATATCAGTCGAAAAGAGCTGCTTGATTTTTCCAAACATAGTATTAGGTATTTTATTATTTTTCTTCGCCAAAGTCAAGCGCGAACTTTTCGCCGTTCTTGGGAGCGCCATTGCCTTCAACTACATTTTGCCACAGAGACTAAGGATATTCGAGTTTGGTGAGATCAAAGCCCCAAGTACGCGCCTTTTCGAGCAGCGATAGAAGACGATCAAGCGAAATCGATTTTTCTCGCGCAAGAATCCAAAGACTTGAGCGGTCGGACGAAGTCACCATAGCGAGATCGTAGTCGCTTGAGAGATAGATTATCTTATAATCGCCATAGAACGGGCGGAAGAATGAAATCCGAAATGCGCCTTCGTCCTTCGGCCCCGCAAAATCGCCGACTGCTGTAGCAACGACTTCTTCGCCCGCTCTTTTGCCGCGGTTCACCACCATCAAGCGCCCGTTTTCGAGCGAATATGTCGCGGTTACATCCGTCAAATCGCGTTCGAAGCGTTGAGGGAGGCGAGCGATTTCGTGCCAAACACCCATATATCGCTCAGCCTCGAAGTTCTTGACTGCAGGTATATCATCAGTCGACGCCTCCGTCTTCCACAAGGTGCAGCCGGTAAGAGCTGTCACCAGTGAAATTATCGCGATAAGCGTTATAATACCGATTTTTATTCTAGCTCTCATTTTTCTTCCTCGTTTTATATTAAGGGTCGATAATGAGAGCTATTATACTAAATTATCACACTAAAAGCGGTTGGAATTACGCCCGTTTTTTCTTTCTTTTTGGCACTACATTAGGCCCAAGCGTCAACAAACCACTTAGGAAGCTTATCTTCGTTAATCGCAAGCGAAAGCCCAGCTTCGGGAGTGTACTGTCCCAAGTAAATCATCTCGCTTCCACCATTATCGAAGAAGAACGCCCTCGAAACATAGGGAAGCGCGGCCTTGATCTGAGCAATAGAGCGCGAATAACGCGAAACGATCTTGTCGACCGGCACATCATGTCCACCTTGCGCGACACGTCCGGCAACACGCGTCTTATTAATGGTAGCGTTAGGCGTTGCGATAAAATACAGATATGTACGATAGCCGAGCTCATGAGCCCGTTTAAGCGCTTCAATCTTTGATGGATGCGAGAAAACGGTTTCTTGCGAAAAGCTCTCGCCGCGCTGCATGAATCGATCTTGAAGGAAGTTTGCAAAAAGTGCCATCGTATAGGAATTGATCGCACTTTTATCAAACTTCACACAGTCATCTTCGACTTTAACAGAATTGCCGCGGAAAATCGCCTTTACGCTTTCGTCATAAGTCGACTTTTCGGAGTATTCGACAAGCTCTTCTTTCTCAACGGGAAACTTGGGAGAATATGCCCCAAATTTTGCAACATGAGCGAAGATATCGTCGGCATTAACGAAAGAGTAGAAATTAATCTTATAGTCTTCGATCAAACGCTTGACGAGTGTCGATTTGCCCGAACCATTGGGGCCTGCGACCATTCTAAAGCGTTTAATCATTTAGAGGTCTCCAATGATAGTTTCCGTTCCATCAGGAGAGATTTCTACCAGTTTACCGTCTTTTGCAATTGTAATCGATAAGCCCGCGGCAAAAGCACGATTTACCGCATCGCGACTAGCTTCGCGAGCAGCTTCCGCGAGCATTTTCTCTTCTTGAGAGAGCTCGGTCGATATCGTATATCCACAAACCATTTGTGACAATTATACCATATTTCCCGCGCTTTACGCTACAACAATCTTCGCAAGACGTTATAAAACGTTAGAAATCCGCCAAGATCACAATTTGTGATGTTGAACAATCCCTCGACCTTATCAAGTTGTTGACTTTTGCCGCGCTTTGCGTTCTTATGAGTGTGAAAGGAGAACAAACATGAATAAAACGAAACTCATGGTAGTCGCCCTCTTCGGCGCGCTTACCTTCGTAGCGGGAGCGGACGAAGTTGTCTACCCGTGCCCTAAAGAACCTCATCACCATCACCATGATGGCTCCATTCATATCGGCGGCAATTGCGTCGATTTCATAGAATGCACCGGTAGCCGAAACAAGGTAGTGGTGGTCGAGAAAGTGGTGGTTAAGGAGCCCGTACCTCAAGTTTATCGCGAAGTCGTGGTAGCTCCGCCTCCCCCTCCGCCGAGACCCCTATTCAGCTTGGATCTCGTCTTCGGGCATCATCATCACCACGCGGCGCCTCCGCCGAGGCATCCCGCGCCGAGGCCTTGCGCTCCCGCACCCCATCACCACCACAGGTAAATTAATAGGGAGAGTGGATTCGTCCACTCTCCCTACCCATCTTCCGCCGAGCTGCTCGGCTTTCCGATATGATATCGGCATAAAAAGTGCCGCGGGTTATTCCTCGACAACACAATCTAATTTGTGTATGTTTTATACTGAAGACGCAAAGGAGAAGCCAAGGTGAGTCCAAGGGGAAACATTGGGGAGTCCTTGGGGAGTCGTTCGGGAGTTCTTCGGGCGTTTGTTTATCTTGCTAATCGCAAGAACATCTACGCCCAGTCCGGAAAACAAACACTTATCTATCATTTCACAATCCGCTGCGTTTCGAAGTGCCGCGCGCAAGCTTGCGTTCCTTAAAACGCTACCTATCGTTTACTGAATCGCAACGTATCGTTTTACCAAACGCTACCTATCGTTTACTTATTCGTTACTTATCCTTTTCTTTTTGAACCTAGATATCAATGTCCTTCATCCCTGGACTGTCGGTTGACTATCGGTCATGCACAATCAAACTTTCCGAATCGTTTCTGAATTCTTACTGAATCAATACTGAATCGTTACTGAATCCATTCCGAATCCAACCGAAAACGAAATCCGCGACAAATTAGGCATTTAAGCCAATCTGCCGCGGATTTAGCTAGATTAACGAATTACTTCGTTACCTTAATCGTATAGAAGCCACTCGCGCCGCCCTTCACTGTTATTTCAGGCGTCCACGCCGCGCCATCGCCAAGCGTCGAATCGCCGTCAGCAATCACCTCATTCTAGAATTCCTTTGCCATTACAATGCTGACAAGGCGATGATTTCTTAACCCGACGATTACCTGCGCATTGAGGGCATCTTGATTTAACTGTTATAAAAGCACTGGGCGCTCCACAATCTTGTCTCTTAAGAATCGTGCCTTTGCCATTACACATTGAGCATGGGAACATCGTCTCAACAACACCTTTACCGCTGCATTCATGGCATGAACGCGACTCTTTCTGAACAACGGCAATCGGTTTTTCGGCATCTCGCGTATCTACACTTACTATCGGAGTAGACTTAATCTCAATCGTATTAATACTCGACATCGACTTCGACTCCGCATTAGACGCGTCCTTTTGAGTTGATTGATCGCTCACTTGTTGACGTTTCTTCTCATTCTCTCGCTCAAGTATCGCCTGTCGAACTCGCTCATGCATAGCCTGACGTTCTTTCTCATCCCTAGCCTGACGCTCTCGCTCATACACAGCCCGACGCTCTTGCTCTTCCTGACGATCGCGCTCGGTCTGACGAACTTGCTCAACGTTGTATTCTCGATGATACGTTTCTCCTATACGATGTTTCCCGTTTATTTCCTTCACCCTCTCTGCATTGTACTCTTCGGCGAGACAGGACTCAACCACCATCCGATCCAAAGTTCCAAGTAGAACCGTCGAAACAACAATTGAAACAATCCATGCAATTTTCTTTACCAGGCCTAATTTCGGCGATTCCAGACGCTTATGCTCTTCGACCCAAACAAAAAGCGAGTTCGTAACTACAGAGATAATCGCCATAAGCATAGCCAACAGAACTGCCGCGCTGCAATAGCCACAACCTCGATTTTGGTATATCCAAATCAAACTTCCTCCCGCGACAATCAACATCAACCATGAAAGTGCTTTATGCGTGCTCGTATTCGAACGATAAAGCAAATAATTGCGAATAAACAGAAGCGCAACCCTGAACACCGCCAAAACAACGGACAATGCGGCGAAAATCGCGATAACGATAATGGCGCCCATCCCTGCGCTTTCCGTCTCAGAATGATGAAACACTCCGGTGTGCGCATCATAGTACCTGACTTCCCTATATTCTAGTGAAAACGGAAGAATCGCACACGTTGCCACCGCAACACCTGCCGTGAGTCTATTCAAAAGACTGTCCAACCAATGCGGATTTACGGCTACGCACATCGGTGTACGGCCCGCGAGCAGATAAACAAGTAGCGATGCGCCGATTGCAATGCCCAAAGTCGGCACCCATATAAAGAGAAGTACGGCAACTACCGCCCCTCCGCCAAGAACCGCCTTCCCGAAACTGCCTGACTCCCAAAGCAGATAATGACGCTCCATCGACGCCTCCCAGGCACGATAAACACGGTTTCGCTTTTCAAACAGTTGTTGATCCGTCAATCCGATTTTATTACAATATTCGATCTGCGACCGTGCGAAGCTGACGTCGCAATAATCGTCATACATCCAAACCTCAGGTCGATCCTCAAACGTATACGAACAGATATTATCGATTGCGAGATCCAATCGACGCTCACATTCGGCAATCTCCTCAGGCGTCATTTCCTCCGATCGAGAATTTCTTCGACGAATCTCGGCTTCGTCATCACAGGTTCGTGAGTCCATTTTTTGTTTGAAAAGCCACTCCCGAACAAGTACAAATACGGCAATTACAACAAGCCCGGCAAAGATTGCACCAATGGCCACATTCGCAATATTATTCATAAGTTGCGGACAGTAAGTGCCAGAATTGGATAGAAAAAAGTCCGTCAAAGGAAGCTCGGGTCTTATGGTCATAGCAATTATCCTTTCCTGATTTGGTGTTGCTGACAGTTTCCTTAAAAGGACTCAACGACAACTTTGAAGTACTTGTGCTTAGCGGTATCCGCAGTAGACCAAGTCTTCAGATCCGAAGAGCCCTTCACCGTCGCCTTCCAACCCGCAGATTGAGCCGCGCTCGGAATCACGATATTATGATCAATCACAGGCACACCGTTCTCGAAGCGAATCGTACAGCGCGGCACGGCATCCGTCTGAGTCGTCGTTCCTCCGTTCGGATCCGTTCCGCAAAGATACTCTTCCCAATTCGTATAGCCGTCCCCATCGCTGTCAGCATTCATGAGCGTCTCATAACTCGAAGTCGCCGCCGACGGGAATTTGGCCGCAATCCACGTATGCGGCACGGCTACAGGTGTAGTGGTTGTAGACTGAATCTCAGGTACCCAGGAAACATCGAAAACCGTAAGACCTGTATATGACTTATCGTACTCTGGCTCGCCAACCTCATATGTTAACTTGACGGTTGTCGGGCCATCAATATCGAGTGAGGCAGTCCTGGTTATGCAGTAACTCATAAGTCTATCTTTAACAACGCCATTGACAGAATATGTAAATGGATTATAGGGCCTCAAGCAATATACATAATACTTAAACTCGAGCCTTCCTTTGACGGATATTTTAGCTATGATTGAAGAAACATAGGTTTCTGAGGTCTTACCTCCGGTACGCAACCCTCTTTTCGAAGAGTCGTATCGCCAAGCTCCCGAACCTTCTCGACGCCACTCAATGCCTTCGGTTCCAAAGATTTCGTTAGCATAGTCGGAAAATAATCTAAAGAACCGAATCAGCGGGATACCAACCATTCCGTCTGAATCGATAACGGCCGCTTTCAACACGGTATTCGTATCCTTGATTGTTATCGCGCCGGTATATTTCGTGCCATTCGTCTTAGTCGGAATCGATCCGTCCAATGTATAATAAATCGAGCCAGAATCATTCGGGTTTGTAAGTGTAACCGTTGTCGGAATTGAATCCAAAAATTCATCGATCAGCGATATGGTAGGTTCCGATGGTAAGGACGAAGCTCCCCAAAGCTTGGTAAAAGCACTGGCCATATCCTGAACCGTTTTCGGTCGACCATTAGGGAATGCAACCGTTTCGGAGATACCGACATCAGGTGTCGACGGTAAAGCAAACAGATAGGTCGGAGTTCCTGTTATACTCTTACCGCAAGACCGAGACAACGAATAGCAATAGCTGTATGCCGTATCACTATCCACATATCGATCTGGATCACAAATCACCAAATAAACCCCATTTGCCGCCGCCCAAGTCAAAAACGCCTCATTTTCAACAATCGCGGCATTAGATTGCGAGGGGCCGCATCCGTTAACGTTCGTGTAGAGAGCGACAATCAACTTACCGTCCTTTGCCGCAGCCGTCTTCGCCCCTTCGGCATCAGTCGTCCATTCGCCCGCCTTGACGGGATGACGCTCGAGGAAATAACCCCTTGCCGGCACACTCGGCTCCTTACTCGGCTCGACAAAGACAGCTTGCACGTAAACCGAATTCGTGATCGAAAACGGACCCGCATATTCGACAGCGCTTGCCGAAGTCGGATCGGAGCCGTCGAGCGTGTAGAAGATCTTGCCCGTTCGACCTTTGGGCGGAGTAAGCGTCACGACCATCGAGCCCGTATACGTCATCGCTGTCGACTGACGAACCGTCGTTGCAGGCGAAATCATCGGCAAATGAGACATTGCATTTAAAGCGATTGTATCAAGGATAATTCCGTTAAAAGTAGAACCGCCGGATCCCCAACCCTGCTCGTACGCAAATTTTACTTCATGCGTACCGGATGGAATCTCAACCAGTACGCGCTCCCATTCAGGCGCCCCGACCGTTGACGCCGGCATATTATCATCCCAAATAACACTTCCATCACAATAAATTTTAAAATGACTCGAATTCAGTTTCTTCTGATATCTGAAACTCATTTCCGCAGGTCCGATTACTGATGTTTTCAACCATGACGTCAGTTTATTTCCCACCGTTCCATTGAATTCAGGACAACTCTGCGCGGCAAAGCCATCATACGAATAGGTAGCCTGCGGAACCCAAGGATAGTCCGATCCGGTCGTCCATTTGAGATTGGGAGTATTAAGGGCTGCGCTGAAATCACTCTTCAAATATCGCGCTTCAAAGACACGGCCCAAGACGCCGCCATTTACAGTCGCCGCTTTGACGGTGGTGGTAGCCGTGAGCGTAAACGGACCCGAATAAAGTTTGGACGATAAGGTCGGTATCGAGCCGTCGGTCGTATAGCGAATCGGCAGTCCCGCCTTGCCGGGAGTTAGTGTAACGGTAATGGAATTCTCAAAAAGCGTCTCCGCTTCCGGCGAGAAGAAAACATCATACGAAAGCGCAACCTTTTGCGCTCGCCAATTTGCCGCTTCGGCATAGGTCTCTTTGATTGTTCGCGCGTTGTCATGCGTCGCGTCACCGGCCGCCTTGCCTTCCCACGTGCAGTCGGGCGAAGAGAATAGAGGTGCCGCGGTGTAGGAATTACCGAAACCATCGTAGTTATACGCCATGATGGTATGATATTTCGTGGAGTTCGCAGTAAAGTAATAGCCGGCAGAATAGTTATTATACTGCGGACCGGGCGAAATCGCATCAGGATCAACCGCCGTCGCGTGGCCGGCACCCATATTATGTCCGACCTCGTGCGTCATCGTGTGACTTTGGGCGACCGAACGAATCGCGCAAACGTTATACGCCGAGTTAGCAAAAGAGGCGACTGTGCCGCTTGCAAGCGACCAACCGACACCGGTCGTGCCATAGGCAGATCCCGTATCGATCAAGGTTGTCACGATATCCGCGCCGACCTCCTCGCGCTTCGCCTTGATCGCCGCCCAACCCGCATCGCCGCGATTGATCGCATAGAGCGCTTCGTGAACATCCGACTGCGAAACGGCGACTTCCATCGTCCCGACGAGGCGGAAACGGAAGTTCGAATCAAGGCCGTTATTCGCAAGCGCCGTATTCATCTTCGCGACGGCAGTCAATGCGAAGTTATCAAGTCCGCCGCCATTCGTCTTCGCCCAAATTGCCGCGTTCGCATCGTAGGCGACGAGTATGTCGACGACGGTCGATGCTTGATCCGTGGTTGCCAGCTTGAGTCTCGATGACATCGGATTTACAATCTCGATTTCGCCTTCCGTATACTCATCCGAAAGCTCGGGAACAAGCGGCTCACACGCCTTAATCTCGCCCGCATTCGGATTAATCTCGCGAACAGTGGTGCCGCTCTCGGAAGAGAAGACCGTGTAAACGCGCGAATTCTTGAAATCCTGAATGTCGACTTGCAGCCCTTCCACCGTTTGAATGACGACCGCATTCATCATCCCGTCATAGCCGTCAACCGTTGCCAAGAACGAGGAGCCACCAAAGGGACTTTGAAGAGCTTCCGTCAACCTGATCGTGAGCTCCACGTCGTCGAAAAGCTGAAACGCGATTACGTCTCCGACATTAAGCTCGGGAAGTGACGCGGCGCCGGACTGCAGATTCGTCAGCCGAACGACTCCCGTATCAAGCGGTGCGCCGGCCATTTTGATCTTGGCCGTCTTATTCGGTCGAAGATCAAGTTTGCACTCTTGTGCACGCGCAGGAAGCGCGAGGATACTCGCGAGCACCAAACCACAAGCAACACCGAACACACCTCTCATGCCTTACCTCCTTAATTTTGCGTCGGCAAGCTGAATTTCAAGCGATAAAGAACAGCCGAGGAGTTCTTCAACTCAACCAGCTCAATCGTAACCGCGGCATTCGGATAGGTCGCCTGAATTTGAGATACCGCCGCGGAAAGATCGCCCTTGATCAGCGCATCGAAATCGATCTTGGCAAGTTCACCGGTGACGGCATCCTTCAGATCCGCTTCCGTCGCCGAGGGACTCAACCCCAAGATAAACGCATTGACCGAGGCCTTGGCGGGATCCGTGACCGCATACGCCTTCACCCACGCGTCGAAGGCCGTCTGCACACTCTCCGGAGCCTGTTCGATCTCAGCGGGACGGCTCGATTCTTCGTAAGGGACCACCTTAATCCCGCTATACGTGCCTTCAACCCATCCGCTCGCCCCTTTCTGGAAATAAACGACGCAATCCGAGGGAAGCCCGGAAAACAGGTATCTGTAGTAGTAAGAATCGGAAAACGGACACTTCCCCATGAATCGAATCGACTTCAAACTCGTGCAACCAAGGAAAGGAGTAGCATACGAACTCTGCTGCAAGTTGACGGTCGAAGGAAGGACGAGGGACGTCAAGGAGACGCAATCTTTGAAAGCTTTGCTTCCGATAGAGGTCACGCCTTCGGGAATTTCCACTTCTTGAAGGGCGGCGCACCCCTCAAACTGACTATCAAAAATCTTCTTCGAACTCGGATTCAAGCCGACTTTCGTAATCGTCTTGTACGCATCAGGGCAGATACCCGAAAGTTTGGATCCGATACCATCCGCGGATGTATAGCGGATCGACTTGATATTGGGGCAGTTGCTGAACGGCGTTGATCCCGATGCGACGCCATCCGGCAACGCGACTTCGGTCAGCGCCGTACAGCCGTCAAACATATTCTGAGAAAGTTGTTTGAGGCCGCTGCCGAAATTGATCTTCTTAAGACTCATGCAGTTCTCGAACTGATAACCGTTGCCGGTTAACTTGGAAAGACCGTTCGGCAGCGTGATTTCGGTTAACGCACTGCAGCCGCTGAAAGCCCTGGCATTGATATCGGTAATCGTATCGGGAAGATGAATCGTTTCAAGCGACGTACAACGCGCAAAGGCGCTCGCGCCGACAAGGGTCACGCCAACAGGAATCGTGACCGATTCGAGCGAAGAACATCCGGTAAAAGCTCCGTATTCGACGGACGTCGTTCCGCTCGGCAATGCCGCGCTCTTAAGAGAACGACAGCCGTAAAACATATTCACCGTATCGATCTCAGCGACAGACATCGGCATCCGCACGGCTTTAAGCTCCGTGCAGTTGTAAAAGAGCTGACGGCCGAGGAACAAATAGCTATCGGGGATAAACGCGGAGGTAATCGCGTGTTTGACACCGCAGCCATATATCGGATCGCCCCCGGTGCCGTTAAAATGAGAAAATGCCCCATCCTCGATGCGCGAGATGCCGGCCGGAAGCACGATATCGCCTTTTAACAAATAGCGGATGTGATAGCAGCCGTCGTGACTGATGCCGATGTCATTAACGTAACCGCAATTCTCCGTTGCAGATCCCGAAATCGCAACGTAATCGGGATGCTCGTATGTGTTTTGACTATTTACTTCAAACATACCGCGATTCGAATAACCGCCGTAAGCAAGACAAGACACCGCAACTGCAGAGAGTAAAATAATATTGCGAATGATTTTCATTAATGACTCCTTGCCACGATTCGATTTAGCGGAGCAACAACCTTTTACCTGCATAATATTTGTATTATATCATTTTTTACGCAGTTACCGCAATAACATTCTCTGCCTTACCTCATACCTTAACAGGATTTACCGCGGCAGTTTTCCAATAATATGGGAAAAGAAAGGAAGGAAAGAAATAAATTGCTCGCCGCGCTTATCGGCGCGGTCTTGGGCGTAATCTCCGGCGGTTGCTGCCGCTAAGCCCCCTCGGGCGAGTGGGAGGACGCGTCGTACGACGTCGAACTCGGCGACCTGGCTCTCTGGCGGTTGACTTACAGGATCCGAGCGAGAATGTCGGGAATCATTTCGGCGGCCATTGTCGAGAATCCGAAGCACTTCTTGCCGAGATAATTCAGCGAGGCGCCAATGTGAATCAAGGTCTTCCGATCAATAACAAGGAAACGATCATGAAATTTGTCCGTTACCTTCACCGTCAATGAGTTGGCATACTGCTGATTGAACTGCGCGACGTCAATGGCATGGAGATTGCGTTGACCGCGCGTAGACTGAACTACCGTTACCATGACACCGGGACGCTTCTGCGCCAAAAGCGCCAGAACCGAATCGTCGAAATACGGATCGATAACAATCAGCTCCGACTTGGCCAAGCGAACAAAGCGCTTCATCTGCTCAAACGCATCGAAGAACTCACCGTCGAAGAACACCTTCTGCGGCGGGAACTTCTTATCTTGCATCGCATCAAAGATTATTTTGAATCGCTCTTCATTGCGGGCTTGCGCATCCTCTTGTTTCAACTGGCGGCGTTCCGTTGATTCTATTCGGGATAGCAGCGGAGTCAAAGACGCAAGCATCTTTCGCATTGCGACAAAGGCATCAATAATGCGCACAGAAACCTGAACAGCAGTATCCGACTTCAACATTGAAGACAACATCATGATACCATGTTCGGTAAATGCGTAAGGACGATAGCGCAATCCTTTCTTCGCATAATTGGAGGTCACAGATTGTGACCTCCAAACGGTCAAATCGATCTCTCCGCTTGTGGTGGAGGTCACAATCTGTGACCTCCAATTCTCAAGCTCTTCCTTCGTCAACTGAAACATGAACCGATCAGGGAATCTGTTAATATTACGCTTAACCGCCTGATTGAGCACCTTTGTCGGCACACCGTAGAACTCTGCGACATCACGGTCAAGAATAACCTGCGTGCCTCGAACCGTTATGATCCGAGCCTTAATATCGTCTTGGGCTACAAGTTCTGATGTTCCCGTCTTCTCTATATCGTTCATAATTACGCTTTACCGACCTCTAAAATGTTCAAAATTATAACATAACCGCCGCGAAGGTGTCAATTCCCACGCGGCGGTGATTTTGTTGTGTCGATTGGTTTTTGCTTATTGGACGGATCCTCTTATGCAACCGATAGGACATACCAGAACTTCTGATTTCGTTCGATACACAAAGTCACCATCCTCCTTGCGGACTTGGGTACACTCGCACCTGCCGCGCACCCTGACTTAATTGGCCATCAGGGCGATATTGGACTATTGTATCATTTCGACTTCCCAATGTCCACCCTTGTCCGGACCGACCCGACGAATGAGTCCCATATCCTTCATACTCTTAAGCGCAGCCTTGATACCGTCCGGTGTAATTCCAATGATTTCAGCCAAACTCGACCGCGTCACCTTTGGATTGGCAGCGATTGCTTCAATGATTTTCTGGGTAGTTTTCTGGGTAGCTTTCTGGGTAGCTTTCGTACTTGTCAACGTAGATTCTATGTCGTTTTCTTGGTCGCCAATCAGCGACGACTGGGAATCGAGCCATTACAAGTATATGTGCGCAATAAAAGATCTATGAGCACGGTGCGAATTTACAGAAAGAACACTTGCATTGTCGGTATACCCTCTAACGAGTATCCCTCGCTCTTACTGAGAATTAAGGGTTATACTCGAATAGCGGTCATTCACAAGGCAAAGCAAAAGGAA
>JAKSOZ010000017.1 GCA_024405265.1 Kiritimatiellia bacterium | reverse complement strand
AGAGCGTTTCGGTTCGGCTAGAAAGCGTTTAGGCGCAAGCGAGACGAGGAGTTAAGGACGGCGGGACGCCGGATAAGACGACGAAGTATCGCGATGCGAATAGACGCTATTATAGCCGGGAGAAACGCTCTTCAAGAACGGGAGCGAGACCGAAAGCGAAGCGGCATCTCGCCGAATTCGACCAGGGTGCCATGCGCGGCGAATTTGGCCGCCGTCAGCCGAGCGGACTAGACTGAGAAGATGACTCGCTTGAAGCGGCTCGGGTCGAGACTAATCTAAAGATTGTCGAAACCCGTAGACGCCGAAAGCGAGGCTCTTATCAGTCAGGAGCACGTGTTGCGGCCAAATTCGCCGTCACAAGGTAAAGGCAATCGCGTTGCACGCCCCTAATTCGCCGACACAAGGTAAAGGCCCATAAGGGTTGTCCCGCGCTGATCGGTAGCGACCTCGCGTGTGGTACAATGCGATTATCGAAGGGATACTGACGCGGGAGTTAAGTAGATGTCTATATCCTTAAGCACATCCGAGCCGATTTGGCTTTTACCATCCGTAGAGATAAAAGGAGCCAGTTCGAGCTTGAATCCACGTCCGAAATTAAGTTCTCCTTTTTTACCGCGCGTGTAGCCGATTTGCGCGTTCTTGTTGACATCTGCCGCGCTCATAGCGATATTCTCTTCGCTTTCTTCCCACACGTCGGGGGTGACGAACGTGAAAGTCGAGCCGGTATCGAGAAGCATCGCGGCAAATTTACCGTTAGGCGTCTTCGTCATGATTTCGAAAGTCGTACCGGTCTTCCGCGCCATAAGCGGATGAAATCCCGCCAATTCCTCTTTTGTCGGGTTCCATTTGACAGTTCCCTTCTTGAGACTGACGATCGAGGGATATAGCCCCAGATGATTCATGCCGAGAATACCATGAACAGGTCGCCCTATCGCGGTGCCAAGATGGCTCAGATCAATCGTCATTACCATCTCACCCTCAAGCTTCATACCTTCGACGGTAATCGTTTTAACGCCGACGAGTTTAGGCGCAACGGCAACATTCGTCGAGCCGGTAATCGCTATTTCCTGCAAAGGCGCATTCGGGAGCGCCGTCTTGACGAACCCATAGTCGAGCGTGGTATGACTCGCTCCCGTATCAAGTAAGAGCGTCGCTTTAACACCATCCAATTCCACGTCGATAAGCGGCATATTATTCCCGGGAACGACGGTTATAAGCGCTAAAAGCAAAGAAAACATTTTATATCACTCCTTTAATCATTTACGTACATTAAGTTTGGAAAGCGGGATATATTTAACTCCCCACTTCTTCGCCGCTTCATGCGACGGGAACCAAAGGTCGATATGCTTACCCTTGATCGCGCCGCCGATATCTTCGACGACGCCCTCGCCATAGCCCGGAATCGTCATTTTCGTTCCGAACTTGAACACCTTCGGATCTGCCGCGATAGTTCCCATTTTCGCCTTCTTACCGGTAGCGGTAATGCCGACCTTCTTGGGCTTCCCCTTAAGCTTACCATAATCATAGACGGGAGCGCCGAAGCCGAACCAGCTACGCTTCCATCCGCAGCATTTTCCGCAGTTGCAATACCCCGTTACCATCACAAGCGACTTATCACCGGCTTGCGAATTCGCTTGGCGCTTTTTCTTCGCGCCGCGCTCGGTATAGCACGCGAGAACTCCCAGCGTCAAGATCAGAAAGAGGAGTATCTTAAGCTTCATAGAGTTCAGGCTCCCAAGAATAAACGGGAATGACGGGCAAAAAGCTTTTTCATCCCCACGCAAAGCGCCAAAGTAAAGGCGATATAAGGAATATAAAGGAAAAGCGACCAGGGAGAAGCGATAAGGCTCGGAGGTAAGAAGTAAACTAGCGCGTGTAAAACCGCGAGGTGGATGAAATAAAGCGCGAAAGAGTATTTCGCAATCAAGTCAAGAATTTTAAGGCGCGGCGGAATCAGCGCCAGAAGCGGCAAAACGAGAATCGAGAAAGCGAGCTTCTGAAGCGAGCCGACGACTGCAATCGGATAGAACGCGGAGAGAAAAGCGAAGAGCGCGGCGAAAGGATAAACCCACTTCAGCCGTAAATTCTTAAACCTCGCGTAGAGCATTCCAAGCAAATAAAAGACCGTGAAGTGAGCGTAGAGATTAAGGAACTCGCCGAAGGAACTTCCGAGCCCCATCGGACGATTGGGGAAGATAAAGAAGAGCGCGGCGAAAATCGAGGTAACGATAAGTAGCGCACGATTCTTAAGGCGCAAAAGGACGGGCGAAAAGAGAAAGACGATTGAAATGAACGGGATGTACCAGAAGTGAATCGGGAGCGCCCCGAGCGTCGCCAAAAAAACGAGCGACCAGAAGACATAGGGAGCGATCACGTTTTGAAGTTTCTTAACGTAGTACCTCTTGGCGGAGAACTTTTGAAGATCGGAATTAAGATATTCGCAGAGATAGCCGGAGATCAAGAGGAAGTAAACGGTCGAATTTTGAAACCACGCGTCTTTGATGTCGCCGCGCCCGAATTCGTGTAGAAAATGAACGGCGATAATATTCAGAATGGCGAACGCACGGAAGTAGTGCATTCGCCAATCGAAGTTATCTCGAATAACGGCCTTGTCTTGCACGCTTACATTATATCAAAAAGTAAGCGTTGCCGAAAGGCCACCGAAGAAATTATAACTATCGTGAACGCTTTCATTATACGTTTTCGCATAGTCGCGCATCGACGAACCCGCGAGGAGGAAATCGGAGTAAGCGACGTAGCCGCCGATCGTAAGATAATCGGTCAGCGCGTACTCCGCTTCGAGCTTTACACACGTATCCATCAAGGCCGCCTTTTCAAGCGCGCCGTCGTCATCGCAAGCATAAGCGGCAACACGAGCGCGATTACCGAAGCCTTGGGCAATCGAGGGACGAAGCGTCAAATCCTCCGTTATTTCAAAGGTATGACCAAGCTCGAGGCTCAGGTAAGTACCGTTGTCGCGAATAATGTCGCGTTCATAAACGAAACTCGGCTCGATCCAAAGATCGGGAAGCGCAATACCGGCCGTGACGAACTGAGTATCTTCATCATGGGCCTGATACTCGTACTGATAGCCTACCGCGAGCTCAACCGTCGTCGGGAGATTCCACTCCTCGGCATCAAAGACCCAAGTAAAGGCGGCCTCGGGATGGAGCTCCAAGTATTTGCCGCGGTGATCGAAAATCGCCTCGGTACCTAATGTCAGGTGATCATACAAGGTGATCGAGCCCGACGGAGTGTAGATCGGCTTCTTGTCGTCGCAAAAGCCGTAGCTTATGTAACGAGAGTCCGCCTGAACGGAAGCTTCGACCGAAATCGGCTTCGCTTCCCCTTCCGTTTCTTCCGCGTGAACGCCGTAGCCAACTAAAGCGGTGGCTGCTGCGCACGCGTATAGCATGCACTTTGAGTTCATTTTTTATCTTTCTTTGTGTTTACTTAGTTACAGCAGCTCTCACCGGAGCAGCCGGAACATCCGCATGAGCACTTACCTCCCTTACGAACGCGGCGGTAGATAAAGTACGCTACCGACGCGACGAGGAGAGTAAGCACGATTATGGAAGAAATATTCATATCGAAGTAGTAAAAGAGTTTACCAAGTTGATACGTTAATAAGGAGAGCGTATAGCCGACCGCGAGCTGGAAGCCGACCGCCGCCCAGCCCCACTTCTTCGAGCCCATTTCGCGGAAAGTCGTCGCAACCGCTACAATGCAAGGCGGGATGAAGAGATTGAAGAGCATGAACGAAAGCGCGGCAAGTTTAGGATAAGGCGACATCGTTCCGAATAAGGCTACGATCGATTCTTCTCCGCCCGCAACGACACCCAAAGTCGCAACGGCCTGCTCCTTCGCGAGTTCCGCGGAAATACTCGCCGCGGCGCCTTGCCAAGTTCCAAAGCCGAGCGGCGCGAAGAACCAAGCGACGGCACCTCCCAGCGAGGCGAGAATGGACGACCCGATTTCCTCATCTTCGAGGAGATTGAAGCTCCAATCGAAGTGCATCATCGCCCAAAGAAGTACGCATGCGGGGAAAATCACGGCTCCGGCCTTGAAGATATAGCCCTTTACGCGCTCCCAAGTGTGAATCACGACATTTTTGACGGTCGGGAGGTGATAAGCGGGAAGCTCCATCACGAAAGCCGACGAGGAAGTGCGGAAGTATTTGGTCCGTTTGAAAGCGATACCGGCTAAGATGATGATCGAAATCGCGACCACATCCATCATAGGAGCTACATACCAAGCGTCGCGGAAGAACATCGTCGTGAACATCGCGATAATGACCGTCTTCGCCCCGCAAGGAATGAAGGACGCAAGCATTATGAGAAGTTTACGATCTTTCTCATTATCGACCGCACGCGTTGCCATAAGCGCAGGGACGCTACAACCCTTGCCGATGATAATCGGAATGATCGACTTACCCGAGAGGCCGAACTTGCGGAAAATCGGATCCATGATAAACGCGACGCGCGCCATATACCCGCAATCCTCGAGAAGCGAGAGCGCAAGAAAGATGACCGAGATAATCGGCACGAAGCCGAGCACCGTCGCAACGCCGCCCCACGCGCCGTCGTTGATGATCGATACCAAGGTCGGGTGGACATTCGACTTTTCCAAGGCCTCGACGAGAAGTTCGCCGACTTTCGGAAGGAAGACATCGTTCGCCCAATCGGTCACGAGGCCCCCGACTTCGACCGCCAAGAACCACATCGCGGCAAGAGCGAGGAAAAGAATCGGCAAAGCGAGAATCTTGTTCGTCACGAACTTGTCGATCTTATCGGAGAGCGAGATATCGCCGAGACGCGGACGAGTGTGGGCTTTGTCACGCAAGGTCTGAATGTAATCGTAGCGCTGGTGAGTGATGATCGCTTCGGCGTCATCCCCAAGTTCTCGTTCGCAATCGGCGATATGTTCTTTAATGTGCGAGAGCGTATCCGCGTCAAGACCGATGGTCTTCGTGATCTTACCGTCGCCTTCGAAGACCTTGATCGCGTACCAACGAATCGCCTCTTCGGGAACTTTACCCTGGAGCGACTCTTCGATGTGGGCGAGAGCATGTTCGACCGAGCCGGTGAAGCAGTGAGGTGCTTCTTTTTTCGCCTTTTTGACCTGGGCAATCGCATGTTCCGCGGCATCTAAGCACCCCTTGCCCTTTTGGGCACTGATGCCGACCACGCGGCAACCTAAAGCGCGGCCGATATAGTCGAAATCGATCTTATCGCCCGCTTTCTTGACGAGATCCATCATATTGACGGCAATGACCATCGGGATTCCGAGCTCGGCGAGCTGAGTCGAGAGATAGAGATTGCGCTCCAAGTTCGTGCCGTCGACGATGTTGAGAATCACGTCGGGCTTTTCTTCGATCAAGTAACGTCGAGTGACGACTTCTTCGAGCGAATAGGGCGAGAGCGAATAAATACCCGGGAGATCTTGGATAATGACGTCCTTGTGGCCCTTAAGTTCGCCTTCCTTCTTCTCGACCGTAACACCCGGCCAGTTCCCGACATACTGCTTAAGGCCGGTTAAGGCATTGAAAAGCGTTGTCTTACCGCAATTCGGATTTCCTGCAAGCGCGATTTTCATTATACTTCCTCCACCAGAACGTTATCCGAAACTTCGGAGTTGATAGCGATACGGCTATCGTGGATCGCGACAATCATATTCCCAGTGGAAACGTGAACGACCGTGATGACAATACCCGCGACGAAACCGAGCGTATTAAGACGCTTCTTCGTCCCTTCTTCTCCGGCTACTTTAAGGATTCTCACCTTGCGGCCGGCTTTGACTGCTGATAATGACATATAAAAGTTTACCTCGTATAACTTACAACGGCGGGAAGTTTACCATATCTAACATCCGCTTGTCAAGGGGGAAAGCGAAAAAAGTTTACTTAAGCAAACTTTTAAGCTTAACGATTTCGCCGTAGGGATCGGTCGACTTACATACCGCGCGCACAACCGCAAAGTTCTTGGCGCCCTTCTCGAGAACCGGCTTTACGGTTTCAAGATCGAGACCTCCGATCGCGACCGCAGGCACCTTCGACGAACGAATCATTTCGGCAGCGGTATCGGGGCCGAGAGTCGGGTCGGGAATGTCTTTCGTCGGCGTCGCGTAGACGGGGCCGACTCCGATGTAATCGATCGGCTCGGATAAGGAAGCTTTCACCTGCTCCAGATTATGGGTAGATAAGCCTACGATCTTAAGCGATGGGTACATGCGCCTTACCTCGCTCGGACTCATATCCCCCTGACCGACATGTACGCCATCGGCCTCAACGAGCGCAGCGATTTCGGGATCGTCGTTAACGATGAACGCAGTATCGGTTCCGCGCGTGATTTCGCGAAGCTTCCTCGCCTCTTCGATGATCTCTTCGCGAGAGACATGCTTCATTCGAAGTTGAATGATCTTAACGCCGGCCTTAACCGCCGCGCGCGCACATTCGGCATAACCGACGGTCGGATTCGTGATCACCAAATAAAGACCGAAGTTCTCCATTTTCTTTTCTCCTACTCTTCCACTATCACCTTCGTACCCGCCTTGACCATCGAATAAAGTCGCGCGGCGTTCCAGTTAGATAAACGAAAGCATCCGTGCGACTCGGAGGAGCCGATCGACTCGGGTTTGGGAGTCCCGTGAATTCCATAGCCCGATAGATTGAGCCCGATCCAGGCGACTCCCACCGGACAATTCGGCCCCGGTGAATAGATGTACTTCGTCGGCTTCGCCTTGCCGTCCGAATAAGTGTAGTTCGGATTCGCGATGGTATTGACGACTTTAAGTTCACCATGCGGCGGAAGCTTCGCTTTATCTTTCGCTATCGAGCAAGGGAACGCGGCGATTATCTTACCCTTAGCATCATAAGCGGTTATTTCATAACGAGAAAGCGAAATCCTGATAAGCGTCGCCTCCGCTCGCGTATCGTATTTCTTGCGAGGCCAAGAATCGAGATCCGCATCGATCGAAGGAAAATTCGGAATCTTTATCTTCGTTCCGGCCTTTATATTATCCCAATCGGTGATATGCGGATTAAGCCTCGCAAGACAGCGCGGCGAAACATGGCCTCTTTCCGAATACATCTCCCGGATCGACTCGTAGCCCATGTGATCAAGCTCGGCCTTTTCTTGAGGCGAGTCGGGGATTTTGACGAGCGAAGCTATTTGAGCCTCGGTCACCTCTTCCGTACAGAAGAGCGGTTCTCTGGAGGGCTTTATATCGGATAGAGCATAAAGCTCTCTCGCTCGATCAGACTTTTGTCCCCAGACGCCGTCGATGAAATTGCAGGAGAAGCCCGCGCGATCAAGCATGATTTGAGTCGAGATCGCCGTCGGCTCCCCGGTAGCTACCGCAGCGAGAACGATAAGCGTTCCGATCATATCGTCTCCTCGCCCGCGAGAAAACGCTCATAACGATCACACGCGCACTTAACGTCATCGGTAAACAATATCTGACGACCGTGATCGAGCCAGAGTATCTTATTGCAGAGCGAACGGATTTGATGGATCGAGTGCGAGACCAAAATCGTGGTCGCGCCGCCTTTGATGATCTCTTTCATCTTCGCTTCGCTCTTCGCGCGAAACGCGCCGTCTCCGACGGACAGAACTTCATCGAGGATCAATATCTCAGGCTGAACCAAAGAAGCGATCGAAAATGCAAGGCGCGACTTCATGCCGCTCGAAAGTTGCGCGAAAGGACGATCTTCGAATTCTTCGAGCTCGGCGAAGTCGATGATCCGCTTATATGTGTCGTCCATGAACTTACGGGTATACCCCAGTAAAGCGCCGCGAAGATACGTATTCTCTTTCACCGTCAGCTGAGAATCGAAACCCGAAGCGAGCTCCAACAGCGCGGCGATTTTCCCGCGGCGCATGATCTTACCCTCGCTAGGAACCATTACGCCGGAGATCGCCTTAAGTAACGTCGACTTACCGGCGCCGTTAGTTCCGATAATGCCGAGCATATCGCCCTCGTTAAGAACGAAAGAGATATCCCGATCGGCCCAGAATTTCTCGACACGATAATTCCCCTTAATCCGACGAACCGCCCACTCTTTAAGTCCAATCGACTTGAAGTCGCCGGTCTGATAGCCGACCGAGACCCCTTCACACTTGAGCATCGCTTTTCGGTTATCAGACATAATACAAGAATTTCGTATTGGTTCGCTTATAGACGAGCGCGCCGAGAGCGAACGTAGTCGCCGCGATCAGAGCTAAAATCAGATGAGCGCTCGGAGAAGGAATCGAGCCTGCAATCACCAGCTCGCGCACATAAGCAATATGACGATAAATCGGGTTGTATGCGAAGAGAGTCTGAAGCGAAGGCGAAAGCGCATCGACTCGGTAAAAGATCGCCGAACCGTACATCATAAGTTGAAGCGCGACCGACCAAAGGTAATCGATATCTTTGAAGAAGATAAAGAGCGCAGAAAGAATGAAGCCGATTCCGATGTTGAACGCGAGAAGCGTCACGATAGGATAAGGGAGGAGCAACAACCGCCACGAGAATTCGATTCCATCGATTAAAGCGAATACGAAGAAGACCGCCAGGATCAACGCGAAGTTAATCAGGACTTGAACGTTCTTCGCCAAGAGAAAGAGGTATTTCGGAACGTTGATCTTCGAGAAGATCGCCGCGTTCTCCATAAGCGAGCGCATGCCGAGCGCGCTCGACTCGGAGAAGAACTGAAACATCAGAAGCCCGCAGAAAAGATAGGTTGTGTAGTGAGGAATGTCCTTCGCGAAGAGCCCGCCGAAAACGAGCTTCATCACGAGGAGCATCAAAAGCGGAGATAAAACGCTCCATCCCATACCGAGAACGGTGCGTTTGTACTTCTTCTTGAAGTCGCGCTTCACGAGTTCCTCGAAGAGGAATTGATGTTTCTTCAAATCGATCATCGCTTTCCGATTTTCTTGATCGCGAACTCGCGCATACTCCTCGCGCTTTCTTCGCTCGCCTTAATTCGGCTCGAGCGAACCGCGGCGATCGACTCCGGAACTTCTTTCGCGCGCTCTTCGGCGATTATCTTCGTAAGCTCCTCGGCATACTCCAAAAGCCTACGCCCTTCGTCCGCCGAAGAACCGAGTTTCGTGGCTTCTTTCATTCCGTCATTCATTCGACGGTAGAACTCGGAGAGGCGTTTATCGTAAGGCTTTACCCACTCCAGAAAATGCGGAATCGCCGCGACCTTCTCATCGAGAACTTTCAGGTAATTCTCAACTCCCCCGCCGACGAAACCGGTCTCTCCGACGATCTTACCTTCTTCATCCAGCAAGAGTACGGTCGGGTATTGTGAAACCTTATAGCGACGAGCAAGCGGACGATTCTGCGCTTTCGCCTTCTCGCTCAAGATCGATTTATCGCGAGGAGAATCGATCATGAGAAGAACGAACTTGTTGGTCGCGGCTTTCAGGAAGTCCTCCTGAGAGAGAATCTCGCTATCAAGACGCTGACACCAAAAACACCAATCGCTGCCGGTAAAGTCGGCGAAAACGAGTTTGTGCTCCGCCTTAGCCAACTCAAGAGCTTTCTCGTAATCGTCGATAAAGCCCTTCGGCATCTCGGCAAAAACGAGCGCGGAGAGTAAGAACGCTAAAAGCGACAGCACTTTCTTCATTTACCGACTCCCATGATATCGTTCGAAAGCCCCGATCGCAAAAGCGCATAACTTCTTTCCCCATCGGGAGCGATTATGATAGCCGCCGCGTCGAGGAATCGCGGCCAAGTTTCGATGTCGAAATCATACGACTTCTTCCCCGTAAGGAACGCCGCAACGAAAACGTCATGAGTCGCGTAAATTCCAAGGCGCGACTTGAACAGGCTCATCACGTACTTTTCGTATGCCTCCGCCGCGGTCTCAAGCGGTGCGAAACCGCGCTGAGGCTTGCCGGAGAGATATTCGAACATGTGTTCGAAGAAACGATGATCGCGGAACAACTCGAAAACCTCATAACGATCGGCGAAAAAAGCCGAGCCGTTTCCGATCAAATCGTCCTCGACGATCTCAGGCTTCGCAATCGACATACCCTCGGCAATCGCTTCGGCCGTCATACGCGTACGTCTTAAAGGACTTGAACGGAATTCTACTTCTTCACACGCCCCTTTAAGCGCGGCGCCGAAGTCGACGCTCATCTTAACGCCGTTTTCGGTGATCGGAAGCCCCTCTCCGAAAGTCGGATCGTTATTGTCGATTTTCGTGCGCTCGGCGTGGCGTACCAGGAGCAGAACCTTATTCCCCTCCGTGAGTAGCTTTCTAATCGCCGCGAAGTCGAGCTCGTTTCTCATTTAAGCGGATTGTCCTGATGAGGATCGAGCCTTACGTTATAGCGCTGAAGCGGCTTATCTCGACCACCGGCCTGAAGAGTCACGATATCGCCCTCGCGCTTCATCCACTGCTGATAGCCGGCGCAACCGTTTTTGACGCGACTGAGTTCGCTACCGCAAGGGGAATTATAGATCGTTTCGATTCTTCCGGACTTGGGAATAGGAACGTACGTCGGATCTTCGCCGAGCTTAGCGAGAGCTTTTAGCCAATCAGCGGAAATCGAAGGCTCGCAAACGGTCTTGGCGCAGGCAGCGGGATTCGCGGGCCAGCTGATGAAAGCGGGGACACGCATACCACCTTCGAAGACGTCGCGTTTATAGCCGGAGAAAGGTCCGTTGGAGCCGAACTTATTCGGATGAGCGCCGTATTCCGCGGCAGGTCCATTATCGGAAGTGAAGATGATGATCGTATTCTCGAATATCCCCTTCGCCTTCAAGAAGTCGACGAGGTCACCGAGCGCCTCATCAAGGCGAGTGATCCCGGTAGCGTAGCGCTGGGCCATCGGATCTTCAAACGAACGATACTCGGGGTTGATATAGGTATTGCGATTATCTATAGGCTCTTCAGGAATCGGCCAGATCACCTTACCGTTCTCATCCGTGGATCGGACATACTTTCCACCCGGAACATGAAGCGAACTCGTATTTCTCAAAGACGTGTCATTACGTCCGGAACCGTGAATCGTATTGATCGCGAGATACATGAAAAAAGGATTATCCTTTCGCTCCATATCCTCGAGCTGAGACTCGATGTACTTCTTCGCGCGAGCGATGAAAACGTCAGTCGAGTATCGTCCTGCCGCCGTTTCCGTCGCCTTCTCTCGATCTTCCCAAACGCCCATGTAGGCGCGGCCCCAGTAACCATCCCAGTGGTAATACGTATGACCTGCGCGATGATCCATAAAGCCGTAGTAGTGATCGAAGCCTCGATCAAGAGGATGCGCGAGAACGGGATATCCGGATTCGCCCCCGCCGCCGATACCCCACTTGCCGACGGCGTACGTCTCGTAGCCCGCGTCTTTCATGACGGAAGCAATCGTCGTCGTCTCGGTAATGGGCTTATCGAATTGGTTATGCTGCAAGGAGCAATCTCCGGTAAGCTTGCCGGTAATGATCGAAGCGCGCGAGGGCGCACAGACCGGAGATGCGCAATAGTGATCGGTAAGAATCGTTCCGCCGGTCGCAAGCGAGTCGATTACCGGAGTCGAAATCGCGATCTTGCCCGTAGCCGCGCGATTGTTCTGAAAAGCGTAACCGACGTCCCCGTAGCCGAGATCATCGCACAGAAGGAAGATCACATTGGGCTTTTCCGACGCGAAAACATCAAGCGCGAAAAACACGCTGACGAGAAACGAATAGAACTTAAGTCTCATCACTTCAAGTATTTCGCTTTAACCGCACGATAAAGAATAACGCAAAACGCCGATAGCGGAATCGCGAGGAGCATCCCTAAAAGCGGTCCCAGTATCGTCGCCCAGAAGAAGAACGAGAAGATCACGCCCGCGTAGCCGAGCCCCGTCTTGTTGCCTTGAATCTTCGGCGTGATAAAATAACCGTCAAGGAATTGGCCCATAAGCCAAACCGAAAGAACGAGAATAAGGCGAGTAAGCGAACCGCCGTGCGCGAAATAGGCGATCGGGAGCGCGACCGGAAGGCAGATTATCGTGCCGCAAAACGGAATGAGGTTAAGAACTCCGAGCGCGAAGCCGATAAGAAAGCCGTAGGGAAGCCCGACGAGCGCGAAACCGGTTCCGTACATCAACCCCTCGATAAGGCAGATTACCGTCTGACGCTGGAAGAACGAAACTAGGATATCAACGAATACATCAAGCTGTTCTCCGATGAACTTGCGAGTATCGTCCTTAATGAAAGTAAGTTCATTCGCGATTTCGCTTCCCTGACGCGGCATCGACATCGTGAAGATGACGAAGAAGAGCAAGGCGACCAATACAGACGCGATGCCCGAAAGCGCCCTCAATGCACTCGTCCCCGCTTTAAGCGCCGTCCCGCCATATTGCGAGAAGATATCGCCTAAAGTATCGTAACTATAGCCAGATTCGACCAAGAGGTCGTTAAGACGCGGAAACGTCACCTTGAACCAAGCGATGACTTGAGCGAAAAGCTGCGGGCCTTGATGAATGAGGTTGATGATCTGATCGATTATGACCGCGCCCGCGTACCAGATAATGAGCGTAATCGGGACGAACACCGACGCGAGCATGATTATGAGGGCCAGCGTCGGGTTCTTGACGAGCTTCACCCAGAGCTCGTAGTAGGGCTTGAAGAAGAGCGCGAGGAAGAATCCGATTATCACCGGGATCAAAGCGGTCGAGGCGATCGAAAAGAGTTTCAAAACTCCATACGCGATCAAAGCGACGAAAGCGAAAACGGTCGTAAGCGAAAGCGCGGTTAAGGCATTCGCGATCGTCTTCTTTTGGCTCTCGGTGAAATCGATCATTCTTTTCTTCCTTTTAGAAGATTTCGCACTTCGGAAGCTCGCCCACGAGCGGCTTCACATATTCGACGAACTTGGGCGTGACGTCGCGCCCGTTCTTCGCGATATATTCCTTCGGAACGGAGCGCGTGAACTTCGCGGCGTTCTGAATCGGGACGGGAGCGAAAGCGACTTTGTACTTCTTCGCTTCTTCGCGCACGATGGCGATAGTGCCCTTCGTAAGCTCGCCCTTAAGCGCGGCGACGACAGCCGCCTGACCCGCGGCAAAAGCTTCGGCCTGATCGACCTTCGAAGCAACACCCGGGAAAGAGCGCTGGAGGTAACCGAACGTATCGGCACGCACTCGCGTCACTTTGCCGGTCGATTTAAGGTGCTTCGCAAGATAATCCCCGAGCGCGCCCGTACCGGACATCTGGACGTTACCGTGAGAATCCTTTTCGCCACCCGCGAACTTGGCACCGATCGATTCGCCCTTCTCGTCGCGAATACCCTCGGAAATCGCGCAGACGCAGCGACCGTACTTCTTCATCGCCCATTCGACATCCTTCTCGAACTTCTCCAAGGTGAACGGAACCTCGGGGAGATAAATGAGGTGAGGGCCGTCGTCCTCGGCGTTACGCGCGAGGCAACTCGCCGCGGTCAAAAAGCCCGCGTCGCGACCCATGATGATGTCGATCTTGACGCCGCCGAGCGCGCGGTTATCGAGATCATCGCCCTTGATCGCGGAAGCGACGAAACGTGCCGCGCTGCCGAAGCCGGGAGTATGATCGCACGAGCGAAGGTCGTTATCGATCGTCTTCGGGATATGGTAAACGACGAGCGGATAGTTCGCCTTCTCGGCTTCTTCGGCGACGATGCGCGCCGCGTCGGCGGAGTCGTTACCGCCGATATAGAAGAAGTATCCGACATCGAGCTTCTTGAACTCTTCGAAGATCGCCTTACAATCATCGGCGTTCGGTTTCTTACGGCAAGATCCAAGCGCGCTCGAAGGAGTTTCGGCAATGGCCATAAGCTTCTTAGGGCTGACCTTCTTAAGATCGATGTAGTCGTTACCGAGAATACCGAGGATGCCGTGCTTCGCGCCGAGAATCTTGCCGATTTTCGCGGACTTGCGCGCTTCGAGAACGGCGCCCACCAAGGACTCGTTAATGACCATCGAAGGACCGCCCGACTGGGCAATGACCATATTCATCTTCTTCGCCATAAGTACCCTCTCCTTTTACTTCGATAAGATTTCTTCACGCACCGATTGAGGAGCGAGTTCAAACATGTCAGGCTCCATCGAATAACCCGCGCGGCCCTTAGTAAGAGAGCGAATCGCGGTCGAATAGCCGAAGAGCTTCGCCAAGGGAACGCGCGCCGAGAGGACCTGCATATCGCCGCGCTGTTCCATATTAAGAACATTGCCGCGACGAGCGTTGAGGTCGCCTAAGACTTCACCGACCGATTCGGGCGGAGTCGTGATTTCAAGCTTCATAATCGGCTCGAGGAATTCGGGCTTCGCCGCTTCGGCGGCTTCTCTGAAGCCCATCATCGCCGCAGAGCGGAACGCGACTTCGTCGGAGACTTCGGGATCGATAATCGTCGCGGAAAGACACTCGACCGAAAGATCGGTCATCGGATAACGCGCGAGAACGCCCGTCGCGATGCCGTCTTCGAGACCCTGAGTGACGCACTCTTGGAGATGCTTGTCGGTAACCGTGTTGACGAAATCGCGAGAAAGCGAAACCTGGTGACCTTTGCCGCGCTCCAAGGGCCGAACCTCGATCTTAAGCTCGACCGCGTGACGCTTGCCGCCGAGTTCACGATCGAAGGTGAAGTTCTTTAGGGCCGGAGTCGTGATCGTCTCGACATACGAGACCATCGGCTTACCCACGTTCGCCGCGCACTTGAATTCGCGTTTGAGACGGTCGACCAAGATTTCGAGGTGAAGCTCGCCCATGCCGGAGAGAATCGTCTGACCCGTCTCTTCGTCTTCACGGAACTGGCAAGTCGGGTCTTCCGCCGCGAGCGCTTTCATCGACTCGACGAGCTTGTCCTTGTCGGCGGAGCTCTTCGGCTCGATCGCCATGAACATGACGGGCTGCGGGGCGGTGATGCGTTCCAAGTAGCAGGGCTTCATTTCCGCGCAGAGAGTATCGCCGGTCGTCGCTTCCTTGAGGCCAACGATAGCGCCGATATCACCCGCGTGAAGCTCGTCGACCTCGATCTGATCGTCGGCGAAAAGACGAACGATCTTCATGATGCGTTCACGCTTTTTCGTGCGCGGGTTGTAGGCGTTCGCGCCCTTTTTGAGGACGCCGCCGTATACGCGAACGAAGAAGAGCTTACCGACGTAAGGATCGGTCGCGATCTTGAAGACGAGCGAAGTCAAGAGCTCGGAGTCGTTCTGCTTGCGCTCAACCTTCGCTTCGCTCTTGAGATCGGTAGCGGTAACAGGCGGACGATCATCGGGGGAAGGAAGGAACGCGCAAACGGCGTCAAGGAGCGGTTGCACGCCCTTATCGCGAAGGCTCGTGCCGCAAAGAACGGGAACGAACTTGCCCGCGACGACGAGTCGACGAATCGCGCCCATAAGCTCGTCCTTGGTAAGGTCTCCGTTCTCGAGATAAGCTTCCATCACGCCTTCATCGAGATCCGCGACCTTTTCGACGAGTTCGACGCGCGCCATTTCGGCGTCGTCCTTAAGTTCCGCCGGAATCTCGCCGACCGTGAACTTCTTGCCTTCCGTCGCTTCATCATAGACGATCGACTTCATGTTGATGAGATCGATGACGCCCGTAAAATTCTCTTCCTTGCCGATAGGGAGCTCGATCGGGCATGCGTTCGCTTTAAGTTTTCCGCGGAGCTCTTCGACGACGCGACCGAAATCGGCGCCCATGCGATCCATCTTGTTGACGAACGCGAGACGCGGGACATTATAACGATCGGCCTGACGCCAGACGGTTTCGGACTGGGGCTGGACGCCGCCTACCGCGCAGAAGACACAGACCGCGCCATCGAGAACGCGCAAGGAGCGTTCGACTTCCATCGTGAAGTCGACATGGCCGGGAGTATCGATGATGTTGATCGCGTGACCATCCCACTCGCAGGAAATCGCCGCGGACTGAATCGTAATGCCGCGTTCACGTTCCTGAATCATGAAGTCGGTGGTCGTGTTACCGTCATGCACGTCGCCGTGCTTATGAATCTTCCCGGTATAGAAAAGAATGCGTTCGGTAGTGGTGGTCTTGCCCGCATCGATGTGCGCGACAATACCGATGTTGCGTACTTTAGATAAATCAGAACTCATAGGTAAGAGTATTATACCAAATTTTGCGGCATAATACAAAAGCGAAGGGAGCGCCCTTTTAAGAGCACTCCCTTTGATTCGCTTGATTTAGCGCGTCAAATTACTGAGCGTCGCCGTAACCCTTCGAGGTGAGGTAATCGATGACCTTACCGACCGAGGTGAGCTTTTCAGCATCTTCTTCGGGGATGGCCGCGCCGAACTCTTCTTCGAACGCCATGATGAGTTCGACCGAGTCGAGCGAGTCAGCGCCGAGATCGTCGATGAACGACGCTTCCGGGGTAACCTGTTCGGCGTTGACGCCGAGCTGTTCAACGATGATATCTTTAACGCGATCTGCGAGCTTTCCTGCCATAATTTTTACTCCTTGTGTTTATGGATTGATAGTATTTTACTATATTTTAGTGGTTCTTGTAAAGGGGGTATTTACATTAGCCGATCATGCCGCCGTTGACGGAAATGATCTGACCGGTAACGTAAGCCGATTCAGGACCCGCGAGCCAAGCGACGGCATTGGCGATGTCGGAAACCTGACCGAACTTACGAAGCGGAATCTGAGCCATGTAATTCTGCTTTACTTCCTCGGGAAGGACGTCGGTCATCTTCGACTGAATGAAGCCGGGAGCGACCGCGTTGCAACGAATCGCGCGCGAGCCGAGTTCCTTCGAGGTGGTCTTCGTGAGAGCGATGACGCCGCCCTTCGAAGCGGTGTAGTTGGCCTGACCGGCGTTACCCATGATGCCGACGACCGAGGCGATGTTGATGATCGAGCCGCCACAAGGATTGCCTTCCGCATCCTTGTTCTTCATCATCGGGCGGGAGACCGCGCGCGTGAAGAGGAAGGTGCCCTTGAGGTTAACGTTAAGAACGGCATCCCAATCTTCGTCGCTCATGCGCATCAAAAGGCCATCCTTCGTGATGCCGGCGTTATTGACCATGATGTCGACCTTGCCGAGCTTCGCGATGACTTCCTTGACGCATTGATCAACTTCCGCGGAGCAAGCGACGTTAACGCCGATACCGATGGCCTTGACGCCCATCGCTTCGACGGCCTTGACGGTCTCTTCGCACCATTCGGCCTTGAGGTCGCAGATAGCGACATCGGCGCCGTCCTTGGCGAGACGCTTGGCGATTTCAGCACCGATACCGCGAGCGGCGCCGGTGACGATAGCAACTTTACCAGTGAGATTACCCATTGTTGTGTTCCTTTTAGTGTTCTAAATCAGAGCGCGGCGACGGTCGCTTCCAAAGAGGCGAGGTCGGCGACGTTGAGAGCGTTGAGCGAAGGATCGATCTTCTTGACGAGGCCCGAGAGAACCTTGCCGGGACCGAACTCGACGAAAGTCGTAGCGCCCATTTCCTTCGCTGTGAGAACGTCCTGAGCCCAGTTCGTCGTGCCCGTGACCTGTTCGAGCATCATCGCCTTGATGGCGCCGGGGTCGGACGAGTGGGGCTTGCCCGTAACATTCGAAAGAACGGGGAACTTCGGAGCGTTGAACGTGATGCCGTCAAGAATCGGCGCGAGCTTCTCGCGAGCGGGCTGCATAAACGGCGAGTGGAAACCGCCGGCGGTAGCGAGCGGAATCGCGCGCTTGATGCCGAGTTCCTTCGCGACCGTAGCGGCCTGAGCGATTGCATCCTTGGAGCCGGAGAGAACCTGCTGCGCGGCGGAATTGATATTCGCGACGGTGCAACCGGTCTTCGCGCAAAGTTCGCTGAGCTGGGCTTCGGAAGCGCCGACGATAGCGATCATCCCGGAAGGCGTCGCTTCGCAAGCTTCCTGCATGAAGCGGCCACGCGCTTCGAGGACCTTCAAAGTCGAATCGAAATCGAGAACGCCCGCGGCGCAGAGCGCACCCCACTCGCCAAGCGAGAGACCCGCGGCGCAAGTGAAATCGACGACCTTCGCCTTCTTGAGCGCGGTGTAGGCGGCATAGCTCGTCACGAAGATGGCGGGCTGACAAACATTCGACTTCGTAAGCTCTTCGGCGGGGCCTTCGAAGCAAATCTTCTTAAGGTCAAAACCGAGAACCGAATTGGCCTTATCGAAAAATCCCATTACCTCGGCATCGGCCTCGGCGAAATCCTTGCCCATTCCGGGTACTTGTGCTCCCTGGCCCGCAAAGATGCAGCAATTAGCCATAGTGAATTTATTCTCCTTTTCTTACTTGGTCCAAAGTTTCTCGAGCGCGTAATAGGCGCGCGCTTCCGCCGAAAACACGTGGACGACCACATCGATGTAGTCGACTACAATCCACCCGCTTTCGGGATCCCCTGATGTGCGATAGCTCGCGACTCCCGCGTCCTTCATGACTGCCTGAGACTCCGCAACCAAAGCTTTCAAGTGCGGAGCCGCGGCGCCGGTAGCGACCACGAAGAAATCGGTGAGCGCGCTCTTACCGCGCACATCGTATATTTTGACGTCCTCGCCTTTGCGGTCCGAGAGGGCCTTGGCGATGACTTCTGCTTGTTCTTTAGGTGTCATATTCGGTTATATTATATCATATCATCGGCGAAAAGTGTATATCACTCGAAGAACGCGTGATAAATCGCCCTAACCGCCTTCTCACGATCTTGAGTTCTCACTGCGGCCATCGAGCTTACTTCGCTTGCGCCCTGGCTGAACATCATGACGCTGACGCCCGCGTCGGCGAGCGCCTTGGACACCTTGGCGAGCATACCGACCGCGTAGCGCGTACCCTCGCCGACCATCATGAGGACGTCGAGATCGTGAACTACCGAAACCGAATCGGGCTTGAGTTCTTTCTTGATGCGATTCACGACGCGCTTCTCGACCTCGGTGGGCATGAACTTGTCCTTGACCATAACGCACAAGGAATCGATGCCGGTAGGCATGTGTTCATAACCGATCCCTTCTTCTTCGAGAATCGTCAGAACCTTGCGGCCGAAACCGATCTCGCGGTTCATGAGATACTTGTCGATGATGATGTTCACGAACCCGCTTTCCGAGGCTACGCCGACAATCGTACCGGGAACCGAGCGACGAGTCTGTTGAATCATCGTCCCGGGCGCGGAAGGATGGTTCGTGTTACGAATATTGATCGGGATACGCGCCTTGACCGCAGGAATGACCGCATCATCATTGAAAACGCCGAAACCGGCATACGCGAGCTCACGCATTTCGCGGTAGGTCATCGTCTTGATACCCTCGCCGTCCTTGACCTCGGGAACGAGGCGAGGATCGGCAGGATAGACCGAATCGACATCCGTAAAGTTCTCATAGACATCGGCGCAAACGGCCGCCGCGAGAATCGAGCCGGTAATATCCGAACCGCCGCGCGGGAACGTCGCGACCTTTCCTTCCTTCGTATAGCCGAAGAAGCCGGGATAAATGACGATACCCTCGAAGTTCGAAAAAGCGCGGGTCAGGGTCTTGTAGCTTTCGGGGTCGAGCTGCGCATCGCCATGTTCACCCATAAGAACCATACCGGTATCGCGCGGACTCGCGTAACGCGCCTTGCGACCGCGAGCGGTAAATGCTGCGGCAATAAGCTTCGCATTATTATCCTCTCCGGCCGCCTTCATGAGATCCATGAACTCGTCTTCCGTCAACTTCGACTTATCGGCGATACGCCCCTTAAGATCGTCTTCGATTTCTCTGGTAATCTGATCTCCAAGACGGAGATCTTGCGCGATCGACGCATAACGTTCGACAACAGCTCCGTATTCACGATCAACGTTGGCACCGGATAGAGCCGCCTTGGCGAGCGCGATCAAAAGGTCGGTAACCTTCGTGTCCGAGCCGTTTCGCTTGCCGGGTGCCGAGACGACGACAATGCGACGCGAAGGATCCGCGAGAACGATATCGATGACCTTGTTGATTTGCGCGGCATCCGCAAGTGAGCTACCGCCGAATTTACATACCTTCATTGATTTCTCCTTAAATCATGCACATCTTTATGGCCTTGCCGCGAATGATGCCCGCCGATTCGATTTCTTCAAGCGCGCTATCTACAGCGCCGGACGAAGCCTTGTGCGTACGAATTACGACCGGAATCGCGCCTTCGACTTCATGGCCCTTAAGCTGCTTGTGACTGGTCGCTTGCAAGATAGAAACACCATGCTCGCCGAAAATCGTCGTCAGTTTGCCTAACGTACCGCAACGATCTTCGACCATCATACGAACATAAAACGAAGAAACGTTATTCGCCGGTACTTTAAGCGCCAATATACCCTCGTTGGCTACAGAAATCGCGCTTTTGTATCTGGCACCTCCGTTGGAAATGTTGCGCGCGATATCTCCTATATCTCCAAGAACCGTCGAGGCGGTCGGGGCGCGTCCGGCCCCCTTACCATAAAACATCAAATCGTCGGACAAATCACCATGAACCAAGACCGCATTAAAAACGTCATTGACCGCCGCGAGCAAGTGATTCTCGGGGACTAAGGTCGGGCTGACGCGCACGCCGACTTCATCGCCTTCTCTACTCACATGAGCAACAAGCTTAATCGAATAACCGAGTTCTTTCGCGTAAGTAACATCGACCGTAGAAAGATCGCGAATACCCTTAACTTCAAAATCATGCGGAGAAATGAAGAAGCCGTACGCGAGCGACGCCAAAATCGAGGCTTTATGCGCCGTGTCCCAACCATCGATATCAAGCGTCGGATCCGCTTCCGCGAAGCCAAGTCGCTGCGCGTCCTTAAGAACTTCATCGAATCGGGCACCTTCACGAGCCATTCGCGTAAGAATGTAATTGCACGTGCCGTTTAAAATACCCTTGATCGACTCGATCTCATTGCCGGCTAGTCCTTCGCGCAAAGAACGTATAATCGGAATCCCGCCTCCAACCGCCGCGCCGAAATAGATATCTACACCTGCCTCCCCGGCCGCGCCGAAAATTTCGCTACCGCATTCGGCCAATAGCTTCTTATTGGCGGTGACAACCGACTTTTTCGCGCGAATGGCGTCAAGAATAAACTTCTTCGCGATTCCAATGCCGCCGATTAATTCAACGATGATATCTATCGAAGGGTCGGATATGACGGAAGAAGCATCTGTAGTAAGAATTCCCTCCGGAATCGTTACTCCGCGATCACGCGTGATATCCAGGTCGGCGATCTTTCTCAAAACGACATCGACTCCGAGACGTTGCGCGAACGTCTCGCGATTACGCAGTAATCCATCGGCGACGCCCGCACCGACCGTACCGAATCCGAGAATACCGACTCCGATTTCTTTCATATCGAAAAATACCTCCAAATGTTGGTATTTTATCAATTTCCCGCGTCCCAGTCAATGGGAGCCAGGCCTTTTGAACAAAGATACGAATTGGCCTTAGAAAAAGGTTTTGAGCCGAAAAAACCGCGATGAGCTGAAAGCGGAGAAGGGTGCGGGCTTTCTATCACATAATGACGCGATCTATCGATAAACGCCCCCTTCCGCTGAGCATAACTTCCCCAAAGAATGAACACTAGGGACTCCTTCTTTTCATTGAGTGCCTTAATCGCCGCGTCAGTGAATACTTCCCAACCCCTTCCTTGATGGCTACCGGCCGAGCCGGCTCTTACGGTAAGCGTGGCGTTTAATAATAACACACCTCCTTCTGCCCATCTAACGAGGTCAGGAATCTTGCCCGAGCCACCCAGATCGTTCTTAAGCTCCTTCGCGATATTCAGGAGCGACGGTGGGGTCTTTATATTTTCAGGAACATAAAACGCAAGCCCCTGTGCCTGCCCTACTTCATGATAAGGGTCCTGCCCGATAATAACAACTTTTACGTTGTCGAACGGAGTCTTCTCGAAGGCGTTAAAGATAAGCGAGGCAGGCGGATATACCGGACCTTTCTTGTATTCTTCACGAACAAAAACCGTTAAATCCTTAAAATACTCGCGGGTGAATTCCCCTGCGAGCATTCGCTTCCAGCTTTTTTCCATTCTTACCGGCAAATATCCTCTCGCGATCTCTCTATCATCAAAAGGATACTTCACGCCTTTTATTTCCTGCGTGGTTTCGTGTCCCTTCCCGCAAATAAGCACGGTATCACCGACTTCCGCGTTATCAAGCGCCATATAAATCGCGGCCGCTCTGTCTACCTCCACCTCAAAACTTGCGTTAGCGGCATATAAAGGAGGGAGAATCGCCTTTATGATCTCCTCTGGATCCTCCGAGCGCGGATTATCTGAAGTTACGATAATCTTATCGGCGAATTTCGCGGCCGCTTCGCCCATTAAGGGGCGTTTCATGGCATCACGATCGCCACCTGCGCCGAACACGCAAACCACTTTCCCCTTCGTAAAACCTCGCGCCGCTCTCAGAACCTTTTCAAGGCCATCAGGAGTGTGCGCAAAATCAACATACACGTCAGCCGAGGCTTTAGTATCAACCTTCTCAAGTCTTCCCCAACGAGGAACAAGCGTCGATATTGCCGATTGAATCGTTTCGTGATCGACCCCTGCCATCTCCGCGAGAGAGGCCGCTACAAGCACATTGGACTTATTGTAATCTCCGACGAGTTTAAGTTCTTTCAAATCGAATCTCGGATGCTTAAACGAAACCGGTATCACATTAAGCGGCAAAGTTCCGCACTTCTCCAACATCTCTTCTGCGTACCCGCCATCCATGCACACGACGAATGGAGAAAAATCTTTCCTGCCATCGGACGGCGAAGATGATCGCGAGGCGGCAATACGCTCCGCAAAAGAGAATTTCACTCGGAAATACTCCTCCATCGTCTTGTGATAATCTAGATGATCCTCGCTCAAATTGGTAAAAGCTCCGCCGGCGAAGATGGTGTCTCCCGTTCGATTTTGATGAATCGCATGACTCGAAACTTCCATCACGCAATCCGTACAACCGTTCGCCTCCATCGCAGCGTAAATCTCAAGAAGCTGTTTCAAGGGCGGTGTCGTATATCCGGTATAAAATCGTTTAACTCCGTCAAAGACTTCAACCGTCGTGATATAACCGCACTTGCGATTCTGCGCGGCATTCAAGAATTCGGCAAGAATCCACGTCGTCGTGGTCTTACCGTTCGTACCGGTAATTCCCCAGAAATTCATATCAGTCGCGGCAACCGTTCCACGCATTGAAGCGAGTTTCGGCGAGTTTCTTGTACTTTGCTCCCGCTCCTCCATTCACGAACGGGTCGATGGAGATTCCGCCACGTGCGGCGAATTTTCCGTAGACTTCCATATACTTGGGCTTGAGGAGCTTGTTCAAATCGTTATAAATCACGTTTATGACATCTTCATGGAAGTCGCCGTGATTTCGGAAGCCGAAGAGATATAATTTCAGGGATTTCGATTCAACGAGCCTTTCATTAGGAATATAACGAATCGTCAAAGTCGCGAAATCCGGCTGCCCCGTCTTCGGACAAAGAGTCGTGAATTCGGGTGCCGTGAACGTTACCCAGTAGTCACGCTCCGGGTGTTTGTTCGCGAATGCGTCGAGCATCGTCGGATCATAGTCTTTCGAGGCCGCCGTCGTCTTACCGAGCGTCTTCAAATTCTCCAAATCATCTCTCATTTTTCTCCTTCTCCTTTCACCTTTATCCTATTCTCCGCCAGATGCATATTCTGGTCTTCCCATATGTTCGGTCTCGCAAAAGTTCCCAACCCGGAGTTTCCTCCGCTTTCTGCACAGCGGTCATTTCAGCAATGAAAAGCCCCCCGTTCCTTACAACACCTCGTATTTTCAACGTATCAAGCACGCGCGCGTAGCCCTTTTCTTCACCGAGAGCATATGGCGGATCGGCAAAGGCGATGTCGAATCCATCGGATTCGGAGAAATTATCGACATAGGAATATACGTCTTTTACGATTACGTTCGAGCGGCTTGAGACATTCGAAAAGCTCATGATGTTCTTTCGCAATATCTCTGCATGCTTTTTGTTCGCTTCAACGAAGGTGGCGGCACTTGCTCCACGAGACAAGGCTTCAAGCCCCACCGCCCCCGAACCTGCGAACAAATCAAGAAACTTCGCACCGGAAAGCTCCGTCTGAAGAATCGAGAAAAGAGCCTCGCGCACTCGATCCTGCGTCGGACGAATGAGGTCCGATTTAGGGACAAGTAGATTCCTTCCTCCGAATATTCCGCCGGTGATTCTCAAGGCTTGTACTCCGCTGAAGAATCGGCCGTCTCCCAAACGCGGATCGCCGATAACGTCGGGATTCTCGATTTCAAAGTCTCAAAGAAGAGTTTAGCGAGATTCTCCGCCGTAGAACGAAATGGTATCGCGACCGTTCGCATACCGTTCTTTTCGACGACCGCTGCGATCTCCCTTTCTCCCTCGGACTCGGTATTATAGATGAACGCGTGATCGAACTTATTGCAAATAAGTTCATTAGCGATGTGTTTCAGATCCTTGAAATCGATGACCATATCGCGTTCTTCGCCTTCGACTCCGGAGACGGATACATCCACGCGGTAGGTGTGGCCGTGCAGGTTCTTGCAAAGACCTTGATGATTCGTTAAGATATGCGCGGCATCGAATTTGACTGTCTTGGTAACGATTATCATCTTAAAACTCCGATATGATCACGCTGGACCCCTTAGGCATCAGCGTTTCCAGCTCTATACGATCAGCGCGCGGGAATATGGTTCCAAGATCGCGCCAAAACTGTCGATATGGCGGCGTCACCTCGTACATGCCGTCCTTGCCTGTCACTTCATCAACCAGATCATACCGCTTGAAGAACTTTCCATTCAACGAAAGGTCCGCAGTACGTGAGCGACGATGAATGACCAGATTGAAACGCGGGTGATCCAAGACTTTCAACTTCTGCCCGATAAAGACAGTGTCGATATTGCCATTGAGCTTTTCTAGCGAAGCGAGCGTCGCGCCGTTTTCGGCGGCGATTCTACTCGCGTTCGACCCGCTACGAACAACCACCTCTTTGACCCATTGCGCGTTATTACGATCGAATAACCACAGGACATTCAAAGTCCCAAGGCGACGTGCAAGCGCGTCATCGATATCGGCTACGGGATTGCCGGGAATCGAACGAAGTTGTTCGATCGTTGAGACGGCCATCTCGATATCCTTTCGCTTCTCCGCTTCCTCAAGGCGCATGAGCAAGTTTCGCACCTTCGCGGGACGATTGCCGAACTTATCGATCTCGACCACCGGTGCCGGCGGCAAAAGCGCTTCTTCTTCCGCTTCCTGTACTTCCGCGAGGGAACGCTCAACCTCCATCGGTTGCTGAACCGAGACCGATTCCTCGGCTTCGATACGCGCGGTTTCTTCGACGGCGTCGACCTTGCCGCGACGATAAAGGCTGACTCCGAAGGAAATCAGAGCTATGACGGCGATCACGATCAACAAGAGCATAACCGCCCCCGAGTCCGACTCCTTCGGACGGGAGTTGTATTCTATTCCGAATGCTCCTCTTTGAAGGCTCATTGAACGCCCTGAACCGACGAACGAGTGATTTCGATTTCAGCGCCGGAAACGGTTTCGACGATGAAAGTCTTTTCCTTCGCTTCCTTGATGGTGCCCATAAGACCGCCGGCGAAGATGATCTTCGCACCCGCGCGAAGTTCCTCGATCATCTTCTGGCGCTCCTTTTCCTTGCGCTGCTGAGGGCGAATCATCATAAAGTAGAAAATCGCGAGAATGAGGAGCATCGGAACGAGCATTCCGAAACCGTTCTGGGTCTGAGGCGCGGCAGCGTCCGCGAACATCACAAGACTATTCATTTGTAGTATCCTTTTTTACTTGGTTTTTCCATTCGAGGAAAGTACCGTCCGCGATAGCGGCACGCATTTCCTTCATAAATCGATTAAGCGCGTACACGTTGTGGATCGTAAGCAATCTGAGACCGAGGATCTCATTGCACGCGATAAGGTGGCGCACATAACTGCGCGAGAAGTTTTTGCAACAATAGCAATCGCAGCCTTCTTCGACCGGTCCTTGATCGTAAATCCACTTGGCGGCCTTGATGGCAACGTTGCCCTTGCGCGTAATGGCCGTGCCATGACGAGCGATGCGCGTCGGTATCACGCAATCGAACATGTCTATACCTCGCGCCACGCACTCCGCCATCTGGTGCATTACTCCCAAGCCCATTACATACCGAGGCTTATCCTTCGGGAGATATGGAACCGAAGCGTCGACCGCCTGGTACATGAACTCTTCAGGTTCGCCGACCGATACGCCTCCTACCGCATAACCGTCAAAACCGATCTTCACGAGTTCTTCCGCGCAGTGTCGACGAAGGTCATCATAGACTCCGCCTTGAACGATTCCGAAGACTTGCTGTCCTTCGGCGTGCGGCTGGTCTTTGGACGCGCGCGCCCACAAAAGGGTCTGCGCGACCGATTTCTCCGCGCGAGCGCGATCACACGGATACGGAAGGCATTCGTCGAAAACCATCGCGATATCCGACCCCAAAACCTTCTGCATCGCCATAGATTCTTTGGGCCCAAGGAAGAACTCATGACCATCGAGATGCGAGTTGAATCGGCAACCTTCAGGAGTGAGTTTGCGCATCTTCGCAAGCGAGAAAACCTGGAACCCGCCCGAGTCCGTGAGAATGGGTCCGTCCCAACGCATAAAGCGATGAAGCCCGCCTGCCGCCGCGATCACATCCGCGCCGGGGCGTAGCATCAGGTGGTAGGTGTTGCCGAGAACAACCTGCGCGTGAGTTTCTTTGAGGTCGCGCGGTTCGAGCGACTTGACGGTGCCGAGAGTGCCGACATCCATGAATACGGGCGTCTCGACGACCCCATGCGCCGTCGTAAGCCGCCCGAGTCTAGCGGACGTTCTCGAATCTTCTTTTATGACTTCAAAATTCATCGCTATATATTTTACCAAAAAACCCTTGCTTAAAAAACGAAAATGGTTTATAATTTTCACCATGGAACCTAAAAAGGATTTACCATAATGAATAAAGCACTACATGCATTAGTCTACGTTTTCCTCGCGCTTGCCGCGACGTCTCTCTATTTCGAGCTTCAGCTCAACCAGAAGCGTGCGCTCCTAACCGACCGCAATCGCCTTCAGGAGGATTACCTCGTGAAGATCTCGAAGACCATCGAGTGCGAAGCGCCGGCGAAGGATCAAACGTTCGAGATCAAGAAAGACGATAGCGCCGTCGAGGCCAAGATCGTCGATTCGCCCGATATGCGCGACCTTCTTGAGGACTACCCCGCTAGTCTTGAGCAGACGGAGATCAAGCGCTTCAACTGGGACAACATGAACGATCGCGAAGCTCTTCGCCGTGTTTATGTCGTCGATGCTGAAGGCAATCCGATGATGGACGGCACTCAGGCGATGGTCCGCGGCAGTGATGAAGACAAGATGCTCGAGAAGCTCTTCAACGCGGCGATGGAACAGCAGAAGCGCCTTAATACGACCCGTGCCGCGCTTCCCGAACTTCGTGCGAAGCTCGAAGAAGTGACCGACGAGCTCAATAAGCTCAAACCCGAAGCTCGTCAGGACAAGGTTACGATCGTCGAAAAGGAAGAGAAGATCAACAAGCTTGAAGGCGAAAAGGCCGACCTTGAGAACCAGATCGTGAAGATCAAGGGCCAGATTGACGACCTCAACAGCGAAATCACCTCTCTTAAGGACGAAGTCAACACCGCGAAGGAAGAGACCGAAATCACGAAGGAAGAGCTTGAAAAGTCGCAGAAGCTCGTCGATCAGCTTAAGAAGATCATCGCCGATCAGATCAACACTCGCGGTGGTCAGAGCGCCGATAGCGCGATTACTCAGATCCCGATCGGTGATAAGGGCAAGGTCGTCGATGTCGACAATGTGGCGATGTTCGCGATTATCGAACTCAGCGATGCCGCGATGAAGGAGCTCAAGGGTGAAGATCTTCAGAAGCCCCTCCCCCATATCGAACTCGGCGTCAAGCGTCCGGGCCATAAGGGCGATGCCGGAGAGTTCATCGGTAAGATTCGTTTGCGTCAGGAAGTCAAGGGCAAGAACTACATTGTCGGTGATATCCTCAGCGCTTGGACTCAAGACGAAGTCAATGTCGGCGATGTTGTCTTCTCTGACTAAAGCGTTCTTCGCGGCGTTTGCCCTCGGTATGATAGCCGGTTGTATAGCCGACACCGCCGAGGACAGCGACCTGCCGTGGGCATCGAACAAGAGCTGGGAGGGCATCGCCCCTATCGCTCCCTCGGTCATGGATAGATATGATTAAAGATCAAAGCTTCATTAGCGAAACTAGCGGCGCCCGATTGGACGCCGCTTTGTTTTCCCGTTACTCCACTTCTTCGAAAGCGTTCATCCGCGAGGCGATCGAAGCAGGCGACATCTTGGTCAACTCAAGACGCGCCTCAAAAGGCTTGAAACTCAAAGGCGGCGAAAAGATAACCGTCAACCTTTTATTGGAAGCGAACGATAACGTAGTTCAACCTAATGCCGAGATAACTCCGAAATGCGTCTTTGAAGACGACGCCCTTCTGGCGTTCGATAAGGCTCCGAGCATGCCGGTTCAGCCGCTATCGTGCCGTGAAATGACCACGCTGATGAACGGAGTGGTCGCCGAATACCCGGAATGTCAGGCCTTAGGCGACGCTCCGCTAATGGCCGGCGCCCTTCATCGTATCGACGCAGACACTTCGGGCCTCGTCCTCGTCGCGCGCTCAGCGACCGCTTTCGAGGCCCTGCGCGCCCAATTCAGCGCTCAAACGGTTGAGAAGACTTACCTCGCGCTCGTTGAAGGTAACGTCACCGTCGGAGGGACTTTGGAAAATGATTTGATTCACGATCCTACCCTTCCGTTCTGTCGAATGATAGATTCACGCCACAATCGACTGACTCGCGCGGAAGTGGAAAAGTGCCGCGCGCTTCACGCCGTCACTCGCTTCACGCCGATCGCGCACACTATGGAAGAGAACGAAGAACGTACGCTTCTCGAAGTGACGATCTATACCGGCGTCACGCACCAGATTCGTGCCCAGCTCGCGCTCGCCGGCATGCACATAATCAACGACCGCCTCTATGGCGCCTTTGCGGTGGAGAACATGCGAGGGCACGCTTTACATGCCCTCGCCGCGAGATTCCGTCACCCGATCTCAGGCGCGGAAATGAAAATCGAAACGCCCTTTCCCGATTGGGCACGCCTTTAATCGAGAATGCCCTTCGAGGGCGATTCCTTCTCATCCCACCACGATTGCTTCGAACCCGAGATGCGCGCGATCGGCTTCGTGGTTAGCTGCTTGCCCTTGGTCGAGGCCGTGCGAATCGGCACGACATCGCCCTTCTCGAGCTTGGCGGTATCGCGATTCACCCGATCGACCTGCTCCTTCGGCAAGAAGTACTGCTGGTGAATCTTCTGACCCTTGGCGGGCTTGAACTTCACGTAGAGCGTATCGGGGCAACCCTTCTGGAAAAAGAGAATCTTCGACTTCGGCTTCTCAGGCGTAAGCCGATATTCTTTATTACGAATAAGGCCGCCGAATCTGAAGCGCTTGATATAGCTGAACCCGTAAGAGCCTTCCTCGTAGACGCAGGTGAAGTCAAGATCTTCACGATCCTTCTCTTGGTTGTAGCGTAAGATCGCGAGTAAATCCTTATCGACGAAAATCTTGTCTTCGGGTTGAACCTTCTTATACCTACCGTCCTTCCAGATAAGAAGCAACTCATCAAGCGACGAGCATTTGAATATCTCGTCGCCTCCCTTAAGACCCGAACCGATATAATGGTTTTCCTTATCCCACTTGATCGTGAGCTCGCTCGCGGTGATCGCGCGAACGTCGACCTCCTTGAAGCCGCCCTCTTCGATCTTGGTGATACGCGGATACTTGTCCTTGTATTCCTTGATGAGTGCCTTCAAGTACTTGACCACGAACGCGCGAAGGTGGACGAGGTTATCGTTGACCTCCGCCTCTTCCTTTTCGATTCCCTCGATCTCTTCGCGATTCTTATTGATGTCGAACTGAGAAATGCGGCGGATTTGAAGCTTGAGAAGACGCTCGATATCTTCATCGGAAATCGCTCCGCGGCGGAGCTCTTTCATAAAAGGTTTGAAGCCGGAGATGATCGCTTCTTTAACGCCCTCCATCGTCTTCTCGGTTTCGATACGCTTATAGATGCGCTCTTCGATGAAGATACGATCCAAGGTGCGAGCATGATAAAGATCGTCGAGTTCGCCCAAGCGGATTTCCTGTTCGCGCTTCGTGAGATCCATGAGACGCTCGGCGTTTTTCTTGATGATCTCGGTTACGGTCATCAATTTAGGCCTACCGGCATCCAAGACGATCGGCCGCGATGAGAGCGACTTTTCGCAGGTCGTGAACGCGTAGAGAGCTACAATGGCCTTCTCCTGATTTTCTCCGGTAGCGAGCTCGAGTTCAATGCGAACCTTGCTGGAAGTGAGATCATGAATCTTACGAACCGGAACCTTTTTCTTTTTGATCGCGTCTTCTATCGATTCCGCGATCGAATCGGTCGTTTCGCCCCAGGGAAGCTCCGTAATGACAAGCTTGTTCTTATCTTCCTTTTCTATTCTGGCGCGCACCTTGACCTTCCCGAGACCGTCCTGATAATCGGTCGCGTCCATAATGCCGCCGAGCTGGAAGTCGGGGAAAAGTTGGAACGGCTTCTTTTGAATCGCGGCGATCTCAGCTTCCAAAAGCTCGATGAAGTTATGAGGAAGAATCGCCGTCGAAAGACCGACCGCGATGCCGTCCGCGCCGAGCATCAAAAGTAGCGGAAGTTTCGAGGGAAGATAAACCGGCTCTTCCTTTCTGCCGTCGTAGTTCGGAACGAACGTGGTCGTCTTTTTGTTGAAAACATGTTCGCGAGCAAGCTTCGTCAAACGACACTCGATATAACGCGTCGCCGCGTGAGGCATGCCGGTATACAACGATCCATAGTTACCTTGACCATCGATCAGATAACCTCGCCCTTCACCCCAGAGCTTATTCGTGAGGACGCAAATCGCGTCACCGATCGACGCGTCTCCGTGAGGATGGTACTGCATCGCGTGACCGACGATGTTCGCGACCTTCGTATAGCGCCCGTCATCCTTCTCCCACAAGGAGTGCATGATTCGGCGCTGAACGGGCTTTAGGCCATCTTCAATCGCCGGAATCGCACGCGAACAAATGACGTACGCGGAATACTGGCGGAAGTTGAAATCGAAAAGCTCTTTCATCGGACCCGTACCGGTCAAACCTTTGGTATCGGCTGAAGGTTGAGGGTTGAAGGTAGAAGATTGAAGTGTGGATGTCTCTTCTTCCTTGGATTCTTGAGCTTCTTCACCACCCTTAGGGAGGTCAGCAAAGAGGTCCATGTTGTCGAACATGCTCGGCGGTAAATCTTTTTTCTTGGCCATAGCTTAGAACTCCGAGCTGTCGCAAACGAGCGAATCCATAATGTAGTCCTTGCGCTCGGGCGTATTCGAGCCCATATAGAACTTGATCGTCTTTTCGACGTCGATATCATCCGCGCAAGTAACCGGCGTTAAGCGCATATCCTCACCGATGAAGTCCTTGAACTCCTTCGCGTTGAGTTCACCGAGGCCCTTGAAGCGCGTTGTCTCGAAGAGCTTACCGCACTTCTTTTCCGCAGCCAGTTTCTCCGCTTCCGAGAAGCAGTAATACTGCTCTTTCTTGTTTCTGACGCGGAAAAGCGGAGTCTCCAGAATGAAGACGCGGCCATCGAGAATAAGTTGGCGATAAAAGCGCATGAAAAACGTCGTTAAGAGCATTCGAATGTGGAGCCCGTCCACATCGGCATCGGTCGCGAAAATGATCTTACCGTAACGAAGATGTTCAAGCGTATCTTCTATATCCAAGGTCTTGATGAGGTTGAAGAACTCCTCATTTTTGTAGAGGACTTCCTTGCCGACGCCGAAAGTGTTGAGCGGCTTGCCGCGGAGGAAAAAGACGGCCTGATTCATCGCGTCTCGTGCGTTACCCAAGGTGCCGCCCGCCGACTGACCTTCGGTCAAGAAGATCATCGTCTCTTCGCCTTCGGCCTTGCCGGTCTTCTTGTTGAGCTTATCGAGCTTCAGATGATTCTTCGAGTCTTTGAGCTGCTTGACGCGGACTTGAGTCGCCTGGCTACGCTCACGAGCTTGCTTCTTGATCGTATTGAGCTGCGAGCGAATCTTGCCGGTTTCCTCGATCTTCGAAATGAGCTTATCCGCTTCGGCGGGACTACGATGAAGCGCGGTCTCGATCTCCTTCTTCATCTGTTGAACGAGCTCGGCTCGAATATCGTTCATCACGAACTTGATCTTGGTCTGACCTTCGAAGACCGGATTCATGATGCGAATCGAAACCGCGCCGATAAGACCGTCGCGAATATCATCACCATCGAATTTCTTCTTCGGGTCGTATTCGTTAAGCGCCTTCGTAAGCGCTTCCTTGAACGCGGTCAAGTGGGTGCCGCCGTCGGTCGTGTACTGACCGTTAACGAACGAATAATACTCTTCGCCGAAACGATTCGTGTGAGTGAAGATTATCTCAAGGTTCTTCGTCTTGATATGAAACGGCTGATAGAGCTTCTCGAATTGCGCTTCGTCGGCGATAAGATCGGCGAGACCATGTTGAGAGAGTATCTCCTGCCCGTTCAAGGTAATCGAAAGTCCCGCGTTGACGTAAGCGTACATGCGCATACGACGAACGACATGCTCTTCACGAACTTTGAAGTTCTTGAGGACCTTGACGTCAGGCTTATAACGAATGAACGTACCCGTACGCTCGCTGGTCTTGGTTTTGCCGCGCTTCTGACTTTTCAAGCGCCCTTCTTCGAAATAAGCTTCCGAGAATTCGCCGTCGCGATAGGACCTGACTTCGAAAAACTCCGAAAGTGCATTGACGGCCTTAGTGCCAACGCCGTTCATACCGGCGGAAAACTGGAAGGAATCGGAATCGAATTTACCGCCCGTATTCATTTGAGATACGCAATCGACGACCTTGCCGAGCGGAATACCGCGCCCGTAGTCTCGAACGGAAGTTTCGCCCGTATCGTAATTGACCGTAACTTCGATGCGCTTTCCCGCGCCCATCACGAATTCGTCTATCGAGTTATCGATCACTTCCTTCATGAGGATATAGATACAATCGTGGTACATCGCGCCCGTACCGGGCTCACCGACGTACATTCCGGGACGCGTTCTGATGTGCGTTACCGGGTCAAGAGTCTTAATCGAACTGTCTGCGTAATCATTCGCCATAATAACAATGCACCTGAAATCCGCCTTAATGGCGGAGAGAGAGGGATTCGAACCCCCGGACCCTTACGGGTCAACGGTTTTCAAGACCGCCGCGATCGACCACTCCGCCATCTCTCCTTATTTCTTCTTCGTCACTACGTTCGCCGGCGCTTCCTTGATGCGTGCGACGATTCGCTCCGTAATCTCCGGATGCTCACGAAGATACTGAATGGTTCCGAGCGAACCCTGCGCGAGCTGCTCGTCGCCGAAAGAAATCCAACTGCCGCGCTTCTCGACAATGCCGCGATTAAGCGCCGCGTCGAGAACCGAACCTTCCCACGAAATACCGCAGGTATAAAGAATATCGAACTCCGCTTCCGTGAAAGGCGGCGCGACTTTGTTCTTCACGACCTTGACTCGCGTGCGGTTACCGACGACCGCGTTGGCCGTATCCTTAATCGCTCCGATACGCTGAACCTGAAGACGGCAGGAAGCATAGAACTTAAGCGCCTTGCCGCCGGGCGTCGTCTCGGGGTTTCCGAACATAACGCCGATTTTGTCGCGAACCTGATTCGTGAAAATAAGCAAGGTCTTGGTCTGCGCGATCGTAGCGGTAAGCTTACGCATCGCCTGCGACATGAGCCTGGCCTGAAGACCCATGTGCGAGTCGCCCATGTTTCCGTCGATTTCCGCCTGAGGCGTAAGCGCCGCGACCGAGTCGACGACCACTACGTCAAACGCTCCCGACTTAACGAGCTGTTCGCAGATCGTAAGCGCTTCCTCGCCGCTATTGGGCTGAGAAACGATCAAATCATCGAGATTAACGCCGATTTTCTGCGCATAATTCGGATCAAGGGCATGCTCCGCATCGATGAACGCGGCGAGGCCGCCGTTCTTCTGGGCGTTCGCGACGACATGAAGAGCAAGCGTCGTCTTACCCGAAGATTCCTGACCATAGCATTCGACGATTCTGCCGCGAGGAAGACCGCCCACACCAAGCGCAAGGTCAAGCGAGAGCGCTCCCGTCGAGATAACCGGGATTTCCTGCACTTGCTTGTCGCCAAGACGCATGATCGACATCTCGCCGAATTCTTTACGAATTTGGCTCATTACCGCGTCTAACGCAGTATTACCGGTCTTGACTTCGCTCGCTTTTGCCATACTGAAATCCTCTTGATCGTTGTTTAATCGTGTCTCGCTATTATATCAAATTTCCCCTAGCAATGTCTACTCCTCGCACTTCGCGGTTCCGTTACACTTCGGATAGCCGGTGCAGGCCCAGAAAGGATGTCCGGCCATAGGACCCTTCTTCGCCATACGCTTAACCATCACGCCCCCACACTTCGGACAACGCGGCACATTCTCGTCTTCCGACGGAAGCTCTTTCCTCTTCGTCTCTGCAGGCTTCTTATAGTCCTTGTACTTGCTCCGGTTGATTTTATTAGCCCTCTCAATGAGCGCAAGGAAATCCTTCGCGAGTCGAACCAGCTCTTCATTATTATCGTTCATAGTATATTTCCTTTCTTGATCTTCTTTTATATGTATACTTTCTTTGTGTTAAAAGCGTATACATATATTATCTCATATTTCGGAAAATCAAGTGTCACATTTGCGTCACATTTTTGTGACGCAAAAATCCGCTGCTTTTTGAGATCGACCTCGACTTCACCCCGATAAACATTGGGCGAAGTCGCGATTCGCGAAAGTTCACTCAGGTTAACTATTCGTCTGACAAAAATCTTTTTTTGTGACGATGAGGTGCCTCCGTGGGACGAAGCGGTGAGTAGCTGTTGCGACGCGGAGGTGCTTCCGGGGGACGGCAGCGGTGAGTAGCTGTACTCGCTGAATCGTTTCACGATTCCCGGCAATGAAAGCAAGGTCGACATCGATTTCGCTACCTTTCATTTTCGCTCCTTAGCAAGCCTTACCCGCTTCGCTTGGCGAAAAACCGGTAGTCGAAATCGGGTCGTTGCATGCTTTCCTTGCCGTCGCTGTGTAGGCCACTCACCGCTCCGTCCCTCTCCAGCCTGAACCGCCTAGCGGCGGGAGATACGAGACGTAAAATTACGAGAAATTTAAAAACGATGGTCAGACCTTCTTTCCATAATTTCTCGTAATTTCTTCTCTTGCCTGAGGCCGCCTGACGGCGGGGGTCGCGCCACTAAGCTACTCCGTTCAGGAGAAGCGCAAAAGGAGCGAATAGCCGCAGCGCGGCAAAAGAAACGCACCGAAGAAGTAGGTGAGGCTAGTGACGCAAGGTTGAGCGTTGAGCTGAGTGATTGAGAGCGTTTCGGTTCGGCTAGAGAGCGTTTAGGCGCAAGCG
>JAKSOZ010000016.1 GCA_024405265.1 Kiritimatiellia bacterium | reverse complement strand
CGCTTACTTTAGAGCAAGTAGCCGCTTACTTTGGAGCGAGTAGCCGCTTACTTTGGAGCGAGTAGCCGCTTCAATTCAATACCGAGAGCCGCTTGGGGGGACGGTATTGATTCGATCATGCCCCGATATGTAACGCGCAAGCGGAGAAACGTCAGAATCTTTTAACCATCAAAATACGAGATTGATGGCGAGCATTCCCCAAAGAGCATCGCGGGGATTTTTGCTATGATCCCAGTTCTTCATTTCCTCACGAGCATCGCCGTTAAGGATACCCGTATAGGCGATCATCGGCTTCAAATAAAGATAATCCGTCAAGAAGTACTTCGCGTAAAGCTTAATAGTCGTACCGGTAAAGCCCGAGCTTTTCGTTCCGATAAGCCAATATTGATATTGCTTATTCGCGAAACCGACGTTCCAGTCCGCACCGAGCTTCAAGGCCTCGAGTTTAGGAACCGAAACTTCCTTATTGAAGCCGAGCATATAATGGAAGCCGCTTCGATAATCACCATAGTTATGATACTGCGTGGCAACGCCGCCGTAGATATTGGCAATAGGATTGGATAAGGTGGCATTCAAATAGATTTCATTCGTATCGGGGTGGATTTGGTGATTGCGAACTCGACGATGATAAAGATACCACTCATGACCGAATTCGAAGGAAAGCGCTATCGGGAATCTTTCCGATTCGTTATCCCAGGCCTTACCGCCCACATGAATACCGAAGTCGGTTTCGGTAAGCGCATTGGCATATTTATAGCCACGATTATTGGTCATGTCATAATTCTGCCAAATATACCCGCCGAGATAGAAATCGCCGAAGACGGGAACGTCGGCCCAGAGGCAACCGTGATAAGCGCCCTCGGTGTTCGACATCTGGTTCCGCCACTGATACCCGGTGTAAAACTCGTTATTGAACCCCGCCGAGAAGTATTCTCCGGCCTCAAGAACAAGCGCGGAAAGCGCGATAAAGAAGAGAACTGAAGCTTTTTTCATGATTATTTATCAGAATATCGAGACGAGCACCCACGTCCAATGCGCAACAACACCCGCAGCAATTCCGCCGATGGTATGCGCTAAAATCGCCTTCGAAGTAAGACTTCTGAAGCCGAGCGAGTCAAGCATCGCAGTATGGGTGGAGAGATAGCCGCTCCAACACATACCGATAGCCGTACAAACCGCTATCGCATTGTTGTCCATCCACCCCTTTTCAAGGAAGCCGGGAACCAAACCAAGCGCCGCGCCGACCGCACCCAAAGCGGTAATCGGGAAGGCGACGACATGCGGATCGGTAAAGCCGAAAAGCGCTTCGAAGATAAAGCTCACTTTCGCCGCGATTTTAGGCAAAAGCTCCACACCCTCGAATGCGGCACCGGTAAAGTTACCGCCCGAACCCGCGCCGAAGGTAAGAATCATGACCAAAGTCGAGATGACCAAGACGCCGGGGATAATCGAAAGCCCGATTTCCACGCCTGCCTTGCCGCCATCGAGCACCGAGTCGAGAATTCGCATGAAAAGCGGCTTCTTAACGCCCTCATCGTCATCTTCCATCAAAGCCGCCTGACCTTCTTCAATCGGATCGACCGCCCATTCCGTCTTGTATTCCGGATTCGCGCGGCAAATCAAGAACTGCATGATTCGCGTCGAAACCATGCACCCGCAAAACGCGCCGAAAAGACCGATGAAAGGCGCCGCGGGCGATACTCCCTTTTGAGTTACCATGCAAACGATAACGAGAAGCCCCATACCGAAGGCGGTACCGAAATTGGTAAGCGAAATAAGCTGATATTTCTTGAAGAAGCGTGCGAACTTACGGTCATGAGCGAGCGTGATAATCGCGGGATTATCACTCAAAAAGGTAAGACAAGCTCCCAAAGAAGCGGTTCCGGGGAGGTTAAAGAGCGGCTTCATCAACGGACGAAGGATCTTTTCGCAAAGCTTCACGACGCCGAATTCCGAGAGAATCTTGCCTAAAGCGCCGGTAATCACGCAAACCGCCATCAAGAAGAAGCAAGTGTTGAGAAGAAGATCGTTGGCAGTAGCCATAATCGTCTTCATCATATTAGGAACACCCATCTTATAGCCAAGATAGCCGAAGATCACTCCTAAAATCACAAGGCAAGGAACGCCTTCAGGGATTATGCGTTTTTTCATTTTCATAGCTTTATTTCGGGATATTATATCATTTATTCCCGCCCGCCGTCAAAGCCGCAATAGTGATAGGACACCTTAGGCAATAGCGAGGAGGATGACGACGAGAACAAGAAGAAGCCCCGAGAAGAGTTTGACCGAGGGGGCGAAGCGCGGCTTTTTCTCAAGCGCGTTCTTGAAAGCTCCTGCAGTAAAGATGATCGGAACCGAAATGAACGGGACGAGCGAGCAAAAGAGCGTCCCTAAGAGGAAAATCTGGAGAGACGGGGGAAGACGCGATCCGGGAGTCGTGAAATGGGGCAAGAAAGCGAGAAAGAACATGATCGTAAGCGGATTTCCCATCGCCATCAAAATACCGCGCAGTAAAAGTCTTAACCCCCTCTCGTTCGGAGAGGAAAGAACGAAGCCCTCGTGATGCTTGAAGCCGTGGTATGCTTCGACCAAGCTTCCATACGCCAGATACCCGATATAGGCCATCCCACCATATCGAATGATTGTCATCACCACCGTATGCGTCTTCAAAAACGCCGCGACTCCGAGCGAGAGTAGGATGATCCAAGTCCAACACCCGAGAATGAGGCCGAGCATCAGACAAAGCGCCCTTTTACGACCATGAGAAAGCGCGGTCGAAATCGTGCAAAGAAGATCCGGACCCGGCTTGATGATAAGCCCCAATGAGCCGATAATATAGGTGATGATAGGAGACATGATCAATCCTTGAAGAATTCTTCGGCGAGACGCACGCTGGCCATCGCATCCTTGGTGTAGTAAGAGGCCTTGATTTCGTCGGCATATTCCTGAGTCAAGACCGCGCCGCCGACGAAAGTCTTGATCGAGGGATCCGCGGCATTAAGCTTCTCGATCGTCTCTTTCATGTAGACGACGGTCGTAGTCATCAAGGCGGAAAGCCCGACGAGCTTCGCGTTATGCTTAATCGCCGCTTCGACGATCATATCGGGCTCGACGTCTTTCCCGAGATCGATTACCTTAAAGCCGTAGTTCTCGAGAAGCGCACGGACGATGTTCTTCCCGATATCGTGAATATCGCCCTTTACGGTCGCGATGATAATCGGGCCCTTCGGCGCGGCACTTGTTCCCGCTTTTTCGAGCGCGGCACGAATAACTTCGAACGCCTTCGAGGCCGCTTCCGCCGCCATCAAGAGTTGCGGAAGGAACATTTTTCCCGACTCAAAGCCCTTACCTACCGTCTCAAGCGCGGGAACGATCTCCCCATCGATAAGCTCGACAGGCGTCTTACCTTCCGCCAAAAGCGACTTCGCCATTTGCGCGGCATCTTCCTTAAGGCCGTGAGTTATCGCGCTACTTAGTGTTGAAGTATTGGTGCTCAGTGATGAGTGTTGGTGGCTTCCGCTTTGGATAGTTTGTCCGCTCGACAAGTTCGAACTAAAGGAAATCCAATCCGTACAGGACTTGTCGCGGCCGGTGAGCGCGCGCCAAGATCTGTAGGCGGTCATCATTTCGAGCGACAGCGGGTTGATGATCGCCGAGGTAAGTCCCGCTTCGAGAGCGAGCGTATAAAACGCCGCGTTGAGTTGAGGACGCGCGGGGAGACCGAAGGAAATGTTCGAAACTCCGAGCACCGTCCTGACCTTAAGCTCCTTGCGGATACGCTGAAGACTTTCCAAGATAACGCTTACGCTCGTCGGCTCGGCGCTCATCGCGAGGCACAGGACATCAATCACGAAATCGTCTTTCGTAAGTCCATACTTTTCGCCGCGCTTTAAGATCTTCTTCGCAATCTCGAGTCGCCCTTCGGCAGTATTCGGGATCCCGTTCTCATCAAGCGTCAAAGCGACAAGCACGCCACCATATTTCGCGACTATCGGGAATACGGCGTCCATTACTTCTTCCTTGCCGTTAACCGAGTTGATCATCGCTTTACCATTGTAGTGGCGAAGCGCGCTTTCGAGCGCTTTCGGGTCGGAAGTGTCGATTTGCAAGGGAGTATCGGTTACGCTTTGAATCGCTTCGATGGTCTCGCGCAAAACCTTCGGCTCGTCGATTCCGGGAACACCCGCGTTCACGTCGAGAATCGGAGCGCCCGCCTCGACCTGCGAAATCGCTTCTCGAAGAATATAGCCCATGTCCCCCGCTTTGTAGGCCTCGCGAAGTTTCTTCTTACCCGTCGGATTAATGCGCTCTCCAATTACGATAGAGTCATCGAGGGGAAGCTCGACTGTACGTGAGTAAGAACTCACGACAGTCGGGAGTGTAAAAGGTAAAGTGTTAAGTGTAAAGTGATGGTGGTCAGAGACCGCACGAATGTGCTGCGGTGTCGTTCCGCAGCAGCCGCCGACATAAGTCGCGCCCGCTTCGATGCAACGCGCCATATCCTCGGCAAACTCTTCGGACCCGACCGTAAAGACCGTCTTCCCGTCGATGACCTTCGGAAGTCCCGCATTGGCTTTAACGATAATCGGGATATGGGTTCTCTCGGCAAGGCGCTTCACGAAAGGAAGAAGCTTATCGGGCCCAAGTCCGCAGTTGAAACCGGCGGCACTCGGCTTAAGCGCATTAAAGAGCGCGGCAATCGTGTCGACATCGGCTCCCGTTAGAAGCTTCCCATCTTCGCTTAACGAAACCGAAGCGAGAATCGGAAGCGTCGAGTTTTCTTTTGCCGCGAGAAGTGCCGCTTTGAGCTCGTAGGTATCGGAGAACGTCTCGAGAAAGATATAGTCAGCTCCCGCTTTCGTGCCGAGCGAAATCGCTTCGGCGAAATCATCGTAGGCGCGGTCGAACTCGTAATTACCCGAGGGTTTTAGAAGCTTCCCCGTAGGGCCGACATCGAGCGCGACCTTTCTCGCACCCGCCTCACGTGCATTATGAATCGCCGCTTCGATTACGTCTTTTAAAGGAACGTCGCCATGATACTTCGCTCCGTTCGCGCCGAAAGTGTTGGCGGAAATGATGTCCGCGCCTGCTTCAAGATACGCGCGATGAATCTCGACAAGCGCCTCGGGATGAGAGAGACTCCAAAGCTCGGGAATCTCGCCCGGTTCAAGACCGCGCTTCTGTAGCTCCGTCCCCATCGCACCATCAAGCTGAATGATCATTTCTTAACTCCTATAATCGCGGTCACACTCTTGGAGGGAATCATCAAATACGCGTCAGTAAGCGAAATCCCCAATTGCTTCCCCGCGTCGACCGTCTCGAGGAATTTCGGCTGCACGGATAACGGCAAATCCCCATACCCCGGCGAGAACCTGGTACACAACTCTCTACACCCTACACCTACGCCTACACCTTTCTTCAACTCCAACTCACATTCATCAATATACGCTTCGATCATAGTCGCCGCGCTCGCTTGCAAGATAAGAAGATCGGCAGGACTCGTGATCGAATAACGGCGAATGAGAAGATCGACTTCATGCCCCAAGGTCGCGGCGAACAAATAACACTCTTCAGCGTCTCCCAAGACGTGGTTCAAGTCCGCGCTTTCGAAAGGAAGGTCCTTTACTTTAATAAGCTTATGAACTTCCTTAGGACGCGCGACTTTCAGAAGCTCCGCTTCGACTTTGTCGATACGCTTCGAGAGTTCCGCGTCAGGTGTGGCGCGGCCCATACGCATATAGCGAAGAATCTCGGAGCGATTAAGCTTCAACGATGGATCCTAAGTTGTGCATAATGCCCGCGCCGATCTCGGGCTTGTTCATCGTGTAGACGTGAACGGCGTTTACGCCATTGGCGAAAAGGTCGATGATCTGCTCGGTCGCATAAGCGAGGCCGGCCGAGAACATGCTCGAAGGATTGTCGCCGAACTTGTCGACAATCATCTTGAAGCGGCTCGGGAGATATGTCCCCGAGAGCTGACAAATGCGCTTGATCTGCTTCCCGTTAGTGACCGGCATGATACCCGCAACCACAGGAACGGTAATGCCGCGTTCACGCACTTTCGCGAGGTAGCGATAGAAAATGTTGTTGTCGAAGAACATCTGAGTCGTCAAGAACTCGACGCCCGCATCGACCTTCTTCTTGAGGTTGTCGATATCATCCGAAAGATGCTCGCACTCGGGATGACACTCGGGGTAGCACGCGCCACCGATCGAGAAGCCGCCGACTTCGCTGATGACCGAGGCGAGATCACTCGCGTGCGAATAGCAACCGGGATTCTCGACGCCGGGCGGAACGTCCCCGCGAAGCGCGAGAATATTCTCGACTCCCGCCATGCGAAGCGCGTAGAGTTCGTCCTGAATCTTTTCACGCGTCGAAGTAAGGCAGGTCAAATGTGCGAGCGGAGTCACGCCGTTTTCCAAGATGCGCTTCGCTATCGGGAGCGTATTCTGATTCGCTCCGCCCCCCGCTCCATAAGTCACCGAAATGAAGCTCGGCTTGAGCGCGCAAAGCTTATCGACCGCGCTTACAATCGGCTCGAACGCGGCATTTTGTTTCGGAGGGAAGACTTCGAAGGAAATCGCCCTTTTGTTCTCTTTTAATTTCTCTGCTATCTTCATAGGTCTTATATTATACCAAATATTCGCTTACTTGATGACGAGGAGCGCAACGCCGATCAAAACGAGCGAAAGCGCCGCTGCCTTGCGTTTCAGATTCGTTTCCTTGAAAATGATCGCTCCGAATGCGAACGTAAGCACTACCGAGAAACGACGAACGAGCGACGCGACGGAAATCGGCACTCCTTCGTACGATAGCGCGTTGAACATCAAATAATCGGAAAGCGCGAGAAAGCCGCCGACGAGCGGAATCGTCCAGCGCCAAGTAAACGGTGTCTTACCCCTAAGCGGACGAATCGCGATCAGTAACGCGTAGACGGCGACGAGGCCGAATTGATAGACGAATTGCGTCGAAGGGATCGGCAATGCGCTCACTTGGAAAACGAACTTATCCCAAAGCGAAGAGCATGCCGAGAGAATCGCGCCGAGGACCGCGCACCAAACCGAGCGATTACGTAGGAAGTCGATTCCCTCGCGCTTACCGGCAGACGAGAACAGCCAATAGCCGGAGATGACGAGCATCAGCCCCAGCGCTTGAACGAGACTCGGAACTTCACCGTAAATGAACAAGGCTGCGACAAACACGAGCGCCGGAGACGAAGAGCGAATAGGAGTCGCGATAGTAATCGGTAGAAACTTCAGCGCACAAAACGTAAAGACCCACGACGACGCGACGATCCCCGATTTAATCAGCGCGAGCGAGAAGACTTTCGCGTCGATACCCTGAAGCGCCGCGCCGAAGCGTCCGGTCGCGAACAAAACGACGAGGAAAGCGAGTGAGCCGAAGATCGTCGATCCTAAGAGAACTCCTAGAACCAAATTCTCTTTGACGCTTGCTTTCTTGGCGATATCATACGCGGCGAGCATCACCGCGCTCATCAAAGCCAAATATGCCCACTCATGCATTGTCTCTTAGAGCCCTTCCACGAGGAACTTGAGGTGATAAGTGCCGCGCTTCAAAAGATGATCGTCATGCGGGAGCGCTCCCCAGCTATCGTCACCTCCGACGCCCATCATCGCCGCGTCGATATTCACGGTGATCTTATCTTCTTCTTTAAGCTCATGCTGATGATTCGCCTTCTCCAACGCTTCTTGCGAATAAGGCCAAGCGCTGAAACCGAACGGTTGATTAAGCGCGGTGAGCTTAATAGCCTTACCTGACGGATTTCTGAACTCGAGAACTCTCGTCTGAGAGCGATATCCGAATTCGCTCGGACGCGAGTAATCGCAAATCGGCGTCACTTCCATTCCCCACTCTCCGAGCATCGCGGCAGTATTGCGATCAGGATAGTTCTCGAACGGACCGAGCCCATACCACTTAACCTTGGTATAATCTTTCGGAATCGTGAAAGTAAGACCGGCACGCGGCAAAACGGGAAGCCCGCCGGGAAGCTCGAGCGTCCAATCGACGAGAATCTTATCTCCTTTGATTCGCTTCGCTTCAAGCTTCGAGTTGACGTTCGGAGGAAGTTTCTGCGAGGCGGTCACGTCCTTCCAGAGTTTGCACTTCTTCTCCATCTCCCAGCCGTGGTCATTATCGGTCGGCGCGCGCCAGAGATTCATCTTGAAGAGATTATCGACGCGCTCGCGACTTTCTATATTCTCCGGGAGCATAACCGGCACGAAAGGTTTCGTAAACTGATCATGAGCGATAACACGTCCCGCTTTCTTGAAGAGGAACGTGATCGCGTCGCCTTCAGGAGCGTCTATTGTAAACGACTTCATCGAATCGGGCTCGAAACCGCTTAAATCGATTTCTCCGCTCTTCAAGATCTTCAGCTTCTTCCCGACCGACCAACAGAGCTTCACTCCTTCGAGCGTCGTGAAGCGATAGTCGCTATGAACTTCGAGCGTTTTCTTTTTCCAATCCCATTTACGGACATGAAGCGGTTGATAGGCGTGCTTGACTTCATAAGCTCCCGGATGAAGAGCACGCGTGGCCGAGACGATGCCGTTGCAATTGAAATTCCCATCATTCGGCTTATCGCCAAAGTCTCCGCCATAGGCGAGATATTTCACGTTACCTTCCGTCTTCCAAAGCGCTTGATCCTGAAAGTCCCAGATAAAGCCGCCTTGGAAACTCGGATACTGAAAGACGAGATTCCAGTATCGATTGATATCGCCGTTCGAGTTGCCCATCGCGTGAATGTATTCGCACAAAATATACGGCTTCTTGGCATTCGCAACATAAGCCTCTGCATGCCAGGGCCTCTCGTACATCGGGCACATGATATCCGAGTGATCACTATGGCGTCCCCGTTCATATTGAATCGGACGCGTCGAATCGATCGCCTTCATCGCACTATATTCGTCGGCGAAGTTCGGCCCGTCTCCGCCTTCGTTTCCGAGCGACCAGAAAACGATTGAAGGGTGATTGCGGAACGTCTTCACCATATTGGTTCCGCGCTCGATATGCGCCTTTCGATAGAGCGGGTTCTTAGCGAGCGTGTCCGCGCCGTAGCCAGCGCCGTGCGACTCGATATTCGCCTCCGAGCAAACGTAAATCCCTTCACGATCGCAGAGCTCATACCAAGTCGGATCGTTCGGATAGTGACAGGTACGAACGGCGTTGATATTAAGAAGGTGGAAGAGTTCGATATCTTTTTTCATTCCTCTTAAAGTCACGCTGTAGCCGCTCTTCGGTTCCATCTCATGACGATTCGTGCCCTTGATGATCGCGCGCATACCGTTGATGTAGACGACCGCGTTCTTGATTTCGATGCGTCTGAAACCGATCTGAAACGCGAAGTGATCACTACCCGACTTTATCGTTTCGTAGTAGAGATTCGGCTCCTCCGCGCTCCAAAGCTTGACGTTCGGATAGCTCTTGTTAAAGATCACCTTCCCCTTCTCATCCTTGATCGAAAGCTCGCCCGTCTTCAGATCCTCCGAGAGTGTCGTCTCGACCACGAAATCCTTAGCGGCGTTCTTATCTTCCGCTACTAACCATACGTCGCGGAAGATGCCGGAGAGTCTCCAAAAATCCTGATCTTCGAGAAACGTGCCGTCCGAGTGCTTCAAGACTTCGACCTCGAGCGTATTCGCGCCTGCCCTAAGGTAGCTCGTGATATCGAACTCGGCGGGAAGACGACTATCTTCCGAATATCCGACTTCCTTACCGTTGACTCTTACGTACATCGCCGAACTCACGCCTCCGAAATGGATCACGACGCGGCGCCCCTTCCACTCCGCAGGCACCGTGAATTCGCGAGCGTAAAGACCGACGGGATTACGATAATAATGGCTCGTATATTCCTTCTTCGGTTCGACCATCGGATCGCCTTCCTTGAAGCCGGCGATCGGGTAAGGAACGTTTGAATAAAGCGGCGGATCGTAATCGCCCTGAAGTTGCCAACAACTCGGCACTTCGATTTTCGCGCTTTTCTCCCAATTCGTCTCGTATACGTTATGCTTCCATTTGAAGTTCCACGTCCCGTTCAACAGCTTGAGATATTTCGATTCGTAACGTAGCGCCTCTCCTTTCGCGATTAAGAGCGCTTTCTCCGCGCTCTCGCAGGGAACCATAATGCACCTGGCTTCGAGTCGATTGATCGAATTGACGTTCGGGTCTCTCCAAGGTTCCTTCGCCGAACCGACCGACACGACGCCTAACGCTGCTAAAAAGGCAGCTCTTTTCAATATCATTTAAGCACCTCCAAAATCGCGTCGACCGTTATCGGTTTCCCTTTGACGCGCAATACGAGAATTCGCGAAATGATCGCGGATTCGAAATCCGACAAGCACACTCCGTCCTTACGATCCTGAAGAATTCTCACCAAGTCCGCCGTCGTGAGCTTATATTTCTTTTCTTTATTCGGAAGAAAAAGGTTCGTGAATTTCATCGCGAGGTACGTGAACGGAGCGAGCGCCTTTGAAAGGTACTCGTAAGCTACCGCCGTATCGAGCGAGCGATTGAGCGGACGCGCAGAGCATAAAAGCTTGGGCATGAACTCCGAGACGTACAAAACGAGAAACGCCGCGATAAAGCTCGCGATTGCGCGGCCGGCGAGATTGTCCCCGACAAGAATCGAAGAAAGCGCGGCGGTAGCCGACGAATATCCGACGGACGCGAGGTTATTACCGATCAAAAGCGTAGTCGTCGTCTTCGCCATATCCGAAAGCGCCGCTTCGACTTTCTTCGCCTTCTTACCGCCTTCTCGCGCGAGGTGAAGAATGCGCTCGCGACTGACCGAAAGAAACGCGGTTTCCGTACCGGCGCAAAACGCCGCGCCGATAAGCGTCAAAATAATCGCCAGCACTAAAAAGAAGATCGTCATCCTTCGTTGTCCTCCTGAGTGCGTTCTATCGCTTCATCGGTATCGGCGAGTATCTCTTCATCATCAAGCGTTTTCGGCCGCGTCAGGACTTCAAGACGAATCGATGTTACTCGGCGATGTCGACGTTTCAGCACCGTAGCGCGGCATCCATCCGCCTCGATCTCCTGACCTACATGCGGAATACGTTCGGCATGGAACTGAACCCATCCTGAAATTCGATCGGCATCTTCGGCGATCAGCTCTAGATCAAGTTCGCGATTGACTTCATCGAGCGATGCGCGCGCATCTATTTCCCAGACGTTCGCGCCTTTCTTGACGATCTGCGGTTCGGAATCGGGATTGCGAAAGACGCCGGGGCCCACGATAAGCTCGAGGATATCGTTAGGCGTGATGATCCCGGCAGTTCCGCCATATTCGTCGAGCACGATCGCGAGCGGCTTCGAGCTCTTCGCGAACGTAACGAGAAGATCATCGAGCGTTACCGTCTCCGGCACGAACAGCGCGTCCTCGATCTTGCCGGTAAGCTTATCGTAGACGCCTTCGATTTGGTCGGCTGTACGTTTGAACGCGGGGAGATAGCGGAACTTCGCTTGGCGAGCTGTCTTTTCGCGCTCCTCTTCGCTCAAGTCGAGATCATATCCGACGATATCTACGCGCGGCGTCATTTCCTCATTCGCCGAAAGTTCCGATAACCGCAAAACGCCTTCGACCATTTCCGCATCACGCCGGCTCATCTCCCCGTTTTCCGCGGCGGATTCGAGAACCGACACCAACTCTTCGTCGGAAAGCGCACGGCGTTCTCGTTCAAGCGCCGGAGCAAAGGCTTTTGACGTATAACGCAGAACCGCATTGAACGGAGTGAGCAAGTATCGCCAAAAAATCAACACCGCCGCGTACGTAGGCGCAAGTTCTTCCGTGAATTTAAGCGCCAGCCGCTTCGGAGTGATTTCACCGAAAATGAGGAGCGCTATCGTCATCACCGGCACAGCCAGATAAGGCGCTATCGGAATCCATTTCGCGAATAGACGATAACCGATCGTCGCCAGCGCGAAGTTCACGAAAGTGTTTCCGACCAAAAGCGTCGAAAACAGGACCGCCTTGTCCGCGAGACAAAGCCGAATCAATGATTCTCCCTTAGGATTCCGAGCTTTGATGCGTGCGCGTTCGGCTCCGGTCAGCGAGAAGAGCACCGTTTCCGCGCTTGAGAAGAAAGCCGATAACAAGAATAATGCTATGATGACTGCGATCATCCGTCTTAAACGATTCCTTTCAAGAGCGGATCTTTTTCTTCCAACTCCTCCGCGCTTAAGCCTTCGAGCTCATGCGGAAAAACGATCCAGGAATCATCCAATTCTTTCGTGAAATAGTCCGGCTTGATCGACGTCAAATTCTTATTCGGCTTCCAATAAACGGATGCGAAACGAAAATCCGCGCCGGACTTTTCGATTTCCTTCTTCACGGCGAGAGCGGTCTTGCCGGTATCGAACACGTCGTCGACGACGAGCACCTTCTCGCCCGCTTTTATCATCGAAAAAGTTTCTTCCCCGAGCGTGAAGACGACCTCGCCTTCGTTTTCTCCGATTCCCGAATAGCTGGCGCTTTTAAGCGGATAATGCTTCAGCTTATAGCCCTTGAATTTCAAGAATTCGTGAACGGCCATGCCGACGAAAGCGCCGCCGCGCCAGAGCGCGATCAGCGTTTCGGGCTTCCAATCGCTTTCCGCGATTTTCGCCGCGAGTCGCCAAGAATCTCTTAAAAATTCGTCAGCCGATAAATAACTCTTTTTCATCGTTCAACGCATCGGCGGAGGCGGCATTCCGCCTCTCATCCCTCGACGACGCTCCCCTCCGAATTCGTTCGTCGCGTCCAAAATATCCTGAATCGTTTCACTGAATTCCGCCGCGTCTTCGGGATTCATTCCCGCTTCGAGCGAAACCTGAGCTATCAAATTCTCTCGCTCCTTCGTGTTGAGCTCGCGCTGCGTTTCATGGAGGTCGCGAAGTTGACGGAATAATTCGCCGCGTTCTTCATCCGGCATGTTCGGATCTTGAATCCGCGCTTCAAGCTCCGCGAGTTTTTCGGTATTTTCAAGGAGTTTCTCGTGGTTTTCTTTCGTCGCCGCGCTCATCGACGACTCGTCGATCGACTTAAGGAACTCGACTCGAACCGAGCGCGACCTTTCGCGATTGCGACGCATCGTCTCGAATTGATTGGTGATTTGAGCATAGCGCTCGGGATCTTCCTTTTTCAAATTCTCCATCATCTCGCGCGGATTGAAACCTCCACGATTTCTACCGCGCCTGGGGGACTCGATTTTGACTTCTTCGCTCGGTGTCGCCGCCGTCATATTCTCAAGCTCGGAAAGCGCCCGTTCGAGCGTCTTGATTCGCTCGCGCAAAGCGGCGATAGTCGCCTCTTCACCCTTATCTTCGATACGATTGTCGGCGAAAAGCTCATCGATTTCAACTTGCGACTCAGCGCTTTCGGTAGATTTCGGCAAGAAATACCCAGCCGCCGCGCCTAAAACCGCGCAGGAGATCATACCGGCAATAATACGAATATTCATCCTTGATGCACCTTTCTATCGCGATTATACCATATTTACCTTTCTACGAGCAATATGTTATAATAGCGGCCGATATGATCGAAGCGTTAAAGCGATTCAAAACGCTTTTACCACCCCCCGGAGAAATTCCCGGCGGGGCCTATTCGCTTTCCGCGTTAACCGGAAGCGCTGACGCGTTTATCGCCGCAGCCCTATCCGAGAACGTCATGCTCGTCGTCGCCCCCGGTCTCCCCGAAGCGGATCGAATTTACGACGACTTGAAGATCATTACCGCGAAAAGCGATATCCGCATTCTTGACTTCCCTCCGCTGCTCGCCGGTGACAAGTCCTCGCTGGGAACTCGACTTAAAACGATAGCCGCCTTAAGAGCTTACGATATCAATCCTTATCCCTTGATCGTCGTCGCTTCATTCCCTGCTTTGGCGGCAGGCGTCAAACTCGGCGCTCAAAGTTCAATCAACATCAAAAACGGACTTAAATTGAACGATCTTGCCGAGAAACTCGCGCATCTAGGCTTCAAACGCGCTCCCCAGGTCGAAACCATCGGCGACTTCTCGGTTCGAGGCGGCATCGTCGACGTTTGGAGTCCGGGCGAAGAGTTCCCGATTCGCGCCGAGTTTTTCGGTGATGAAGTAGAGAGTCTTCGTACTTTCGATCCGGCGACGCAGATGTCGATCGAGCGGATTCAAGAGGCCGAGATTCTGCCGATCACTGAGGAAGCAGGAGGTAAGAGTGAGGAGTGTAGGAGTGGCACCCTTTTCGATCTATTGCCTACAAATACGACGATATTAGCGCTCGAACACAACAGTTACAACCTTCCGTCACTCTACCCCCTAACTTCTAACTTCCACACTATCTATACCGGCGACCCCGCGCCTGCCGGAGTCCCCGCGCTCAAATTCCAGACGACTCCGCTCCCCGGATTCGCGGAACTCGGCGCGGAAGACGCTCATCACCCGGAACTCTTCGAAGCCGCTCGCGCGAGACTTGAGAAACATATAAGCGCCGCGGAAAAGAAAGGCGCGAAAATCCTTAAGATCGATGATCTTTCCGGTGGTTTCGAAATCCCCGACCTCATCGTCGTCACTAAAGCCGACCGCGTCTTCACGAAGCGCAAAGTACGCAGAAGTTTGACTCCGAAGAATACCGGAGAGCGGATTCAAGATTTTGATGAACTCGAACCGGGAGAATATGTCGTTCATATCGATTACGGCGTCGGCAAATTCGTGGGATCTTCGGAGATCGCCGTCGGCGATGAGCGTCAGGAAGTCTATACCATAGAATATGCGGACGGGGGCAGGCTTCATGTCCCCGCGATTCACGCCCACCTGCTCTCTCGTTACGTCGGCGTAAAGGGCGAAGCTGTCAGGCTCCATCGTCTAGACGGGAAACGCTGGGCGAAGGACAAGGAGGACGCGAAACGCTCGGTTCGAGATCTCGCCGCGGCGCTTTTGGAGACGCAGGCGAGACGCGAGCTCGTCCCGGGCTTCAAGTACGACACGGCCTGCGAAGGTCTCGACGCGTTCGAAGCGGCCTTTCCTTATGAAGAGACCCGCGATCAATCGGTCGCGATCGAAGCAATCAAGTCCGACCTCTCCTCGTCGAAACCGATGGACCGCCTTATCTGCGGCGACGCGGGCTACGGCAAGACCGAAGTCGCGATGAGAGCGGCGTTTATCGCGGCGATGAACGGGAAGCAAGTCGCGGTCTTAGCCCCGACGACCGTCCTCGCCGAGCAGCATTTCGAATCTTTCACCTCCCGCTTCGATGGGACTCCGATTCGAATCGAGTCGGTCTCGCGCTTTCAGACTAAGGGCACCCACGAAGGTACTTTCAAGAGACTCGCGAGCGGAGCCTGCGATATCGTGATCGGAACTCACGCGATCCTCTCGCCTTCGATTCAATTCCATGATCTGGGACTCATCATTATCGACGAAGAACAACGTTTCGGCGTAAAGCACAAAGAATTCTTGAAAGCTATTCGCGCTACCGCCGATATTCTCACGCTTTCCGCAACCCCGATTCCGAGAACGCTCTATCTTTCGATGACCGGAGCGCGAGATCTTTCGCTTTTGCGTTCGCCTCCGAGAGAGCGCGTCGCCGTCGAAACGCGAGTCGTCCGCGATAGCGACGAAATCATCCGCGCGGCAATCGAGGCCGAACTTAACCGCGGAGGACAAGTTTACTTCCTGCATAATCGCGTCTCGACGATCCACAAAGTCGAAAAGCGCATAAAAGACCTCTTCGCGCACCACTCCTCCCATGACGCGCCCCGCTCAATGCCCCGCGTCGTCGTTGCTCATGGTCAAATGGACGCAAAGACTCTCGCGCGGAAAATGCGCGATTTCGAAGCCGGGAAATACGATATTTTACTCTCGACGACGATTATCGAATCAGGTATCGATATTCCGAGAGCTAACACGATTCTGATCGACCAGGCCGAAACCTTCGGCATGGCAGACCTGTATCAACTTCGCGGACGAGTCGGAAGATCCTCGCGACAGGGTTACGCTTACTTCTTGCTCCCCTCCTACGGGAATGTCGACGCGGAAGCGAGAGAGCGACTTGACGCCCTTAAGAAGCACGGAGGACTTGGAAGCGGCTTCAATCTCGCGGTTCGTGACCTTGAACTTCGCGGCGCCGGCAATCTCCTCGGCTCCGAGCAGTCGGGCCATATTGCCGCGGTCGGTTTCTCGTTGTATTGCCAGCTTTTGAAGCGTACGATCGCGCTTTTGAAGGGCGAAAAAGTCAAGGAGATCATCGACGTCAAACTTAATCTCGACTTCGTCAGTCCGAAAATTCCTTATTCATACATCGAAGAAGATATCCATCGTCTCAATATCTTGAAGCGTTTCGCCGAGGCGCAAGAACACAAGGCAATAAAGGCGCTCTCGGATGAGATGATCGATCGCTTCGGGCCGATGCCGGAGGAAGTGAAGACGTTCGTTGCCGTCGCCTCCTTGCGCGTAGCTGCCGCGCTCAAGCGAATCGAGCGCATAGACGTTAAAGATACCCGAGCCGTCTTCTATAAAAACGGCTCGCACGAAATCGACTCCGTGCACACGCTTAAGGGCAAAACGATAAAAGCGAAAATCGCCGAACTTAAGCGCGCCTTAGCGTAACTTACCGCTTACTTAAGCTCCCAGATAATAACGACGGATTCCTGAATCGAAATATCCTCGATATCCGAGGAGGCCATTCCGAGGCCGTCGCTTTCAGGCTCAAATTCCATTTTCGCCATTACCATAATATTCGCGCGGCGAAGCGGAGTCGCACCGCTGGCATTATAAGAGATTTCTTCAACCTTTCCGAGGCTCACGCCCGCAGCCTCCGCGAGCAGCGCGGCAGTCTCTCTCGCATTGGCGACCGCGAGCTTCTTCGCTTCGTTTCGATAGGGCTTTTCATCCTTGATATAGAAGCTGAACGAGATCTCTTCACCGCATTTCGTTCCGACAATCGCCTTGTAGATCGACTGAGCGCGGTCCATATCGAGGGCAATATTTATCATAAATGCGCAGCTTTGCTTATAGCCCTCTAGTGTGCGCCCTTTCATCGAACCATAGGAGTATTGAGCATTCATCGAGATATTGGAAACTTTGATTTCGCTTTTCTCGACCCCGACCGACGTAAGCGCCGAGGTAATCGCCGCGTTCTTCGCCTTCAGATCAGCTAGACCTACGTCCAAATCCTTATTGAGCGAGCTAACGTCGAAACGAAGTTGAACCATATCGGGCTTCGCTTTCACGACGCCCTTCCCGCCTACCGAAATTTCTTCCGAGAAGGCCGAATAGCCGAGCCCGCACACGATAATAAGCGCAATGAACTTCTTCATAATCAAGGAAGGTTGCGAAGATGGCTAAGGATCGTTCCGAAGGAATCGACAAGCTTCTTCGATTCGAACTGGTCGATGAATCTATCCGCGAGGAATTGGTCGATGCGCTTCACGATCAGCGAGAAGGTATCACTAAGGCCATGCTCTTCGATCCAACGCTTGAGGACGAGCGCTTCATCGGTATCGACTCTCGAATCCTGAAGAATACCTTTAGTAAGCATCCAAAACTCGTTGGCAAGTTCTTTATTCGTATAAGCCATCTTGAATCTCCTTTCTCTTCGACTTATATTCTACCATTTTTCCTTACCCCTCGTCATCACATTTCTCACTTAAAGAATCGAGATCATGATTTTCTCCTTTTCGGGTCGGCTTTGTCGGGATGATGCGAGATGTCGTGCTGGACCATGAAGTAGGTCGAAGCGGAAAGATCCTTAAAGTAAGGCGAGATCTTGAAGTCGGTCACGCTCCAACTCAACAAACAACGTTATCGCGCATACACACATCATCCGGGAGGAGAAGCATTCGGCAACATAAGGATACACCGCACAACAGATTGTAGCCGCTAGGCGATTTGGCAATTTATAATCTTTTACTAGCCTTTATATATTCTTCTTCCGACAGTAGCCCCTCTTTATACACCTTATCCAATGATTCCCGGTTTCTTTGTTTATCTTGCACTTCCTCGATAGTTAAAGGTGCAGCAAAAAAACCATCTTCTTTCATTCGCCGATTAAGCTCTTGCCAATGTTCTGCAGTTATCTCAGCAACACGCGAATCCGGCAACCCTGTAAATGGAGTAGCAAAGATAAATGGCGCCCAAACAATCGTTGTTACGGAGCTTGTTAACTGATATGTCTTCTCAAGCCCTTCTTTATTTCGCGCCTCTACATAAAGTGTATAAACATCATCCCCCCAACACGGAATTAGTGACCATGTAAAGCCCGACAAGGCTGCGCCAAATAGCCCTAAAGCATTGAATGAGTTCTGTTGCATCATCTCCATTCTTATGTCAGCGACATCTGTCATATCGTTAATATAGAGATATTGAGATATAACCGTAGTGTCATCACGAAACGCATTCCGAAATTGTTTAAGCGCAACAACCTCATCCTGAGGAGGCGCCCATGCACCTTTTAACGAATCTGTATAGTCGTTTTTGTTAAATTCCGCACTTGTTGCCGCACGGGATGTCCGCCTAAAAGTGTATGCTACACTTTCTTCTCTATGCTTTGTGTTTGCGTATTTTGGGTCATGGCATATTTTGGAGTAGTGTAGGTCATACATCCACTCACAACCAAACCTACCAAAGTAAACGACAATATTTTTATGTAGTTCATATTACCCTCGCTGATTAACTAATCTAATAATCATAGACTTATAAGTCTCATCGTCAATGACTTTATCTTCATGAAGCTTCTTGATTTCTTTCAGTTTAGCCGAAAGATTCTCGTCTATAGGCTCTTCCTTCTTTTCTTGCGCCTCGGCTTGCATCACCGACTCAGTTTCCTCTTCATGCGTCTGTTTTTCAACCGAAATATTACCTTTTGCAGCATTAATCAGTTCCATGCGTTCATCCAATGTCATACGAGACACACTGGGTGCCCTTCCCCACCTTTCTCTTGGCAGTCTTGGAGAAGACCACTCAAGTTTAGACAAGGATCTTCCTTCTATAGATTCCTCCGGGATTTTACGTACGAGTTGATCATTCTCGTCATAAACGAGATAGTATACATATTCAGGATGACTGCTTAATGCCAATTCCATCGGGAAGCCAATAAATTCCCATAAGAAATATGTAAGGTTGTCCGCCACTGAATGTAAGACTATCCGAAAGACCTTCCACCCCATAGGAACGCCATCTACAAACTGAATTTGCTCAACATATTCCGTTCCGTCTGCCGTAAACCCAGTCGCTATTGGGTAACCATACTTATTATCAACCCAATCGCGATAACTTCCTTCATTCAACTTCTCTGGAGGTCGGCTCAAAGGCTGCATTGAAGCTGTAATAATTGAACAGCCTTGCAACAAAAGAATGATACCAAGCAAATATTTTACGCGAGTTTTCATTTCGCCTCCTTTGAAGGTTTTTTCTTAAGGGACGCCTTAATCGGTTTGGTATCAATCCAATACTCGCTGCCGGTTAGAGGGTCAACAATTAGCATCCCAATTGCGCCTCCAAATACAATATTACCCCAATACCACCCGCTGAATCGTCCAACGCGTTGGTGCGACTGCTTATAATAGCCTTCCTTCTCAAAGATGAAATTATATGAGGCTTTACGAAAGAAGCCAGCATCCGCTTCGACCTCATAGTCACAAGGCGTCTTAACTTGATCAATTAAAACACCGCGATTATAAATACTCACCTTAGTGTCATCTATGGAGGAGTCCAATCGTATGACACCTTCATCGTCCCAGTTAAAGATTGTCGCACATCCATTCAACAAGCAGACCGCAATACTTATTAACACTATTGCCTTGCAATTCATTCCCTATGCCTCCATTCGCCTTGTCGTTAAGCACACCACCCCGCGGCGAAAAGAAGAGCGGCGCACCTTCAAATTCTGTCTCGTGGTAGGCGCCGCTAAGAGCCTGAGTTGAAACATGAAAAGAAGATACGCCGCGTAGAATAACTACGTAGCGCACCATCGTATTTCACTTCAACTCGGTCAAGTTAGCGGCTTTACCACGAAGCTTAATACGCTGTTGCGTACGTCGGAATGGTTAGGTTGCCCACCCACTCCCTTGCTCGACTCCGCGGCAGATTATCCGCGTGCGAACTCCGGCTGGCACTCAGGCCCAACCGGTATAGAAAAATCATGTTTAGCGGTTTCACCCGCCGAACGATTTATAGTATATCATATTCGCCGCGCTATGCGCCACTACAATCTTTCTCAGCAAACAAAAATCCCGCGGACTTACTGCGGGATTCTATGATAATACTTGCGTTCGATTAGCTTATATTCTACTACTTCTAAGGACTGGGAAAAGGACTCGGCCCGAGAAATCATCGATTGCACCTTGTAGCTTTTCCGGATTCGGAATCAGCTCTTTAAGCGCCTCTAACATATCGGAAATCTTATAAACAAGTCCTTCGGAACGAGCTTCTTTTGATTCATTGAGATTATCGAAAGTGATCTCGGGTCGAACACCAAGCGTCTTACCATACGACATGATGTCGGCATAGCTTAAGTCCTTGTCATATGAATCCTCGATTCGGCAAATCTTAGATGCCGAGACACCCATCTTTTTGGCAACTTCTCGCTGGCTCAAACCTTGCCTAATGCGCTCCGCGCAAAAGTAGTCTGCAATTTTCGTAGACTCATGCTCCTTAATGAGTTCCTCGGTCAAATCTGCCCCTCCCATTGCCGCGGCAATTTTCGCAGCATAATCGTTATAGTCGGCCATCATTTGCCTCCTTTCTGCTGACGAGCTTTAATCTGGCGCGCAACCTCGTGGCACCGAACGATATCATCTTTTTGCGTAGTCTTATCCCCTATTGTAATCGGATAAAGCTTCGAGTCGATCATGCAAACATATATATAAAGTCTTACTTCTTTCGAGTTCTGAGTACGTGTCTGAGATATGCGATAAACATCCTCACCCTCAGAGCGAAAATAACCTTTTCCGACAAGATTAGGATGATTGACCTCATCAAAACGCATTAGAACATCAGCAAAGCGTGCCATACAAGACACATATTCCGCATGATGCTTCTTTTCGTATTGTTTAAAGCGATTCTCCTCTTTAAACTCGATATCAATCTTCCAACTCATTGCAATCTCCTTGCATTATTTGCATATATTATAGCAAATTATTTCATAGATTGCAACACTGCTTGAAAAATAACACTAATCGCGATCATGATTTTCTCCTTTCGAAGATATGCTTAGAACTTGTACGATATCTCGCAGGTCGCCGTACGCACAATTTAGCATGACGTATACTAACCATCGGCCGGGTCGGGTACTAATTCGGTTGACCCTCCGTTTTGCGCGTTATCGCAATCCGATGCACACGTATACACCTCTCAACACCTCCGGAAGTCTAGATTACCAGCGGCCAAAACGGTATCCCCGAATTAGTACCGTTCCCCTTACCCTACCTACCGCATCCAATAACAGTATCAACTCACTACCCAACCCGCCCTTGTTTTACCTATTCGGGCTCCGCCCGAATACGAATCCGCCGCTGTGGGACTTGCCGCGAAAAGGCCGAAGAACAAACACTTATCTACCATTTCACAAACTGCCGCGTTTCGAAGCGCCGCGCACAAGGTTGCGTTCCTTAAAACGCTACCTATCATTTACTGAATCGCAACATATCGTTTTACCAAACGCTACCTAGTATTTTCTCTCTCGTTACTTATCCTTTTCTTTTTGGCCCTAGATATCAATGTCATTCATACCTGGACTGGCGGTTTACTAGCGGTCGTACGCGCTCAAACATTCCGAACCGTTTCTGAACTCTTACTGAATCGTTACTGAATCAATACTGAATTCAATCGGAAACGAAATCCGCGACAAATTAGGCAAACACCCAATCTGCCGCGGAATCTTACCACTTATGCCATTACTTAAGTTCGATAACCAACTTATAGAGATGCGCGGAGGTTTTGAGGCCTTCTACCGGGGCAAGTTCTTTATTCGTATAAGCCATCTTGAATCTCCTTATTCTTGTAGCTTATATCTTACCATTTTTCCTTACCCCTCGTCATCACATTTCTCACTTCTTGAATTTTACCGAGAGGTAGTCTTGGGTGAGAGGATCTTTGGGATTGTTGAAGAAGTCTTTTGTGTCGCCGACTTCAACGATTCTGCCGCGATAGAAGAACGCGGTCGTATCCGAGATGCGAGCGGCCTGCTGCATGTTGTGAGTTACGATCACGATGGTGAAGCGCTCTCTTAACGAGTCCATCAGCTCCTCGATTTTCGCCGTGGCAATCGGGTCGATAGCCGATGTCGGCTCGTCCATGAGAAGGACTTCCGGCTCCGCGGCAATTGCGCGTGCTATCGAAAGACGCTGCTGCTGACCGCCCGAAAGCGCGAGACCGTTCTTCCCGAGCGAGTCTTTCACCTCGTCCCAGAGCGACGCGCCCTTCAAGGCCGCTTCGACTCTAGCCTCAAGCTCGCTCCCTTTAAGCTTGTAGTGGAGCTTAAGAGGATACGCGACATTATCGAAAACGCTCATCGGGAACGGGGTGGGCTTTTGGAAGATCATGCCGATACGACGACGAAGATCAAGTAAGTCGACATCTTCGTCAAGGATGTTCTCGCCGTCCAAGAGAATCTTGCCTTCCGCTTTCTGGCCTCGGTAGAGTTCGAAGATGCGGTTATAGACTCTTAAGTGAGTCGACTTTCCGCAACCACTCGGGCCAATGATTGCGGTAATCTTGTTCGCTTCGATATCGAGCGAATTGTTGAACAAGGCCTGCCTCTCGCCATACCAGAACGAGAGATTGTCGGTGCGGATTTTGTATTTACGATTAAGCTTCATAGTTTTTCCTTTTCAGCATAATATCTCGAGACCAAGTTTACCGCGAGAATGATCGCGGCAATCACGAACGCCGCGCCCCAGCCCGCGCGATGCATGGCTTCGAAAGGCGAGTTCATCGTGTAGTCGGTAATGAGAACGGGAAGTGACGCGGTAGGCCCCGAGAAATAACTCGTCGGCCAACTGTCGGCAAAGAGCGCGGTAAAAAGTAAGGGCGCGGTTTCGCCGGAGACTCGAGCGAGCGCGAGGAGAACGCCCGTCAGAATACCGCCTCTTGCCGCGCGGAAGATGACTTTAAGAGTGCCGCGGGATCTCGTCTCGCCTAGAGCGAGGACACTCTCACGCAAAGAGTCGTTCACCATTCGAAGCATGTCTTCAGTCGTACGCATCACGACCGGGAACATCAAAAACGCGAGAGCTACCGAACCCGCGAACCCCGAGAAGCGTCCGAAGGTAACGACGACGAGCGCATAGACGAAGATGCCGACGACTACCGAAGGAATGCCCATCAAGACATTCCCCGTAAAGCGAAGGATCGAAGCGAGCTTCGAGTCGCGCCCATATTCGGCGAGATAGATTCCCGCAGCCATTGCAGGAGGAAGCGCGATAAGCGCCGCGCCGAAAGTTATTAGAAGCGTCCCTAAAATCGCATTGGCGATACCCGCTCCCGCTTCGCCGTAGGGCTTACTCGGTGAGGTGAGGAACTCGATCGAAAGCATCGACGCGCCATAATAAAGAATCGTCGAAACGATGATGATCATTATGAGGAGGCCGAGCGACGAAGAAACCGCCGAAGTGATCTTGAAAAGCGAGTCCGCGATTCTGCGCGGCAAAGTCGAACGACGAATCATTTTATCTTCCCCCTTTTCAAGTAAAGCTGAGCGAGGATCTGAATCGCGAACTCCAGCATCAGGAGGATGAAGCCGAGCGCGAAAAGAACCGAGCGATGAAGCCCTTCGGCTTCGGCGAAGTCATTGGCGAGAGCGGAGGCTATCGTGGTGCAGCCGTCGAAGAGTCCCGAGGGAATCATGTTAAGCCCACCTGCGACGAAAAGGACCGCCATAGTTTCTCCGAGCGCTCGTCCAAGCCCGATGAAGATACCGCCCGCAAGTCCGTTCTTGCCGAAACTCAAGATCACGTCTTTCACGACTTCGAAGCGCGTCGCCCCGAGGCCATACGCCGATTCTTTGAGAACATCGGGCGTCATCGTTATCACGTCGCGCATAACCGCGGTGATATAAGGAAGGATCATAATCGAAAGGATGAGAGACGCGGAAAAGAGACTGAAGCCGAAATGAGGGCAAATGAAGTCGATACCCCACATACCGAAGATGACGCTGGGGATCGCGGCTAACATATCCATTGCGCGAGATAATGGACTGGCGATCCACTTCGGCGCATCACTCGCCCACATAGCCGCGGCAAAAGCGAGAGGCGTCGCGATAAGTAGCGCCAAGAGCGAGGTGAAAAGCGTACCTGAAAGTGCGCCGAGAGCTCCGAATTCTCCGGACGAAGGATTCCACACGTCCGTGAAAAGGAACTTTAGTCCAAACGTCTTCCAGGCCTCGAAGCCCGAGAACCAGAGAACGATCAGAAAGCTTGCCGCCAGCACCACCGTAAGTGATGCCGCGGCAAATGTGAGGGATTTGAAAACTCGTTCAGACATTGTTTCGCTTACTTGAGATAAGTCGTCTTGATGAGGTCGACTTCGCTCTTTTCGAGCGGGATGTAGTTGAGTTCTTCGGCCGTCTTGCCACCAAAGTCGAAGCACCAACGCACGTATTCGTTAAGCGCGGCACGCTTGCGAGGCGCGAGGTCATCGCGAATGAGGAGGTAGGTAAGCCCTAAGACTTTTTCGTTCGGGATCGTAGCGACGGGAATCTTCGCTTCGAGCGCGTAGGTAAGTTCCGTGTAGCCGATCGAGCCCTTGACGCGCGAGACCATGCCGCAGACGCCGGGGTTCTTCTGACCCGCGAGGCCGACGGGCCAAGTCACGATAGCGCCCGAGCCGATTTCGCTCGCCCACTTTTCGCTGACACGAGAGAGGAAGCTAGTCCAGACGAACGTCGTACCCGAGCCATCACCACGATGCACGACCGTAATCGGGAGCTTCGGGAGCTTGAGTTCGGGATTAAGCGCCTTGATGCGAGGATCGTTCCAAACGCGAATTTCGCCGCGGAAGATGTCGGCAACGATTTCGCCCGAAAGAACGAGCTTACCCGAAGCGACGCCGGGAAGATTGACGATCGGAACGACCGAGCCTGCGACCATCGGGAATTGGGCGATACCCTCCTTCTTGAGGTCTTCGTCGCTCATCGGCGCGTCAGTACCGGCAAAGTCGAGCGTACCTGCCTTGATCTGCTTGATACCGGCGGAAGAGCCGACGGACTGGTAGTTGACGTTCACTTCCTCATGCGCCTGAGAATACTGATACGTCCACTTCTGATAGAGCGGCGCGGGGAAGGAACCGCCGGCACCATTAAGCGTAATGAGTGACGCCAAAAGAATCGAGATCATGATTTTCTCCTTGAGTTACGTTTGACACTTAGAACTTATACGAAATCTCGAAACCGAAGACATTCGTAGGATCGGCTTTGTCGGGATGATGCGAGATGTCGTGCTGGACCATGAAGTAGGTCGAAGCGGACAAATCCTTGATCGAAGGAATCGGCTTAAAGGAGATGCCGAACTGCGTACGAGTACGGTCGAACGCATCGCTCTTTTTCTGGCCGTTCTTGTCGGAGAAGAAGAATTCTTCCGTGAAGTAAGGCGAGATCTTGAAGTCGGTTACGCTCCAGCTCGTGCGAAGACGAAGGCGTTCACGATAGCGAACGTAGTCGCTGGAGCCCGCTTTCTGACGAAGTTCGAAGCGCGTACGAGCATCGAGCTTCAAGGTCCAAAACTCGGGAGCCGAGAGGACGAGATCCATCGTCGGACGATTTTCGACGCGCATCTTGCCTTTGCCCGACTTTCTTTCGCGAACATATCTATCGCCGACGAAGCCGCTGAAGTACGGCGAGAACTTGTAACCGATCTGGAACAAGGTTTCTTCGTCGATGAGGCGAGAGTTATCATACTTTAGCTCTTCCTCGAGCTTAAACTGGACAGGAGCGAGGGAGCTTCCTTCCATCGACTTGAAAGGTTGCGCCTCAACGCCGCCCTTAAGCCAGATTTGATCGTCACGCGCAATACCGGCCGTTGCTACCAAGGCAAGAGCCGCAAACAGAGTTAGTTTTCTTATGTTCATTCGTTTCTCCTTATTCGGACTTTTATGTACCGAATATTATACGAAACGAATGTAAGGCCTTATCGCTTAGAGAGGTAAAGTGATTGTAAAAGTCGAGCCGTGGCAAAGTTCGGAGGTGAGCGAGACTTCGCCTCTATGCAATTTTGTCGCGTGCTTGACGATGGCGAGGCCGAGTCCCGTGCCGCCTAAAGTGCGAGAGCGAGACTTGTCGATTCGATAGAAGCGCTCGAAGATGCGCTCTTGGTGGGCCTTCGGGATTCCGAAACCGGTGTCAGCTACACTGAAGCGTAAGAAGTCATCGGCATAAAGGAGCTTCACGATAACGCGCCCACCTTCCCGATTGTACTTGATCGCATTGTCGATAAGATTGAAAATGATCGCATCGAGGAATTGCGGATAGCCGAGAACTTTGCGCGGCGACTCAAGCGGAATATCGAGCTTGATGACGACCTTCGCCTTTTCCGCAGCAGCTCTGAGCGACGAGACGACATCGCGCACCATCTGCGAAAAATCGACTTCTTCCTTCTTAAGTCCCGTCCCGCCTTCATCAAGACGCGAGAGCGAAAGAATGTCGCCGACAAGCGAACTCATACGCCGCGCTTCCGAGCGAATCATCGTATAAAACTTAAGCTCGTCCCCGGGCTTGATAAGCCCCGCCTCCAACATTTCCGCGGCACCTTGAATCGATTGAATCGGCGTCTTGAGCTCATGGGAGACATTCGCGGTAAACTCGCGGCGCATCGCCTCCAGGGGGCGGAAGATTCTTTTCGCGAGATACCAAGCGACGACAAGCGCCAAGACGAAAGCGATTATAAGGCAAAGCGAGAGTTCGGGGAGAAAGTGAATCACATTCGAGAGAACCGCGCGCTGCGAAGAAGAGACACGAACAACCGAGCCATCAGCTAATTTCTTCGCGTAATAGAACTGGCGCTCCATCTTCGTATCGGAGTAGCGCGAGGAATGCCCTTCTCCCGATTTGAGCGCGGCTATCACTTCCTCGCGTCCAAGATGATTTTCCATCCCCTCGGTATTCGCCGCGCTATCCATCTTCACATTACCCTCGGCATCAATCCAAGTGACGCGGAGCGACTTCGCTCTTTCAGGCGCGGCAAAATATTCGGTTAGTGCGACGAGCGATAGAAGCGCCGTCAGAACGATCGAAAACGCCGCGAGTAAGAATACGCTCTGGAAGATTTTCTTGATCATGCTTCGAGCTTATAGCCGACGCCTCTAACGGTTTGAATGAACTTACTCGCATCGCCCAATTTGCCGCGCAAGGACGCGATGTGCATATCGACAGTGCGAGTTTCGAGCGCCGCTTCCATTCCCCAAACTTGGTCGAGCAGATTCTCGCGCGTGAAAACTCGGCGCGGACTTTTCATAAGAAGCTCGAGAATCGCGAACTCCTTGCGTGTAAGCTCGATACTTTCGCCTTCGACTTTAACGAGATGCTCCTCGCTGACAAGTTCGATCTCGCCATACTTAAGCGTCTTCGAGCCCGAAGAGGGCGCACGGCGCAAAACCGCTTTCACGCGACTCACGAATTCGAGCATGCTGAACGGCTTTACGAGATAGTCATCCGCGCCGAGATCAAGCCCGCTTACCTTGTCGAACTCCGAGCCCTTCGCACTCGCAATGATTACGGGAATGGAACCGAAGTGTGCGCGAAGCGTCTTCAGGATTTCGATGCCGTCAAGCGAGCCGGGGAGCATGACATCGAGAATCACGAGCTCCGGCAAAGCGTCTTTAAGCGACGCGAGAAAACTCTCTCCGTCTTCATAATCCGAAACCTCGAAACCCGCGCCTTTAAGAGCGTAGGTTTCGATCGAGCGAATCGACTCATCGTCTTCTACTACGGCAATCATCGTCATATATTATACACTTTGCCGGTGCGCTCCGCAATATTGCCGAAGTGACGCGCGATATCTTTAATAGCGAAGAGGACGGCGATATAGGCGACGAGTTCTTCGGCGCTACCTTCCTTGCGCATCTCGGTTGCGCCGAATAAAGTGCCGCTTTCGACTTCGTGCTCGATTTCCCACTGGCGATTCTTGCAGTGGCTAAGCTCGCTGAAATTCCCCGCAATGCGCGAGATGACTTCGGTATTGAACTCGGTCAAATGCTTGAGCATCTTCTCAATCGCCGACTTCATTTCTTCGGCACCATTTTCCGAGAAGCGAAGCGCGTTCGACTTTTCGTAGATGACGACGCCCAAATCGGCGATGCGCTCCGCGTCGTTGATGCAGTGGAGAATCGCCGGAATGCGCCGCGCTTCCATGCCATTAATCTTACGCTTCGAAAGCTTAGCGAGATAATCGCGTATAGTCTCACGTTTGAGATCGACCTCACGCTCCGCTCGTTCGATTTCGTCGGCAGTGACATCGACCGCCTTAGAGCAGTTGCGAAGCGAGACGGAGGCGATGCGCCAGGACTTGCGAAGCAGATCGGAGAGTGCGCGCTCCGCCGCTTCGAGCGCGAGCTCGGGAGTCGCGAGGAGCTTCGGCTCGAGATCCTCCTTGAACTCTTTCTTCGGGCCGGGAATGATGAACTCGGTAACGCGTGCGATTAACGGGATGAAGGGAGAGAGCACGATCACATTCGCAACGTTGAAAACGGTGTGAGCCATTGCGACAAAGCGTCCGGGGTTTTCGCCGTTAAGCCCTTCTCCCGGCGAAAAGATATCGACCAAGTGGAAGTAAATCGGAGCGAGGAGCCCTTCCGCATTCTTAAAAGCGAAGGCGAAAGAGGTGAGGACGATAATCGTGCCGAAGAGATTGAAGAGCGCGTGGGCGAGAGCCGTGCGCTTCGCGTTCGCATTCGTGTTGATCGAAGCGAGCATCGCGGTAATCGTAGTTCCGATATTATCCCCGAGAACAATCGGAACCGCCGTCCAAATCGAGATTACGCCAGCTTCTGCAAGTGCGATTGTGATACCAATAGTAGCGGAAGAACTTTGGACGAGCATCGTGCAGAGCGTACCGACCATGACTGCGCCGAGGATACTGAAGAAGGATGCGAAGCCGCTGCCTACAGGAGTGCAATCGAAGAGCGAGAAGAAATGCATGAACTCGGGGCTCTTCGCGACGACTTTAAGTTCATGACTCATCATCGTCATGCCGAAGAAGAGGAGCCCGAAGCCGAGGAGCGTTTTGAATATGCCGCGCGTTAAGGTGCGCTTCGCTATCATGAGTCCGATGACTGCGATGATGATTGCGGGAAGCGCGAGGTCGTCGAGTTTGAAGGCGATGATCTGTCCGGTAATGGTAGTTCCGATATTCGCGCCGAAGATAACGCCGATTGCTTGGACGATATTAAGTAGTCCCGCATTCACGAAACCGACTGTCATGACGCTAGTCGCCGACGAGCTTTGAATTACCGCGGTAACCAGAGTGCCCGTCAAAATCGCGAGAAAGCGATTACGCGTAATATAGGATAAGACGTTTTTGAGGCGAGGCCCGGCGATGCGGGTAAGTCCATCGGACATAAGCCCCATACCATAGACGAAAATCGCGAGTCCTCCGAGGACAGTTACAATCAGCTTGAACGTTTCCATTTCTTCATCCTTCTTTTATCAGTTTATTTCACCTGATATTATAAATGATGAATGTCAAACTTCTTTCAGCTCAATTGTAAAATCTCTGTAAAGCGATAATATGAAGTTCGGTTGGAGGAACAACCGAGAAATCGTTGCAAATAGATTATAATACTCTCATCATTAACCAACAAAAGAAAGCGAGGCATAGTATGAGCAAGCTCAACATCACAACGAAACACTTCTTGCTGAGTGTAGCGCTCGGTTTATCCTTCGGTACTTTTGCCGCGGGTATCAATTGGCAATACACCGGAACGAAGCCTTATGACAAGGCGGTTGTGGTATGGACCGACGATCGATACGTCGGAAAGATCCGTCCGCTTGATCCGCTTTCAGATTTCTATGATGCGAAAGTTGCCGTTGAAACGGTGCGCACCAAAATCATGGAAGCGCTTAAGGGAGAAAATCCGATTTACTTAAAGGATATCATCCCTCTCGCCACTGCAAACTATAACTGCGGAACGGTTTTGGCGGTAGAAGCTTCTCCGAGCGCGGCTATCCAGCGCATTCACCACGACAATCTTTATATCGCGCCTAAAGACGGATGGGGCTTTTCTCTGTTCCTTAATCTCGACAGCGAAGGTCGGATAACCGAATTCGCCACGAACGACATCGGCTCAGGGGAAATCGATTCCGATACGATCTTCTCCGCGCGCATAACCATCGGCAATGACGAACTTACAACTATCGGGGTCACAGAAGTCGGCAAAGAGGCGTTCAGACCGAAATTATCGGCTATCGATTTGAGTCTCGCGGCTCCGACCGTTCGCAACAGATCGACTGAACCGAATCTTACCATCGTTTCAATCGACAATGCGGTTCAGGGGCACTCTTATCAGGTAATCGATACCAAAGACCTCTCAAGTCCGTTCGTTAAAAACGAACTCGTCGGCATCAAGAAAGCCGATGCCGACGGGTTGCTGACGTTTGAAGTGCCGCTTGATCCGAGCGATAAAGTGCACTTCTATAAGATCGAACTTATCGAGTAAGCGCTTTGACCATATCCGAAGGATCAGTCAAGTCCTTAACGCGAAGTTCCATCGGACACTGGTCGTCGCCTTTGCGATTGATGATCATGGGAACGAGCGATCCCGCCGCCGCAGGAATTCCGTGCGCATTGAGAAACGCCTTCGCTCCTACCGACATCACCGAGGCGACGACCTTCTTCGCTCCGCCGACAACGCAAGCGGAAGCTGCCGCACGTCCGATGATCTTGTCTACAACGATAGCGTCCTTAAGCGCGCCCTTCTCAAGAAGCTCGAGAATCGGCTTTACGCCGGAGCCGACTTCCTGATGAGTGATGACGCCATCCTTAGCGAGAACGATCGACTTGCCTTCCTTAATCAAGGTAAGCATTTCGGCGATAAGGTCTTTCTCCCCGATCGGGCGGACGATGCGCTGTTCATCGAGGCCTTCGACGACGATAGCGGGGATGGGACGCGCGGCACAAACGTGTTCGCAAGCGCCGCAGCCGATGCACTTCTCCTTATCGACAACGAGCACGCCCTCGACTTCATGAATCGCGCCTACCGGGCACTTCTTCATGCAGGCGGTGCAAGGAACGCCTTCCGTCGTTCTGATGCAACGCTCTTGATGCCACGCGGCAAAACCGACATGAGTATTGAGCTTCGTTTCTTCGTCGAGCTTTTCGAGCGCACGCGCAGGACAAACTTCGCCGCACTTCGTACAACCGGGAATGCAGTGGCCGAGCTTAAAGTCCATTTCGGGCTGGCCGAAAGTCTTGAGCTTCATCGATGGCTTGAGGCATTCTCCAGGACAATTCTTCACGCAAAGTTCACAGCCGACGCACTTGCGCTCGAACTCGCCGCGCTTCCCGGCTCCCGGGGGTAGAATCGTCTTCGTGCGTTCAGGCGAGTCGTAAAGCGAGATGGGCGCATACCCACCATCCGTAAGCTTATCGGCAGTCTCAATAGTAGCAAGCATCGCGATTCCCTGCAAAGTCTCGCGGCGCGTCAGGCCTGAGGGGGAGGTTTGAGACGTTCGAGAGGTTTGAGACGTTGGGAAGCAAGCGCGGCAGTTTTTACAGCAAGGCGCGATCTTCTGCTTACGATAAGCGAACTTCGCGAAGATATTGAAGAGCGTCCCAAACGGGCAAATGTAGTTACACCAAACGCGGTCCTTCCCGATTGCGGCGAGAACAACTACCACGGCAAAAATGACGAGTCCGGGGACAAAGAGCGCGAGGGCCTTACCGTAAATCGCATAAGGCGAAATCGCCCAAGCGGCCCCAACTCCCGAAGCGACGAGCCCAAAGCAGACTCCCGCAATCACAAGTCGAACGATACGCTGAGCCTTCGTTTCGGGAAGACGCGAACAAACGCGACGGACTTGGCTCTTCGGGTGGAAGAGGAAGTTCACGATCGTCTGAATGACCCCGAGGGGACACATCGCTTCGCAGAAGAAACGTCCCCAGAGGAAAGTGAGCGCCAAGCACCCGAGGAACCAATAACTCGGGCTCGGCTGAAGCTTGCAAGCGAAGTCCGTATAAGGAACACCGAAGAACGCGGCAGTTACCGAGCCGAGCATAAGCGCGGCGAATAAGTTCTTAAATAGCTTAGTGAATTTCATTTTTAACCTCCTCCATCATGTCGTCGATTTCCTGAATCACTTTCGGGATGTCGATCGATTGCGGACAATGCGGCACGCAGCGCTTGCAACCGGTGCAATGATCGGCGCGGCGAAGTTCCTCGGGAATCATCTTCTTATAGAGGGCGAGCTTCTCCTTCGCAGTCATAGGAATGGGCGACGTCTGCACGACGTTCTTGAACGTAAGAATCTGCGGAATGTCGAGCCCATAAGGACAGGGCATGCAGTACTGGCAATTATTGCAAGGAATCGTATTGAGCTTAAGAAGCGCTTGAGCCGCGCGTTCAAGCGCCGCGAGCTCCTCGGCGCTGCAGGGCTTCAAAGGCGAGAACGTTTCGCAGTTCTCTTCGATGTCGCTCATCCTCGTCATGCCCGAAAGAACCGTCATCACATTCGGGTAAGTTCCGCAGAAACGAAACGCCCACTTGGCCAAGGATGCGCTCGGGTCGAGCGGGGAAAGCTCGTGCGCAAGCGCCCAGTTATAACGCGCGAGACGTCCACCCAATAAGGGCTCCATGATGACGACCGGGATACCTTTCTCGGTCAAGAGCTCATAGAGGTACTTGCCGTCCAAGTTGCGGTCGTTGACTTCTTTCGCATGAAGCCAGTCGACGTAGTTCATCTGGATCTGGCAGAAGTCCCAGTGATACTTATCGTGATGCTCGATGCACCAATCGAAGGCCTTGGGGTCGCCATGATAGGAGAATCCGAGATTCTTGATGCGGCCCTGCTCTTTCAAAGATAAGCACCAATCCGCCGCGCCGTTCTTGACGTAGCGCTCTTCGAAAGTCGCAAAGCTCCCGTTGCCTACCGAGTGAAGGAGGTAGTTATCGATATAATCGGTCTGCAAATACTCGAGCGACTTCTCGAACATCTCCTTGCACTTCTCGAGCGGATACTGCTGAGGCGCGAAGTTTGAAAGCTTAGTGGCGATTATGTAGTCCTTGCGATCATAGCCGCTTTCCGCAAGCGCTTTGCCGAGGCGCGCTTCCGATTCTCCGCGGCAATAGGCGGGAGAGGTATCGAAGTAATTGACGCCATGTTCGAGGAGATATTTGATTTGGCGATTGACCAGCTCCTGATCGATGTTGGTCGTTGAGTAACCGTTCGGCGCCCAGCCATTCGCATGGCCTCCATCGACCGTAGGCATGCGCATCGCTCCGTACCCCAGAAGCGAAATCGGCATCCCCTTTTCATTCTTGAAGTATGATGTCATTTAAGTTACCTCCTTAAAATCTTATCTTCATCCCGACATACGCCATCGTCCCCGGCATCTCATAATCGGGGAAGTATTCGTAGTGGCGATTGAAAATGTTCTCGACTGCGACATACCACTCTCCATCCACGGGCAAGCAGACTCGCGTATCCAAAGCGAGGCGCAAGTTCGCGGTCCAAAAGCCGTCAACTTCCGCGAGATCCTTCACCTCGCTCGAACGAGTCGAGTAGGCATACATCTTCGCGACATACTCCGCGTCAACGTCGAGATGAAGATGCTCGGTCAAGCGATAGCTCGAGCCGAGAGTCGCGGTAAAGCGAGGAAGGCGTGCGGCATGAGACTGCTTCGCATGATTGACGCTGAAGCCCGAATAGAAGCTCAAGTCCTCATTATACTGATAATGAAGCGAGGTCTCGAGTCCCGTCGAGTCGAGTTCTCCCGCGTTATGATAAAGCCCGTATGCATCTTGATCGAGACGTTTGCGGATTCGATTTCGGTAGACGCTGACTCGCGCTTCGAGCTTTTCGTCTAAATTCGCTCTAAAGCCGACATTGAAATTATCCATCGTTTCCGCATCACAATCCTCCGTCCCCCACTTCGCTTTGTTGGCGAGGAAGATGAGCCCCGGGTAATGAATGCCACGTTGATATGACGCGAAGACACCATACTCGTCTGTACCGAGATCGACTGCCGCGCCAGGCGACCACTCGTCTTTGAACTTGTCGTTGAAGTAGTACTTCGTTCCGACCGAAGGCGTTAACGTCCACTCGTCATTCAAATGGAAATCGTAGCGCGCTCCGAGATAAGGCGCGGTAATCGTTTCGCGTTGCCACGCACTTCCGGGAACAGGAGCGACTACTCCCGTTAGGCCGTTAATCGATTTCGTGCGACCTTCTTCGACCATAACATCGAGCCCCGGGGAGAGTGTGAAGTCGCCGAAGTGAAGATCGTAAAGCCCTCGATACCCATACGTATCCCAATCGGTTTTCGACCAACCCCAAGGCGAGGCGGGATTCATATCCGAAAAGTGATCTTTGCGCCAACGAATTCTTCCGTCGGTAACATAGACGGCACTATATCCCTCGAACGCTTCATGCTTCGACTCGAGGCGAAGCGTGTAGGAATTCATCGACGTATTGAAGCGCTCGTACTTGGGAGTCGGCATACCTTTCTTCCCGGGATCTTCAACCGACGAGTCCGCCATATTATATATAAAGGTAAGATACTCCGTTTCTCCGAGCTCTAGCCCCGCCCGCGCGAAAGCGCTATCAAGCCGCGCTTCGCCGTTCTTTCTCGCGCCCTCACTTTGGCGATGAGCGACTCCCGCGGCAAAATCGAACGGTCCTTCCTTTACCCCCGCTTTAAGCGACGAAAGAAAAGTGTTGAAGCGTCCATAGGCAATATCCGCTTCACCTCCGAAACCCTCGTCTCGCTTCCTCCAAGTCGTCATTTCGACCGCGCTGAAAGCATTCGGAACCGAGCGAGGGCGCGGCGTTTTGACGACTGTAAGCGACTCGGAGAAATCTATCGGGGTCAAGTCCATCAAAGGATGATTGAAGAAGCTCCCGAGAGTCGGGACGTCATCTCGAAGAATCGTAAGCGTTCCCCCCGGGCGCGACTCGCCCGTTCCTCGAATGTAAACCGAGCCGCCTTGACTTCCGCCGAAAGCTCCGATCGGCGAATAGCGCGAGACCGAAACGCCGGGAACATGGCGAAGCGCGGTAGGGAGATCTTGGGCGGAAAGTCGCGCGAGTTGGTCAGAGCCGACATACACGACCTCCGCCCCATCGGGAGTATTTCGCTCTTCTTGAACGATGGGAGACGCAGTAACGACTATCGAGTTCGTCACCACCGAAGCGAGAAGTATGGGAAGCGTAAACACCGATTGATTATTCCTTCAAAAGATCGAAGACGATGCTGTCGACCGTAAGACCCGAGCGCGCGAGAAGCTCGCGAGGATTGTACCTGTCTTCGAACTGCTTCTTAGCGCCTTTGACGATAACCTTAAGTCCCAACGCCGCGCCGACTCGAGCGACCTTCTCACCGAAGCCACCCGCGATAACTCCGTCTTCCAAAGTGACGAGAGTGTCATGGTCTTTCGCGAGATCTTTGATAAGCGCCGTATCGACATCGCCCGAGAAACGCGGATTAACGAGCGTCGCATCGATATCCATATCTTTAAGCGCTTTAGCCGTCTCTTCTGCAACCGAGAACATCGTCCCGAGTCCGAAGAGCGCTACCTTTTTGCCGCGCTTGACGACCTGGAACTTGCCTATCTCGGAGAAGTCGGTTTCGACGGGACAAGTCGGGGCTGCCGCGCCCTTCTCGTACATGCGAATCATCACCGGCTTTTCGCGCTGAGTGAGCGCCCACTCGAGCATCGCGAAATATTCCGCTTCGCTCGTAGGCGAGAGATGAACGAGATTCGGAATGTTCGACGCCATCGGGATATCGAAGAAGCCGACGTGCGTGACGTCATTCATCGACGAAAGCCCGCTCGCAGTAACGACGATGACTGCAGGCGAAGAGTTGACGGCGATATCATGCGAGAGCTGATCGTACGCGCGCTGGAGGAAGGTCGAAGCGACGAACCAAACGGGACGCGCTCCGCTCTTCGCGAGTGCCGACGAAAAAGCTGCGGCATGCTCTTCGCAAATTCCGACATCTACGAACTGTTTCCCGGCGCGTTCACGACGCGCTTTGTTGAAACCGCCGAAAGTCGGAACTGCCGCGGAAATCGCTACAAGCGACTTATCGGTTTTCATCTTCTCGAGGAGATACTCGGCCGTGCGATCATTGATCGACTCGCCGAACTCGCGCTTCGCTTTGCCGGTTTCGAGTTCCCAAGGCATTGACCAATGCCAAGGTTCTTTGTTCTCGGTTGCGAACTTATAGCCATGACCTTTTTCAGTGTTCACATGAACGACGATCGGGTGATCAATATCCTTCACCTTCTCGAACGCCGCGATAAGCTTATGAACGTCGTTGCCTTCGTCGACATACATATAGTCGAGGCCGAGCGCCTTGAAGAAGTTGCAGGGATATTCGCCCTTCGTCTCGCGCAGCTTCTTCAAAGAGCCGAGAAAGCCACCATGATTCTCGGCAATCGACATCTGGTTATCGTTGAAGATGATGATCGCGTTACCGCCCTGCTCACCGCGGTTATTGAGTCCCTCGAACGCCATACCGCCGGTAAGCGAGCCGTCGCCTATGACCGCTATGACGTTATACTTCTCGCCCTTGAGGTCCCGCGCTTTGGCCATACCGCAAGCGAGCGAAACCGAGGTCGAAGTGTGGCCGATGATGAAGTGATCGTGCACCGACTCCGAGGGCTCGGTATAGCCCGAGACGCTATCATATTTATCTTCGTCAAGATACGCTTCCATGCGTCCCGTAAGCATCTTATGCGGATAGGCCTGGTGAGAAACGTCGAAGATGATCTTGTCGACGGGCGAATTGAAGACTCGGTGCAAAGCGACCGTCGCTTCGAGAAAGCCGAGGTTGGGCCCGACATGTCCACCATGCGCGGCAGTTCGTTTCAGCATCGCCGCGCGCATTTCATCGCAAAGCTCATTAAGCTTTTCGGCGGGGACTTTCTTCAGTGCTTCAGGTCCGGTGATTTCGCGTAAGTCCATTTAAAAGCTCCTTTCTTAGAGGTCGTTGAAGCCGATATCTTTGAGCCAGCCCATATAGGCCGAAGGAAGAACCGAAGCGAAGGTGCCGTAGGCCGTCTTCGCAGGAAGCGTCTTCGCGCCTTTCACAGTCACGAGCTTCACCATATCCTTCTCGCAATTCTGCATGCCGCCGCCTCCATGCGTGAAGAACGGAACGACGATCTTGCCGGTAAAGTCGTGCTTCGCGATAAACGAGCGCACGGGCGGGCAAGCCGTGCCCCACCAATTCGGCGAACCGAGAAAGATAACGTCATATTCCGAAATGTCGATATCGCTCGCAAGCTCGGGAAGAAAGCCCTCGTTCAGCTCCTTCTTCGCCTGATCGCAGCACGCGCGATAGTTCTTCGTGTAGGGCGTCTTACAGATGACATCGAAGCGCTCCGCGCCGATCTTCTTGGCGATGCAATCAGCGATGGACTTGGTATTGCCTCCCCACGAATAACATGCGACGAGAATCTTCTTACCCTTCATATCAATCTTCCCTTCTTTTGTTGCCGCGCTGCACGCTCCGAACATGCTGAACGCCGCGAGTGAAAACACAAATTCCTTACGATTCATCATTTCAGCTCCTTCCCTCACTTCACCTCGAGGCCCATCTTGTAGGCCTGATCGAGGAAGTCCGTCTCCTTGATCGCGCCCTTCTCGTAGACGCCGGACGCGACGAGAGTTCCCTTGAGGGTCGAACCTTCGTAGCAATCGAGGAAGCCCTGCATCGCCTTCGCCGTACCTTCGGCCATAGCTGCATCCTCCTCGGCCATCGTCATAAGGAAGTAGTAATCCTTATTCGTAATCGTCGGATAGTAAACGACCGAGCGATCGATGAGCGCCTTCAATTGCGCGCAGACGG
>JAKSOZ010000015.1 GCA_024405265.1 Kiritimatiellia bacterium | reverse complement strand
TGCAACCTTGGAAAGGTTGTGTAGGCGCAAGTCTACCGGGGGTTCGAATCCCCCCTCCTCCGCCAATTTAGTGAATAGTGATTAGTTAATAGCTAATTGTGAAGATTGATAGATCTATTCTTCCTTCAGGACGTATCGGAATAGCGGTATCAGGCGGGAGTGACTCGGTCGCTCTCGCGTTTTTGCTTACTAAGGGCGGCAAGAAGAAAAACGCCGCGGATCGCTTCGTGATTCTCCATGTCGATCACGGTTTACGGAAAGAGTCCAAGGAAGAATATCGTTTCGTGAAAGCGCTTGCCGCGCGTCTCGGAGTCAAGTTCAAGGGGACGCATGCGAAGGTCGAAAAGGCGCCTGGCGAGTCTCTTGAGATGGCCGCGAGACGTGTTCGCCTCGAGTTCTTCGAGAAGTGCATGAGAGAAAAGAAACTCGATGCTATTGCGACGGGGCACCACATGGATGACGTCGCCGAGACGATGCTCATGAAGATCAAGCGCATCTCGACTTCCGGTATTAAGCCGAAGAGCGAGGTCGGCTCGATCAAGTTCGTGCGCCCGCTTCTAGGGTGCCGCGATAGTGAACTTAAGGACTATTTACTTAAGTACAAGGAAGAGTGGCGCGAAGATGCCTCGAATGATGACACTTCAATAGAACGCAACAAAGTGCGCCACGTCGTCATCCCCTTCCTCAAAGAAAACCTCGACCCGAATCTGGTCGAGCACCTTTATCGTCTAAGCCTACGCGGCAATTAGCCTAAGCTAGAGGTCACCGGTTCTTTAGGGGAATAAAAGTTTGGGCTTATTTTAGAGAAATACTGTCTTAAGCCACTCGCCGAACATTCGGTCGTAGACAATGTAACCGTGCTCTGTCTTATACATAAGTTCGAGCTCGCAAAGCTCGGACAAAGCTGAGCGAACAGAAGATGCGCTAAGATTGCAAGACGACAAAAACTCCACCGATGTCGGATGTGCGACAACACCTGTTTTCCCAACTGCGACCAAAAGCCGTTTCGCAGTCTCGTTTTGAGATTCAAAGAGATCGCGAAAGACAAGCGCACGATCACCAACCAATTCAGCAACCGCCTCGTCCACGGCCTTCTCGTCATCAAGTCCTGCGCCGTATGCCCACATATGATTTAGAACACGCTGAACAAACCACGTCACTCCATCAAATCGTTGATACAGCGCATGGAAAGTCTCACGCTTAAAAGGTCTATTATCGGAGACAAAGAAATTCGCGGCAAAATCCGCATACTTTGATTCATCAATGACGCCGAGAGACATCATATCCGTCGAATTATAGAACGGATGCTTGACAGAGGCGAACATCTCACCCATAATGTGATGGCGCGAACCTGCAAAAATGAAACGAACATGGGGCACGCTTTGAATAAAGGATCTGAGCAAGGCCTCAGTTCCCTTCTCCGGATATTCCAGAATCTGCTGGAATTCGTCGATTGCGATAACAATCTCACCTTCCTGTGTCTTCAAGTAATCAAATGCATCCTTTAATGTCGCTTCGGCTTCAGCTTGAACGACATCAAAAGAAAACTTCGGCATTCCGTCTTCTTGCGGAACAACCGAAGGTCGGCAATTCTTGAAGAACTTTGCCATAGTCGAAATCGTTTTCTCAATAGTCGTATCCATAGAGCCGACAATATTCGCAACCAGAATCTTCGTCAAATCAGCTAAAGTCTTCGTAGCATATATATCAAGATAAATACATTTGAAAGTCTTCGGCAAATGATGGAAAACGTTATGAATAAGTCCTGTCTTCCCATAGCGACGCGGCGCCATCAATGTGACATTACTACCATTCTCAATCCAAGATACAAGTTTCGCCGTTTCTCGTTCGCGATCGCAAAAAAGTTCGGGGCCTTGATAACCGATAAGAATGAAGGGATTACGATTTTTCATAAGAGTATTGTATCATTTTCCCCACATTACTGTCAATTATAAATAGCGAAATTTTCGCAACGAACTTTTCGCAATTACATACTTCACATCTCGGGGTCTGTCCCCAATTTCATCTTTATTAAAATCGTGGATATTAATTGTTCGGATTTTGCGTTATTTCTCGAATCAACTTAGCTGGATTCCCAGCAATGATAGAATTCGAGGGAAACGAGCTTGTTACCACGGAGCCTGCGCCGACAACACACCCTGAACCGAGTGTCACTCCTTTTAGAATCATAACCCTATTCCCAATAAAACAGTCATCACCGATATTAACATCAGCCACCGAAATTGCATTTCTGTTATGTCTATCCACTGCTTTTAGTCCATGAAAATTCGAATTAACGCAGACAAAATCAGCGCCGATACAGCATCTTTTACCGATTGTTACCCCCCCCCCTGAGTTCTGCACATATATTAGCATTATTATTAAAAACGACTCCGTTTTCTATGCGCACATAAGCATCATCTCTAGCATTTATGAAGGACACGCCCTCTTTGAATCCAGCCGCATCCTTCCAACCAAAACTTACTTTTGGGCCGAAGAAATATCTACCGGATCCTTCGCCAAAGACCAATCGCTGATACGCAAACGGCAACGGTCCAGAAATTCGAGAATACGGAATTCTCTTGGTATTACACCAACTCTTGAACTTCTTTAGTATTTTCTTCATTTTTATCGCACTCGCTAGGTAAAAGTTCGTAAAAATCATGAATCACAGCTCGACCTCCGAACATCTCCTTTTGACCGATAAGCCCCTCATTAAGCACACGCCCCTCATTCTCGTTTGCAATGCCGAAATCAAAATACTTCTTACCAACCGAATACTCGTGCACAAGAAAATCCATAACCAAGTCTAATGCACCTACATTACACCCTTCATCAGAGTTTGCAATATATTGTGTATGCACAACGTTAGGTGTATCAAAGATTAGCACCCCTGCAAGCATCGTATCTCCCTGAAACGCACAAAAAAGTTTAATCACATCTGGGAAGCGCGAAGCCAACAGACGAAGTTCTGCCGCAGTATGTACTGGTTTAGCAGCGTGACGAGAGGATAAAACTTTTGACAGCAAATTCACATATCCCTCAAAATCATCGCTTTGACAAACAACAAGCCCTTGCTTGTTGGCCTTTTTAATCATTCTTCTGCGGATAGACGAGAATGGTATAGCATCTTCTAAATTAATGGCCGTTGAAACATCACGACGAATCAGCCTAGCATCATTACGAAATAGCGCGTAAAGATCTTCATCCGCAGGATAAGAATAGTAGATTGCTGGCACCCTCTTATAGATTAAGCGCGACAATTCTTGCTCCATCATATACTCGCGAAGAGCGGTAAACAACTTTAACTCTTTAGGTGTCGTCATATGCCGATCAACAATCAGACCCCCATAAGTTAAGCCTCCATGAGATCTAAGTTCTTGTCCATGAATTGTTGCCGGCAACAACGCTAAGAGACTATCGTCTTCATAAAACATAAGCGAAGCGTCTTCAAATCGATCGGCATGATAATCCATATACGAACGATTCAACATAAAAGTCGAATTCTTGGCTACGGCTATGAATCTATCCCACTCGTCTTTTTTCCGGACTGAATAGCGTTCAACTCTGATCATACTATTATCTCCCATTATCATTGCCCCGACTTAACTAGCGACCAAAAATCCTCATCCAGCCGCAATATATCGAACATACAAGCAGGCGAAAAAAGATATCCTTGATGAATGGCGCCAACTTTCATTGCCGCATCACCATCAACAAAAAAGTTCAGTAACGACAAACACGCACATCTAAAAGTTCCTGTGTAATTATGCTCTATAGGCAATCCCCAATCTGCCGCCACCGCACATTGCTGCACAATCCTCCCCGCATCCACTTTCTCAACGAGTTCGTGACATGTTGCACCTATAATTTGTGCATTATCTTTTTCTGCCGCGTGCACCGTCTCCATACCAATCATACCTGCATATGCTGGCAGCAGTGAGGGATGAACATTTATAAACTTACCCGGCGCACAATCCAGGACATCTTTCGCCAAAATCTTGTTAAAATTAGTAACAATGTAATCACACGGCACGGCTTTTATTGCCTCAATCAACGCGGCACCTTCGCTTCGCTTGTAAGTTACGCAACAATTACGAATACCCTTTTGCGCAGCAAAATCAAGAGCGGCACAAGGTCTATCCCCGATAACATGTACAATATTCATCGGTAGATTAAGCAATCGAATCGCATGATACACAAAACGCAACGGGCCACCACCTCCCGACACAAGAAAGCAAATCTTTTTCATATCTTGAGAGTTCCTTTCGTTAAAATCTTCTTTACCTCATACTTTCACCCAATGCTTGTTCTCCATCACCGACATCAAATAGCGTATCCCGCCAAGCAATATGAGTTTTTTAGGGGTCATACGACACCTCGACTTTCTTGATCGGCGCAAGATAGGAAGCTGGATCGATATAGAGATTCTCAAGGATGGAAACGAGGTCGACATATTCCTCGACTTCCATATCACCATACTGAGCCATCACCTCAATAAAGCCGTTCTCCCAAGAGAGAACGCGATTATAACGCGTCAGGCGAGGAGAGGTACGAAAACGAATCGTCCGTCCTTCGTAGGTAAAGGACGACATATCGCGTTTGTTCGATAATATAGCAAGATTCGTCTTCAACTTCTACTTAATATTATACCATTTCCTTTACGCACTCGGCAATTATTTTCGACCTCACGCTTTTTGGCGCATCTTCAAGAATTCGTCGTAGCTCCGAATATAATCCGATTCATCGTAGTGTTCGCTCGCGAGGACAAGCAAAACTGCATCTTTTGAAAACTCCTTCATCTGATGCCAGACCATTCCTTCTACCAAAAGACCCTTGTCCGGCCAATCAAGACGATGCGAAGTCTTTGTCCCATCCGGCATCTCACAATCAATAGTGCAAGCACCGGACGTGCAAATAAGCATCTGTCGATTTTTATGATGGGCATGATTTCCCCTAACTATCCCCGGCGTCGTATCGAAGATAAAGAAAGTACGCTTAATCTCAAACGGCACCAAATCCCCCCCCCCTTCCTGCACAATAAGGCGTCCGCGCTCATCGCCCCTCGTAGGAAATTTCACTTCTTTAACATTCGCCAACATACACAAGCCCTTTCAATAGGTTAAAGCTCAAAACGCATTCACCGCTGATATAACCTCAATGACCTCTTCCTCGGTCATTACCGGAGAGATCGGCAACGAGATAATCGTGTCGTGAATCTTTTCCGTAATCGGAAGCGTAAGATCATGCCACTCAGTATAGGCAGGTTGACGGTGAGGAGGAATCGGATAGTGAATTACAGTCTGAATGCCCTTCTCCGTGAGGTACGCCTGAAACTCATCTCGCTTCTCGACGCGAACGGGAAATACATGATAAACGCTATCATGATTCCCTGTCGGCGCAGCAGGAAGTTCAATTTTAGGATTCGTGATTTCGCGGCAATAACGCGACGCGATTTCAACTCGACGCGCGTTATCTTCATCAAGAGCAGGAAGTTTGACCGACAAATATGCCGCCTGTAACTCATCTAGGCGCGAGTTGGTTCCGCGATAGGGGAAATGATATTTTACGTCAGATCCATAATTTCTAAGCGCGCGGAGTTTCTTCGCAAGCTCATCATCATTCGTCGTCATCGCACCACCATCGCCCAAGCAGCCGAGGTTCTTGCCGGGATAGAACGAAAAGCCTGCCGCATCACCAAGTGCGCCGACGCGAGTTCCCTCGTAAAACGCGCCATGCGCCTGGGCACAGTCTTCAATAACCTTAAGGCCGTGCTTTTTTGCAATCGCATTAATCGATCTCATATCGCAAACCCGACCGTAAAGATGAACGACCATAATCGCCTTCGTCCTCGGCGTGATCGCTTCTTCTATCCGCTCAGGATCAATCAAGTACGTATCAAGCTTCGGTTCAACCAAGATCGGCGTTGCGCCGTTCGCACTGATTGCAATGAGTGACGCAATATAAGTATTAGCAGGCGCAATAACCTCATCACCAGGGCCAATATCCCATGCCTTGATAATTAGTTCAAGCGCATCGAGACCATTCGCGCATCCGATGCAATGCTTCACTCCACAATACGCGGCGAAGTCGTTTTCAAACTTCTCATCTTCCTTGCCGAGGAGATACCAACCCGAATCAAGAACTCGCTTCGTAGCCGCGTCCATTTCGCCGCGAAAACGTTCGTTTATCTTATGTAGATCTAAAAACTTAATCATAAATTTAGAATAATTATTGTTTCGATAAAATAATCGCGTTATTTTGATTTATACATTATGCGTAGCCCACAAATCGAAAGAGACCTACTTTTACCATTAGAAATTTTATAAACACCCGGCACCAGCATTCGTCTCTTTTCTATAGTCGTAAATCGAACAGGCGCACAAGAGCGCAGTTCAGCGTACAAGTCGGCAAATTTCATTCCGTATGCAGCATTGATCTTCCCGAGCAAATCATCTTCGGAGATAAGCCGATTGATCCTCGCCATACCCCATGCACGTCTTGCATCTATCGCTGATGTCATCGCAATCTTCGCAAGATAATATGGAATCAAGTCCTGACGAATATCCGCATCTTTCACCCAATCTACGTTATGGAAAAGTTTCTTAAATAAAACAACGTCATCCCCGATGAGCTTCTCCCCCAGATCCATCAATAACGGCGTTTCCGCCACCTGTTGTGAAAGCTGCACGGCATTTACATTCGAAACTCCTTGCCCGGCAACACGATAACGAACAACAGGGCTATCAAGATGAAGCGGCCTCGTATACTTCGATAACGCCAAATGCATACCCACATCCTGAAACTGTAAAAGGCCAAGCGGAAGCGGGTGAATTTTTTCGGCAAACACTCTGCGATAGGCCATACCAGGCGACTGCAAGAAAACCTGCTTCAAGAACAGCGACCTGAAGTAATCGCTTACTGCTACGGAATAATCGGGCTTGAATATCTTGCCTGTCTTACGGCCATTACCATCAATAACAGCCAGCGGAGTATAGACGACTCCGACATCAGCGTACGCGGTAAAAGCCGCGATTACTTTCTCTGTATATTCCGGCTCCAACTCGTCATCAGCAGCGATAGTTGAAATGATTTCGCCGGACGAATACTTATATGCCAAATTAAGTGCCGCGTTAATTCCGCTATTAAATGGTGTCTGAACAAATTTGATGCGAGCATCAGAGTATGTTTTTATGATTTCGACATTGCGATCAACCGAGCAATCATCGACGATAATCATCTCCCAATTAGGATTAGTTTGCGCCAACACACTTTGTATAAATCCGGAGACATACTTCTCATGATTATACGAAGGAACCAAAAAGGATATTTTCATAAGAACCGTTTCCCTCCCTTAACCCTTATCGTTGACAAGCCTTTTGAGATACTCGCCGTAACTCGACTTACCATAATCATCTGCGAGAGCCTTAAGCCGATCGGCAGTAATCCAACCCTTGCGCCAAGCGATTTCTTCAACGCAGGAAATCTGAAGGCCTTGACGATCGATGAGCGCGCGGACGAAATTCGTCGCGTCGGCGAGAGACTGGTGAGTACCCGTATCGAGCCACGCGAAGCCGCGTGACAGTTGACGAAGTTTGAGTCGACCCTGCGAGAGGTAGACCTTGTTGAGGTCGGTGATCTCGTATTCACCGCGCGCCGACGGCTTCTGTTCCGCGGCATATTTGACAACATCATTCGGATAGAAGTAGAGGCCGACGACCGCCCAATGGGACTTCGGATTTTCCGGCTTCTCTTCAAGCGAGAGGACATTGCAATCCTTGTCAAATTCGGCAACGCCATAGGCACGCGGATCGGCAACACGATAGCCGAAAATCGTCGCGTGAGACTGATTCGGGAAGAGCGGCGTCGATGACGGCTCGGACGCTTCTTGCAGAAGCTGCGGGAGGGTCGCGCCGTAAAAGATATTGTCGCCGAGGACGAGGCAGACGTCGTCATCGCCGATGAACTCGCGCCCGAGGACGAAGGCCTGCGCAAGGCCGTTCGGGACTTCCTGCACCTTGTACGAGAACTTCATTCCGAGCTGCGAGCCATCCCCGAGGAGGCGCTCGAAGTTCGGCAAATCCTGCGGCGTTGAGATGATGAGGACTTCGCGAATCCCCGCAAGCATCAGCGTCGACAAGGGATAAAAGATCATCGGCTTGTCGTAAACAGGCAAAAGCTGTTTCGAGACAACACGAGTCAGGGGATGAAGTCTCGTCCCCGCGCCACCGGCTAAAATTATACCTTTTCTCATTCTCCGCGATATCTCCTCTGTGCTTTGAGTTCGTTGAAGCGAGCGACGTCGCGACTCGCGAATGCCTTCGCAGGGTTACCCCCGGCTATCGCCATCGGAGGTATCGTTCCGTGAACGACGGCGCCTGCTTGAATTATGGCACCTTCGCAAATTCTCGCTCCCGGCAAAATCGTAACGCGCTGACCTATCCAAACAAAATCTTCGATCACGACTTTCTTCTCGTGGGATTCAGTTCCGTAGGGAATCATACACCCGTCATCATAATCGTGATTCTGAGTTAGGATTAAAACGTCCGGCGCGATCTCGCAATTACGACCGATCTCAACCGGGCCATCCCCCGTAACCGTCAACCCGCATATCGTCGAGCATGTCCCGATCGTGGTCTTATTATTCACATTCGTAGGGCCGACGAAATCGACTCCCTTCATAATCTTACCGTAGTGACGCGCCTGCCAGCCGTTAGCGAAGGATCTGAAAGCCCCGCGCAATCGGTGGCGTAAGGCTTTATTAGGAATAAACCCCGCAACGACTTTTACAATAAAGAATAAAATTTTCATGCCATCGTTATATCATATCTTCCACATATAGTGGGGAAAAATTATCGATCAGAGGCGTAACATCTCGGTTATTTTTTTTGCTCCAGCAAGATTGGGATGGTCGCTATCCCCAAAATCTGCATCCGAGAACCGTGACGATCCAAATAAATCAATCACTCGGACGCGAGGATGGCGATTAAGTATCGCATAAGCTCCTGCAAAAATATTTTGCTTGTCTGGGCAAAATGAAAGATAGTCGCTACGCGCAGGCGAAAATACCAAGGTCACTTCGTGTCCTTGCTTTTCCGCCAACGATAAGAAACGTTCCAGATACTCGATCTCGCCATTGTCGCGGACATTGTTTTTCAAATGGCCCTGAACACGCTTCTTGATATCACCTTTACTCATGCCCGTCATAAAGTATCCGAATCCGCATTCTCCACGATACCCCGTAGAATCAATAGTACGGATCGTAGCATCTTGATCATTCAGCTGACGCTGTCGATTCTCAAAATAATCTTCTTCGTGGAACCGATAAGGAATGCCCCAGAAGTGGTGAAAAAACATAAACACCTCACGATAACCGGAATTCTCCGTTTGGAAGCCGGGAGAGAATACAGAGAAAAATATTATCACCCGCTTTAATCTTTTGGCATCCGAGGCTCGTCGATAAAGCTCATACGATGTGTACAAATCCTGCGATCCGAAACCCAGGTTAAATCCATCATCTCCAGGAAGATAAGCATATTGCGCATGTGAAGAACCGAAGCAAATCTCTTCTACCGAATCCTTAACTCTTGAAAACGCCGCGAACTGTCGATAAACGCCCTTGGCAATATCTATAGATAACTTTCCATAAAGCCAACGATACTTGCGACGAAGTGTCCGACGTTTCTGTCGAGGAAGGAAAATCGCCAAAATATGCGATTCAAGATAGAGTAAAACTTGCTTGATCATAACTTTTAATAACTTCACTTTATACGATACCCTTACGAGCCAGGCGCTTATAGGCACCTACCATAGAAAACATAACTCGCCGCGATAACAAGGAAGTTCTGAAGGCGCAAATGATTACGCAGCAACCAATAGCCGCACCAAACGATCGGCAAGAACAATAAGAACTCAAATGAATTGAATAACATACGCTACGGATACTCCTAATGATCAATGACCGAATTTCTTCTTAAGCGTCTTTCCCCACATAGCGGGATGAGTCGCCAAATAGAGCTTCCACATTCGCCGCGCACGACGACGAACACCTACCTGATAACCGTAGTCACCCAAGCGCCGCGCACGATCGACCGGTTGATCGAAAATATGACGAAGGAATTCCACTAACCTTTCTTCATACCAATCATACGTATGAAGCGCCGTTATCGGCGACATGACCTTCTTGAGATACGCATCGTCATCTTTATCGAGCGCGATGATTTCTTCTATCGCCTTATCGATATCGGCTTTGTTGGCGATATGAACCATGCAGTCGGTATTGAAGTCGTTGGCGATATCCGGATTACCGTAATAAATCGGCACGGAGTAAACGGATAACGGCTCCATGACTTTTTCGGTCGTATAACCGCGAACACACGAATTCTCAAACGCGATATTGAATTTATATTTGGAGCAAAAAGCGAGCTTATCGGGAACGGGCCCGCCTACATTATTGAGCATGCGGCCTCCGGAAGCGACTTGCTTGTACTTCGAAAGCTTATGGAAGAATTCCGCGCGAAGAGGATCTTCCGAACGCGACACCACGAAGCTGCAGAATCCACGATTTAAGAGCTCTTCCGGCTTGGGCATGAACTCATTTCTGCGCTCGAGCTTTTTGAAGGACGAATAGGTCGCGAACAGGGGCATGCGCAGATAACGATCGCCGAACTCTATCGAATCGAACGCCATCGCATAGTCGAACTCATTGAAATCAGGCGCATAATTCTCCCCGATCAGCGCGATCTTTATACAACCGTCATACGAATAGAAATCTCGCCCAAGGCCACCATCGATAATGTAATCGGGATGATCGGAGAGCTCGACGTTATAATACTTCGAAAGCAGCTTACAAAGCCAATAATCGCGAGGATCCCCCTTAATATGCGGAAAATCCACGAACTTGATTTTAATGGTTTTCATTAGCTAACTTCCTCAATTTAGATACGACGATACATAATTAATCACCGCTCAGTCTACACATATTATACTACATTTATTCTTGATCGGTCAAGCAAGACAAAGCGAGTGGACTGCGGAAAGAAGTGAAGAATGGGCCTGTGCGATGGCGGCGAGGCGGTGGTGAGCGTGTCCCCCAACGGAGACGAGGAGGCATTTGACTCCGAGCGCGTCAGCGACTTCTTTATCGTGAATCGCATCCCCGACCATCACGATATCTTCCGGGGACAGGCCCTCTGACTTAAGTGTCTTCAATAGGGACTGTCCCCTTTCGAACTTAGTTCCGCCATCAAGATTGTCGGATCCCACAATATGATCGAAATGGGGACAGTCCCCCTTTTGATTTTGGGGACTGTCCCCAAAGTAATGCCGAACGTCTTTTTCGAGGTGGTCTTGGCGTAAAGCGGAAAGGATCGACTGTCCGATACCTTTTTCGGCGAGATACTTGACCGCCGCGTTAGCTTCCGAGTTCAATTTCGCCGGAAACGAGTAATAGGCCTCGTGAAATTCGCGGGAAATATCGTCATTAAGCTCGATTCCGAGCGATTCGTAGAACTTTACGGTCGGAAAAGCGAAGGTTTCGCGGTATTCCGCTAAAGAAAGCGGGCGCAAATTCCGCCGCGTGAGGATGACGTTCAGGGCATTAAGCGCCGCGGACGTATCATCCAAAAGCGTCCCGTTCCAATCCCAGATTACGTACATTAGAGTCCTTCGAAATCGTCCGCGGCGAGGTTGAAGATTCTGGGGACAGTCCCCAGCGAATTGGGGACAGTCCCCAAGTACCGCTTAATTGTCTTCTCGGTATCGGCGAAGATCGTCGGATCGGAGGCGGGATAATCGTTATAGACGACGCCCAAGACTTTCATCCCACGAGATCTGGCCGCTTCCAAAGATAGGAGGATATGGTTAATCGAGCCGAGCCGCCCCGAAGCGACGAGGATCAAGGGCCAACCTTCCTGCGCGGCAAAATCGATCGTAAGCGTATCTTCGGTCAAAGGGACACAAAGTCCGCCCGCCCCTTCGACGACGACCGTTTCGTAGCGCTCTTCAAGCGTTTTCACCGAAGCGGCAATCTTCGCTAAATCGACCGTCTTGCCTTCGAGTTGAGCGGCGAGTAAAGGCGAAGAAGGAAACTTGAAAATCTGGGGCGCGGTAAGTCCTTCCTTATCTTCGGGGAAAGGCGTGACGCCCGCAATCTTGCGATGCTCTTCCAAATCCTCGGAAAAGCCATCGCAACCAGTTTGGACCAGTTTTACCGAGATCCACTTCCTGCCCTTCTTCTCCAGATAACGGCAAAGACGGCCAGTTACGACCGTCTTTCCGATTCCGGTATCGATACCAGAGATGAAGTACGTCATGCGAGATGAGCGAGCTTTTCGGCGATACCGATATACGAGCCGGGGGTCATCTTAAGAAGACGATCCTTATCGGCCTTAGGAAGCGGAAGCGCCTTCACGAAATCCTGCATGATCTCGGCGTTAACGCGGCGACCACGAGTAAGCTCTTTAAGGCGTTCGTAGGGATGATCCATACCGACCTTGCGCATAACCGTCTGAATCGGCTCGGCGAGAACTTCCCAGTTATGGTCGAGATCTTCGGCGAGACGGTCGAGGTTAAGCTCGAGTTTTCCGAGGCCCTTCTGAGTCGAACGGATCGCGATAAGCGTATAACCGAAGCCGACGCCCATGTTGCGGAGCGTGGTCGAGTCGGTCAAATCGCGCTGCATGCGCGAAATCGGGAGCTTGCGAGCCATAAAGCCCATGACGGCATTCGCGAGTCCGAGGTTACCTTCGGAGTTCTCGAAGTCAATCGGGTTGACCTTATGAGGCATAGTCGAAGAGCCGATTTCACCCTTAACCGTCTTCTGCTTGAAGTAGCCCATCGAGACGTACATCCAAACATCGCGGTCGAAATCGAGGAGAATCGAGTTCCAGCGGCAAATCGCGTCGAAGAGTTCGGCGATGCCGTCATGGGATTCGATCTGAGTCGTGAGGCGATTCTGACGAAGACCAAGGGACTTGATGACCTTATCGGCGAGCTTTTCCCAATCGACATTAGGATAAGCCGAGAGGTGAGCGTTGAAGTTACCGACCGCGCCATTCATCTTCGCGGGCATCACGAGACGGTCGATTTCACCGGCCTGACGCTTAAGACGCGCGGCAACGACCGCGAGTTCCTTACCGACAGTCGTCGGGGACGCGGGCTGGCCGTGAGTGTGCGCAAGCATCGGGACCGCGGCATAATCGTTCGCCATCTTCACGATCTTCTCGGTCATTTCATCCATCGCCGCGCGCAAAACCTGCTTACCGTCACGAAGCATGAGGGCGTGGGACATGTTGTTGATGTCCTCGGAGGTGCAGGAGAAGTGGATGAACTCTGTACGCTTTTCGAGGGAAGTACCCGCGATCTTTTCCTTAAGGAAGTATTCGACCGCCTTGACATCGTGATTCGTCGTCTTTTCGATGTCCTTGACGCGCTGAGCATCTTCGGCGGAGAAATCCTCGGCAATGGCCTTCAAAGCCTTGCGCTCGGCAGGTTTAAGCGCGGGGCATTCCTTAATTTCCTTCGCGTCGCAAAGGGCTTCGAGCCAAGTGCACTCAACGAGGACGCGGCGCTTGATAAGACCGAATTCGGAGAAGACTTCGCGGAACTCGCTGCACTTACCCGCGTAGCGACCATCAATCGGCGAAATCGCGAAAAGCTTTTCCATTAGGCAATCTCCTTAGCGACGTTGTAGACGTTCTCGGCCGTGAAACCGAATTCCTTCGCGAGCACCTTGTAAGGAGCCGACGCGCCGAAATGATCGATCGTGACGTAGCGAGTCGTGTGGAACTCGAGGCGGAAGCGATCCCAACCGAAGCGAGAAGCGGCCTCGACGATAACGCGCTTGACCATTTCCTCGGGGATAACCGAGTCACGATAAGCGACCGTCTCACGAAGGAACGTTTCCTGCGACGGCATCGAAACGACGCGGACGGACTTGCCTTCTTCGGCGAGCTTCTTCGCGGCCTCGATACAGAGCGAAACTTCGCTACCGGACGAGATGAACATCGTCGTATTCTTGTCCTGAACACCCGACTGAAAGATCACGTAAGCGCCCTTCTTGACGCCCTCATACGAGGTACCCGAAAGAACGGGAATGTTCTGACGCGTAGTGAGGAGGCAGCTCGGACCCGTCTTGTGCATGAGCATCGCGACGAGGCACGCGGCAGTTTCGTTCGCGTCCGCCGGACGGAAAGTCGTCACGTTAGGCATCATGCGCATCGCGGCTAAGTGCTCGATCGGCTCGTGAGTAGGACCATCTTCGCCGACATAGAAGCTATCGTGCGAGAAGATGAAGAGCGAAGGAATCTCCATCAAAGCCGCGAGACGAATCGCCGGACGGCAGTAGTCGGAGAAGACGAAGAACGTCGCGCCGTAGCCACGGAGAGTCGAGAACGCGGTAATGCCGTTCACAATCGAGGTCATCGCGAGTTCACGAATGCCGTAGTGGATATTGCGACCCGAGAAGTTGCCCGGAGCGATGTCGCCGAGCCCCTTGAGGACCGTCTTGTTCGAGGGGCCGAGGTCAGCGGAACCGCCGATAAGTTCGGGAACGAGCTTCGCAAGCGCATTAAGAACGTCACCGCAAGCGGAGCGGGTCGCGACCGTCTTCGAAGGATCGAACGAGGGAAGCGCCGCGAGGAGTTCTTCCTCCGTCGCCGACTTCTTTTCGGCGGGAGCGCTCGACGCCTTGGCAAGGCGGTGCATCTTCGCCGTACGGGACTTGAAGAGCTTGTAGACTTCTTCGGAGACTTCGAAGCTCTTTTCGGGATCGAAGCCGAGGCCCTTCTTAACCAGCTTCACTTCTTCCGCGCCGAGCGGAGCGCCGTGGCAATCGGCCGTGTCCTGCTTGTTCGGCGAGCCGCAGCCGATATGGGTCGTTGCGATGATGATGACGGGCTGACCCGAAATCTTCGTCGCTTTCTTGAAAGTCTTGTCGATCGCTTTGAAATCGTGACCGTCGCACTCGAGGACCGCCCAGCCATAGCTCTGGAAGCGCTTCTTCGCGTCATCCGCCATCGCAAGCGAGGTATCGCCTTCGATGGTGATATGGTTCGAGTCGTATATCATGATTAAACCAGAGAGCTTCATCGCGCCCGCCCACGAGCAAGCTTCGTGAGAAATACCCTCTTCAAGGTCGCCGTCGCCGCAGAAAACCCAAGTCTTGTTGGAAATACCTTCCTTTTTCGCAGCAAGCGCGAGACCTACGCCCATCGCAACGCCCTGTCCGAGCGGCCCCGTCGTAACTTCAACGCCCGGCATAAGACCGCGCTCGGGGTGACCCGCGCAGCGCGAACCGAACTGACGAAAAGTCTTGAGCTCGTCCATCGTAACCTTGCCCATGCCGGCCAAGTGGAAAAGCGCGTAAACGAGCGAGCTCGCGTGACCACCCGAAAAGACGAGACGATCGCGCTCGAACCACATCGGGTTCTTGGGATCGACTTTCAAATACTTAAGCCACAGGGTCGTCGCGAGATCGGCCATGCCCATCGCGGCACCGGGGTGACCCGAATTGGCCTTTTCGATCATATCGGCGCAAAGGCAACGAATGGTATCAGCGGAATACTTCAAAATTTCAGGTGTGAGTTTCATAGCGGTATATTATATCATATTTACGAGCGTTCGTGCGGCTAAAGTCTCGGCTTCTTTTCGATTACCGGCCTTCGCAACCGCCTCTCCTACTCCTTCGACAGTGACTTTAACGGTAAATTCAGGCGCGTGGGCCTTGCCCTCGCACGCGATAAGTTCATAAACGGGTAAGCGCTGAGGCTTCATCGCCTGACACTTCACCTGCAAGGCACCCTTCGGATTGATAATCTCATCATCCTCTCGGCGCACGCTTTCGAGCGCGAGCGTGGCATAAACCTCGCGCGCGGCGTCCATCCCGCCATCGAGGTACGCGGCTCCGATAATCGCCTCGATCGCATCGGCAAGCGTCTTCGAATTATCGGGGAGTTCTTCAGCTGCGCGATTACGCTTAAGACTCGATTTAAGATCGAGTCGAGCGGCCGCTTCGCAAAGCGCTACGGAAGAAACCATGTGAGTACGCCTGACGGTAAGCTTACCCTCTTTCTCGCCGGGAAATTTCGCAAAAAGCTCTTCGGCACTTAAGAATCCGAGAACCGCGTCACCCAAGAATTCAAGACGTTGGTTGTCGCTCGCCTTCGGATGATCGATCTTATACGCAGGCGTCGTCAGCGCCTCGTCAAGGAGCTCCAAATCGCGAAAATCGTAGCCCAGAAACTTCACTTACTTCTCCTCGATTATCAAGAAAGCCGGAAGCCCCAAAACCTTTTCGAAGCCTTCAAGCTGCTTGAGCTCGCGAATATCTTCCGCCTGAAGACGAATCACCGTATAACCTTCGAGCGCCGAAACGACTTCGCGATCCTTGAAGACGGTCTCTTCCATCGCCGCGCAATTCTTACACCACGTCGCCCAACAATCGACAAGCACTGGGCGTTTCAAACCCTCGAGCGTAAAAGTCGAAGGCGTCGCGGCGATAACGGAGGCATCGGTCTGCTCACTCGAAGGCGAGCGAGAAAAGCCAAGATAAGCGAGATATCCATACCAAAGCGCAAACGCGAAGACAAGCGCGGCGAAAAGCTTATTGACATACTTCATCCAGTTCCCGGGCTTCGGCAAGACCTTAAGCCCGGCGCCGAGGAACGGCCAAGGAAGCGCCATTCCGAGACCTAAAACGAACGGAAGCGCAAGCGCGAAGACATTACCACCCGCGTAGAGTTTCGCGGACAGAAGCAAAGTCGAAATCAAGATCGGAGCTACGCACGCGCCGGCCAAGACGGCGCTTACGACGCCCATGAAGAGCGCGAACGCCCAAGGAAGCATCGTCTGACGCTTCGACGCGAGTCCGGCGCGATTCTTCGAGAGATCGATCGCGAAAACACCGGAGAGCGCGAGCGCGAGTAGAATGAAAAGAACGGCAATCGTGAGATTGAAATAGGGGTTAGCCTGTATCTCGCCGAAGGCCATTCCCCCGATCGCCGCCATCAATCCCATCGCCCCATAAGCGAGCGCGATTCCAAGCCCATACCAAGCCCCGCGCGCGGCGGATTTACCGATAATCATGAGATTGATCGGGATCATCGGAAGAACGCAAGGCGTAAGATTCATCGCGAGTCCTCCCAGGAAGGCGATCAAAAGAATGACGATCCAATCATTATCGCTCGTTTCTTCCGCTGCCTCCTCGCCCTTCAAAAACGCCAAGAACTTTTTGCTCGTCATAAAGCCCTGAGCGAGACGATGATTCTCTTCCGTTTTCGGAGCGGAAATCTCTTCGGAGGAAGCGGGGCTCGAACCTTCCGCGTCCAAGCGAATCGCATCCTCGGGAATCATCATGCACATTTCATCGTTGCAGATCGTTTTCATTCCGCCCATTTCATGGACTTCTCCCTCGACGCGCACGCCATCGATCAAATAAACGTCAGCTACGGCGCTGAATGAAATCATAGCGATTAACGACAAAACCAAGTTCTTCATAATTTCTCCAAATATGCGATCACTTCGTTGAAAAATTCCTCCGGCGTCGAAGCGCCGCTCGTGACTCCAAGCGTATTAACACCGCTGAAATCAAGCGAGCGAACTTCTTCCATATTACCCGCACGAAAAGTCGGACAAGACGCGACTTCCGAAAGCCGCTTCGTATTCGAGGAATTCGAGCTTCCAAGAACCAATAGCGCATCGCCCTTAAAAGCTTTTACCGCATCCTGACGCTCTTTCGTCGCGTTGCAAACCTGCGCCATCGTCTCGACCTTGTAGCCGACTTTAAGCTCCTCGACTTTCGCCTTAACATCGTCGGCGTTCATCGTCGTCTGAGAGACGACGCCTAAGGGGGAGGTGTAGGTTGTAGGAGTAGGTGTAGCGGGGAGGTCAGTGTGCACTATCGCGTTCGGAGCTTCGCCCAAGATACCCTTCACTTCCGCATGATTCTCATTCCCGATAACGACGACCTGATAGCCCTTTTCGGCGAAAGCTCTCGCTTCGCGGTGCACTCGCTCGACGAAGGGACACGTCGCGTCGACGACTTTAAGATTGCGCCTTTTCGCGGCGGCCTTGACCTGAGGAGAAACGCCATGCGCCGAAAAGAGTACCGTAGCGCCCTCAGGTACTTCTTCTATATCTTCTACGAATCGAAAACCGCGGCGCTTCAGACCTTCAACCACAATCTCATTATGCACGAGTTCATGGAGACAATAAACACCTTTAAGACTGAGCGCAAGCTTTATGGCGTGAGTCACGCCCGCACAAAAACCATGCGGATTTATGACCTCAACACGCATTATTCTGACTTCTTCTCAGCCTCGAACGAGCGGAAACGGTCGGCGTAAGCTTTAACCGCCTTCTCCAGCGCGGCCTCGCTATCGACGCCCATATCGGCGATCGACTTGACGACGGCCAATAGGAACTCACCGGGATCGCCCTCGACCGCTACTTTCGGAAGATCTTCTGCATAACCGATCCGAGCGGCTTTTTCCATTACGCGACGAGCCTTCAAAAGCGACGGCAAAGTAGCCGGAACTCCGTCAAGCGCACTATGACGAGATTCCTTACGATGTTCGAGTTGCTTGATGCGCTCCCAATTCTTCATCACCGCCGCTTCGTCCTTCGCGTCGACATTCGCGAAAACGTGAGGATGACGACGAACGAGCTTATCGGAAACGGCATTAGCGACATCATCAAAAGTGAACTTCCCCTCCTGCTCGGCCATTACCGATTGGAACATCACCTGCAAAAGCACATCGCCAAGTTCTTCGATATGATTTTCTTTATCATCACTCTTGTCCATCGCCGCAAGCAGCTCATACGTTTCTTCCAGAACGCAAGGCTTCAAGGTCTCGAGCGTTTGAACTCGATCCCAAGGACAACCCGTCTGAGGATCTCTCAGACGGGTAGTGATTTCATGGAGTCGTTCGATTCCGGTCATCGCTTATATGCGAAGCGCCGCGAGAACTTTCTTCGCCGCGTTCTTATCCAGCGCGCTCACCACTTCATCGGCGCCGCCGAAATCTTGGTAAGCGACGTGAGAATTCATGACGGCAACCGAGCCCATTCCGGCCAAAAGCGCGGATTTGACCCCGGTGCCCGAACCGGTAATCGCGAGCGTGGCAGACGGCGAAACCTTATTCATCGCGGCAACGCGACGCCACACATCCCACTTACTCGCTCCATACGTCAAGTTGGAATCCTGAGAAAGCTTGACATTATCGCCTAAAAGATCAGCAAACGCCACCTTTGCCTGCTCGACATCGGCACGCGTCATGATGATCACCTTAACTCCCTTGGCATTAAGCTCTCCAACGAAAGTCTTGAACGAAGATGAAATCGCCGAAGGAATGGCCTTAAGAACAACATCGCCGAACGCGGCAACCAACTCCTTAGCGGCCTTCTGAGGGGTCTTCTTCGTCTTAATCGACTGGAAGTAAGCGCTGATACCTTCAAGGTAACCATTACCCTGAAGGTAACGAGCCTCGGCAGGAGCGTCGAGCTCGATATCATCGATTTTCTTGAAAAGCGCTCGAGCGGCGTCGAACAAAAGTTCGGCGCCGTTCATCGCGGCAAAATCGAAGTCGATAATGACAGCCTTAGCCATAAATCACTTGACGATACGTTTTTTACGAGCGTTAGGCTGGCCGATCTCGGCGAGGAGCTTACGGAAGCTGCCCTTGCGAACGTTGAACGGCTTACCGCCCTTGATACGCGGGAATTCGCAAGCACGAATGACCGCGGAAGCGTCTTCGTCAGGACCGACAACGCCGGAAACGCCGGTGAGAGCGCACTCGACGGCCTTGCGGGCGCACTTTTCGATGAGCTTCAAGTCCTTCTTGTTCGGCGCGGCCGCGCGAGCGAAGTAGCCCGACTTGAAAACCTGAGTCTTCTCGGCCTTGAGGAGTTCGCCGAAACGCTTGGCGACGTACTGTCCGACGTTGACCTTATCGAGACGAGGATGACCGAACGCATCGACCGGGACTTCTTCGCCGCGCTTCTTCATCTCGGCAATGATATCAGCGACGCCGGCACCTTCGGAAACGAAGATATTGACGGAATCGACCTTGTCCATGATCGGGAGCAAGCGCTCGGCTTCCTTCTTGAAGTCGATCTTCGACTCGGGGACATAAACGGCGTGAACATCCTGACGCTCAAGGGTCAAGTTGAACTCGGGGAGGAACTTCGTGCGCTTGAGCATCTTACGGTAATACTGAGCCGTCTTGTAGGTAAGCCAGCCGCAGTTACGGCCCATGACTTCGTGAACCGTCAAGGCGCGGGGATTCGCGGAATTTTCCTTAACGACGTTCATGAAATACTTAGCGCCCTCTTCCGCCGCGGTCCAAGCGCCGAGCGACTGCTTGATCGGATAGACGTCGTTATCGATGGTCTTCGGAAGACCGACGACGATAAGCGGATAGTTATGCGTCGCGAGGTAAGCGGCGAGGTCGGCGGCCGTCGTGTTCGTGTCGTCGCCACCGATCGTGTGGAGAACGTCGACGCCGTCCTTGACGAGCTGGTCGGCCGCGACCTTAAGCGGATCTTCGCCTTCCTTGACGAGACCGCGCTTGACGCAATCCTTGACGTTCGTGAGTTTCACGCGGCTGTTACCGATCGGAGAGCCGCCATGCTTCGTGAGAACGAGCGCGCTCTTGCGAACTTCGGGAGTAACGGGGATCGAATCGCCCTTCAAAAGACCCATATAGCCGTTGACATAGCCGATCATTTCGACGTTCGGGGCTTTCTTGTTGTACTCATCGATCAAATAACCGATGGACGAGCTGAGGCACGGAGCGAGACCGCCGGCCGTAAGAAACGCAACCTTCTTGACTTCCTTCATCTTCTTTTCTTCTTTCTTTGTACTTTGAATCTTGAACCTTAAACTTTTCTTAAAGCTGCTTCATGACATTAGCGGTTTCGATCGCCGCAGTCATCGCCGCAAACCCCTTGTTGCCCTGCTTCGTGCCGCAACGTTCGACGGCCTGCTCGAGATTCTCGGCAGCGACGACGCCATCGGCAACGGGAACTCCCGTCTCGAGCGAAATCTGAGAGAACGCGCGAGCGGTCGTCTCGTTGATAAGATCGGCATGAGCGGTAGCTCCCTGAACGACGGCTCCGAGCGCGACAACCGCGTCAACGCCACTTTTCGCGAGCTTCTGCGCGACGATCGGAAGCTCATACGCACCGGGGACACGAACAAGCGAAATATCACCTTCCTCACCTCCGAGACGAGTGAACGCATCAAGCGCCCCCTTTACAAGTTGCTCGGTCAAGAAGCTATTGAAACGGCTAACGACCAAGGCGACCTTAAGTCCCTTCGCGGTAAGCGCTCCGTTAATCTCTTTCATATTCATCTTTCCTATTTTTACGTAAAGATAAGGGGAATTTTATCAAATATCCCGCCGATTGTCAAAAGCTCAGCCTGAATATTCCTTTTGTCGATGTCCGCAAGGACCGCGACAGCGTCGCGATAGGCGCTCATTTGCGCATAATATTTAGCAGCCATCCCCTCCCTCGAACCGGTCTTGAAGTCTTGGATAAGCGCATGGCGCTCTCCGTCTTTCTCAAAGAACACCACTCGATCGAAACGCCCGGATATCCACTCGCCGTTAATCGAAAGCTCGAACGCGCGCTCTCGCCAAAGTTCTATGAACCCTTCAGGTTTCGACAAAGCGCCGCGGTATCTCGCCTCGTCCGAAAACTCGATTTTACTCATCTCATCATGAAGGGTTGAGCCTCGCTTCATCGCCTCGAGCCCGGAAGCGTCCTCATCGAAAAGCTCGGACGCTTTTCGACCGGAAAGCGCGGCAACGCTCGGCAGGCGACGTTTAAGTTCCTTTCGCTTCCGACGCTCGATTACGGGGTAATCGTCCGTCTCTTCAAGGATATCGGCTTCTCCTCGCAAATCAGGCAAGCGATAGTCGACGTTCTTCGTAGAGCTTACACCGCTATCACGTATAATGGCAGCGAACGTATTTTCTCGAATCTTCTCCGGCAAGAGCACCGTCATCGCATACTTCGCTCGCGTAAGCGCGACGTAATAAGCGGAAAGTTCATCTTGGAGCGCGATTTCGTACGCTTCATCCACCGCTTTCTTAAGCGCATCGCTATGGGCGACTACGTCACGACCGGGGTTCGGTAAAAGCCACTTTTCTTCTTCGCTTACGATGCACTCGGGAACATGAGAAGAAAAGCTCCCCGATTCATAAAGAGGAACGATAACGTAATCGAGCGTGAGACCCTTGGAATGGTGAATCGTCATAACCCGAATCATGCCCTCTTGCGCGGCTTCTCGCTTCTTACGAGCTCTTAAGAAGTCGGTAAAATCGCTGACTTTAACCGCGCTGTCTTCCAATTCCTCGAATGCCGCCGCAGCGGAAAGCATATCCACAAAACGCGACTCGGTGAACTCTCCGAGATCCGCATCAAGCTTGGCGCGAAGAGCTCTGAACGTACGCACGAGGCCTATCGAAGAGAAGAGTCGCGCGAAATCAAGCGACACCTCTTCGGGCGTGATAGCGCGCTCACCATACCAGGCCGTCTTGAGCGGCGAGAGCACAAAATGCCGGAAGCTTTTTTCGTCACCGGGATGATCGGCAATAAACGTAAGATCCAAAAACGCTGACAAAACCGGAGTATCAAGGACTTTCGAGTCTCCTTCGAAAACCACGTTCCTGATTCCTCTGGACCGTAAAAGTTCCACGAGCTCGATACCCAAACGATTATCTCGCACGAGGACCGCGCACTTGACCGATTTCTCCCAAGGCTTCGTGCGCATCAATTCATTATAAACGCCTTCATAGAAATCAGCTCTTTTCGAACCGACGAGATTGTGAAAGAGAACCCATCCATGTCGATCGCAGCGTGCGGTTTCATGCGCGCGGCATTCCCAAAGCTCGCTTATCGAAGTAATTGCCCCGGAGGTGAAGACAGTCGTTATCGCCTCACAGATTTCACTGCCGTAACGCCACGAACGATCTTGAGATTTTATTTCATAACGCCGAGATTCTTTCTCTCGTTTCAAAATCCGCACGTCGCCCTTGCGCCAACCGTAAATCGCCTGCTTCGAGTCTCCGACGATCAGCACTTCCTTGCCGTCCTCGCTCTGGCACGCTTCGTCAATCAAATTCTTCAAAGCCTCCCACTGCTCGCGAGAAGTATCTTGAAATTCATCAAGTCCCCAAGCCGAGAAACGTGAATCCAATCGAAACTCGAGATATTTACGGACCTCATCCCCTAGATTCATTATGAGCCGAGGCAAATCCGAGAACTCGAGATTACCTCGAGAACGCACGAGTCGATCGTACTCCGCCTCGAACGGCTTGAGCAGCGAGAAAATACCGCGAGCCATATCGCTCTTAAGCGCGATCATGTACGCGCAGATCAACCGAACCGCGTCTTGAACGACTCGCAATTCTTCACCCGCGAACGTCTCCTTACAACGATCGACGGAGATCGTGATCGATTTCACATCCATTAGCCTATCAATCGCAATAAGGTTTTTCCAGATCGTCGGAGCTTTCTCGAACGTTCCGTTAAAATCCCCTACCCAATCGGCGAATCGGTCCCACTTCTCCTGCTTGCGAACCTTAACCGCTTTCAGTCTTAACGCCGTTTCCTTCAAGAATCGTTCGTCAACCCTGAATGAATCGAAGCCCCAACGATAGTCCTTATGATGCTCGAGATAAAATTCATGCCAAGTGTTTATGAATTTAAGGTAAGTGTCGGTGAACTTCGCATTATTGGAACGAGCTTCCGCTTCCTTGAACGCGGAGAGAAAGGACCTCCGAGTCGCGGCATCCGTTCGCTTCAAGATACCGAACGAGACTCGCGCCTTCGCGCGCGAAGCGCTGAACTCATCCATAAGCTTATAATCACCGGCGAGACCCAACTCAAGCGGAAACGACTTGACGATTCGCATCAAGAACCCATCCAGCGTACCGATAAGCGAAAGATGTTGAGTGGAGATGACCGCGCGTAGTAGCCTCACCTTCGAAGGGTCGGCTTTCGCATCGGCGGCGAGCGTCGAAACGAGACGTTGAAATATCTCGCCCGCGGCAGCTCGCGAAAACGTGAGCGAAACCAAGTCTTTAGGCGAGAAGCCTCGCTCCAGCTCGTCGATCATTCGACGAACCAGCGTCTCGGTCTTACCGGTACCGGCAGAGGCCTCGATTAAAGTGATCGCGCTTTTTGATCGTTCAGCCATTGTTCGTCGATACTTGCCTCTAAATCGTCAACGAGAAAATAGTCTTCGAAATCGTACGTCCACTCGTTTTCGGGCGAAGGCGGGTAAAAAATGCCTTTTTCGATCCCGGGGATCAATTTGCCGCGAATAAGCTTCTCCGCCTCCGCGACGTCTTCGCCGTTTTTAGGAGGAAGGAACAAGACATCCTCTTCTTTCGCTCCAATAACGGCATAACAGGAAATCGTATTATCGCGAGTAGCGCCTTTAAGCTTCGGATTCTTCGCGAGTTCCAACATCGCGCAATAAATCGGCAATTGGACGCTGGCGGTTTTAAGCGCACGATCTTTCTTGGCATAAGTCTTGTAATCGATCACGCACCACTGCCCGAGTCGCTCGTTATAATCAATGCGATCTGCGGTGCCGAAGAGCGTAGTATGATCGTACGTGACGCGAAGCTTCACTTCACTCTCCACGAGGCGCCAACCCTCCTTCCGCCACGCGGCCTGACGGGAAGCGAATATCTTAAGTCTCGACTTGGCGCTCTCCGCCTGCAAGGAGACTATCGTGGGAATCTCGTCTCCGAAGTCATGGCGAAGAAAAGCTTCTATACCGCGCTCGAATTCGGCGTATATCTCCTCCGCATCGTCACTATCGACTTTTTCGCCTTTGCCCCAATACTCAAGCGCGCTATGAATAAGCGTTCCGAATCTACGAGACGTAAGCTCGTTCGCCTCGTCCTCGAAAGTTTCCGCTAACGCCACTCGACGCAGAAAATAATTGAAAGGACAATTGAGATATTCGCAAAGATGGGTCGGCGATATCGACTTCAGCTCTTTATACTTCGGCGGAATCGGCAGTTTAAGTCGCCACTTGTCGGGAATCGAGAAAGTATCGCGGCGAGAGAGCGAGCCGAAACTCTCTCGATAATATCGCTCCACTCGATGTATAAGCTCATCATCGTCTTCAGTCTCGAAAATAAGGCGGGAAGGTTTAACGGAGTCTCCCGTTCGATCAAGCGAGTGGAAAGTCACGCCGAGGTGATATGCTTCACGCGAAGAGACGGCGTCAGCGAAGATACGCTTATCACGCTCGAAGCGATCTTGATTGGTGGTAAGGCCAAGCTTCGCGCGCAAAGAATCGGGCAATAACGGGTGCTGGATTATCGTTTCGGGAACCGCTCCTTCGATAAAGCCGACGATATTCACTTCATCTTCACTTAAAAAAGGAAGGTCCATGAAGCCGTGAACTTTAATTCGATTGCGCTTATCACTCTCCAACTGATACTTAAGCGAGGATAGCGCTTTCTCGAAAACGGCGATCTTAAGTTCTTCATCAAACCCCTCGACGTCGACATCCGCAAAAAGACGATTGATTTCATTCGCCGCCGCACAGAATTCCTCATCCTCCGGAGAGCCGGCGCTGAGTTCTCTATTAGCGAAAAGCGCTTTCAAGAACTCTCTTATTCCACGCAGATCGTGTTTGAACTCCGGTAGCTTATTCAGGAAATCTTCACCGACTTGAGACATTTTATCCGGCAAGATAAGTTTCTGCAACTCATCAAGCGTCTTCAAATCTTCCGTCGTGACCGACTCACGAAAATCAGCGCCGCGCACTAAAGCGGAAAAGACATCATAAGAATCGGTCCTGATCAACGTCAAAAGGCGCTTGACGAGCTTACCTAAAGAAGAGGCGATAACCGGCTGACGATTAGGGTCATAAAGCGAGAACCCCGCCGCCTCCATCGCGCCCTTGAGATCCACGAACATCGAAGCATCCGCAAGAACGAGGGCGTCAGGGGTTTCCTCAGGCTTGATTCTCAAGTAACTATCCGCTACGAACTTCGCTTCGTCACTCGCCCTCGCGAAGCCTTTGATACGGTAATCGGCGATGTTCTCCTCGGTAGGGCTTAGGCGAACCACTTCGCAAGGCCAAGAAATTTTCTCACCTAAAGGCCAGAAATCCGTTAATATAAAGACCTTCTTGACTTCCTGAGGAATGGGCGGATTCTTCAACGCGCGCTTGACCTTCAGAAAGTCGGGAACAAGACCCTTACTCGCCATACGCCTGACGAAATCACGCTCGATTCCCTTAAGCGTCTCCCACGCTCCTTCTTCGTCAACATCTTCGAACGACAACGCGCCTTCCGAGAGAATCTTCCACAAGTCCAAATACATCAGCGAACGCGTAATCGCTCGGTCGCAGTCTTTCTCTCCGCGTTCTTTTATGAGATATTCGCAAAGTTCCAACGTCCAACGCGCCTGCGAAAGCTCTTCCTCGACCAAGAACCGATTCAGCAATTCGACCCTAGGCGCGATAAGTCCGCGAGGCATTGCACGGGCGAGCTCTTCTCTTACGCGCCGCCCTGCTTCCGCCGTAGGCACCAACAAAAGCAAGTGATCAAGTGAAGAGACTCCGGCGCTCGTACTTTCGAGCTCGCTTTTTAGAGCAAGAACGACGCGGTCGATGAACTTCATCGGAATTCAAGATCTTCGACCATGTCGGCGGGACGCTCAAGCGGGGCGAGACCTTGTTCTTCAAGCCTCGCATTAACGCCCTTCCAAACATTATATCTATACGCTTCAGGCGCTCGCATCACCGCGTCTTCGCAACGCTCGCGAAAGACTACCGCCTGCTCCTCGCTAAGTCGCGAACCTTTATGACGTTTCAAATTCGCGCTGATCGCAAGATAACAAGCGACCAGCGTTATCAGCGTCATCACGACATACCCGCCGGCGATTGCCCATGGTCTCCAATTCTTCGGGTCGTCGCCGATTACTCGATAGGGGCGAATTCCTAGCTTACGAATCGCCGCGTACGCTTCCGCGCGATTGCGAGCCTTGATTTCACCTTTGAGATTGTTATTCTCGCGGTCCTGATATAAATATTCGTAGATCATTTGGCGACGTAGCCCGCAACATAAGTCGCCAGGCCTGAATACTCGACCATAAAACCGCTTAGCGCCCACGCGATTATCAAAGCGCCTACGGCCACGAGTCCGACAAGTCCGCCCATAATAGCGTCCGTCGGTTGAGCTAAAAGACCGTTCACACTCGCTTTAATGATCATCTTGACGACACCGAAGATGATTAACGTAGCTACCGAATCGGCTAATATCCGCTGCCATGCGACCGTAAGGAATTCCGCCGACAACGTCCATCCGAAGGACGCCACGAACGCCGCGATAACAGTGGACGCGACAAAAGCCAAAATGCCGGAGAGTCCGCGAAAAACCCCCATAACCATTAACACAAGTGTAAGCGCGCCGAGGCAATAGTCGGCGGGAAGCATTTGCTGTATGGTAGGCGCCGCTTCCACTTACTTCTTCATCGGCTTCGGGAGCGCGTCTCGATATCGCTGGTAAGCGTCGGCGATCTTCGTTCGATTGCCGACCTTCTTCAGCGAGCGAATAAGACCATCGATCACCGTCGTATTAGTCGGATTCGCCGCGAGCGCACGCGAGTAAATCTCTACCGCCTGCGCGTGGAACCCGAGGCGAAGCGCGAGTTCTCCCGCCGTCACGAAAGTCGACGTCTTTCCGGGAGAAAGCTTACAGGCCATACGATAGTACTCAAGCGCCTTTTTCTGCCCGTCAGCGGTCTTATCCGTTTTCTCCCAAGCGCGTGCCAGTCCGAAAGTCGCGGGATAGCTCAAGGGGTCCGCATTAACCGCGTCCTGATAACGGAGACGAGCCGTTTTGGGAGTCCCCTTCTTCATGGCAGCCTCGGCCTTCTGAAGCGCCGCGGAAGCGGCGGCAGGGTCACGCTTCAACGCGCCGGGAATCTGCGTCGCGGCAGCGGCGATCGACTCCTTAAGTTCAGGAATCACGACTCGCTGAACCTTCTGAACGCGGGCGTCGGCGATCTCGTCAATACGCACATACGCTTCGAATTGCTCGAGCGCCGCTTCGAAATAGCCGAAGCTATCGCGGTAGACCATACCGAGGTGATACCACGCGGACGCATTACGACGATCGGTGCGAATCGCGAGGAGAAAATCGATGCGAGCTTGATCGTAGTTGTTGCAGCTCATCTCGACAATGCCGAGGCCGGTTAAGGCCTGCGAGCGAATCGAAGGCGTATTGAGCTGATTTTCGTAGATCGCGGTAAACTCTTTGATCGCGGTATCGTAGTCGCGACCATGATAAGCGATCTGCGCGTTAAGCATGCGAACGTCCACCGCCTCGCCATCGAGAACGACGGCGCGCTCGATCGCGTTCTTCGCTTCGGCGATTTCGCCTTGATCCAATTTTAGCCGCGCCTTGTAAATAAGCGCTTCGACGTTCTCGGGGTTATACCCGAGGCTCTTGTCCAAGAGCTTATCGGCCTTTAACGAGTCCTTCAATTCGTAAGCGTTTTTCGCGCTCTCGAGCTCCGCCTTGCCGTCGCGCTCACCGCACCCGACGAGCGCCAACGTAAGCGATACGCAAGATAGAACCTTAAGCGCGGATAATTGCGAGAAATTCATCGCGTTTTGCCTCCATGATTTCCTTGGTTTTACCTTCGAGGTTAAGACGCACGAGCGGCTCGGTATTGGACATACGAACATTCGCCCAATAGCCTTCCGTCTCCCACGCGTCAACCGAGACGCCGTCAAGCTCGAAAACCTTACCCTTCGTAGCGTAAAGCTCCTTGATCTTCTTCAAGATCTCGGCGGGGGGCGTCGTCGTCTTGGTGTTGATTTCGCCGGACTGGAAATACTTCTTCAAGGGCGCGATAAGCTCAGATAGGGGCTTATCGGACGCGGAAACGATATTCGCGAGCGCATACGTCGCCATCGAGCTCGACTCCGCCGTAAAGTTCGCCTTGAAATAGTAGTGACCCGAGAGTTCGCCCGCGAAGATCGCGTCGTTCTGGCGCATCTGCTCCTTGATGAAGGAGTGACCGACTCTGGACATCATCGGCTTACCGCCCGCCGCGGCGATAGTCTCTTCGGCGACCTTCGTCGAGCGAAGATCGTAGAAGCACGCGGAGCCGGGGAAGCTCTTAAGCATATCCTGAGAAATGAGGGAGGTCACGAAATCCATCGGAATGACTTCGCCCTTTTCGTCGATGAAGCCCGCGCGGTCCGCGTCGCCGTCATAAGCGACGCCGAAAGCGTACTTTCCGGGATTCGCCTTGATGAGCGCTTGGAGGTCCTTCAACGTCTCGACGTGCAGGGGATTCGCGTCATGATTCGGGAAGTCTCCGTCATATTCGCCGTAAAGACCATCGTAAGTGATCATCGAGTCCTTGAACGCGCAGCTTTCGGCGATGCCCATGCCGTTCGCGAAGTCCAAGGCGAGGTGGAGGGGCTTGGCCATGTGCGCGAACTTCTTCACATGCTCGGCATACTCGGCGGAAACATCGACCTTCGTGATCGTGCCCTTAACGGCGGCGTCTTCGCCCAAATCGCCCGTCATAACGAGCTTTTCGATATCCTTAATGCCGGTCGCGCCGGAGATCGGCACGGCGTTCGCGCGGCAAAGCTTGCAACCGTTCCATTCCTTCGTATTGTGCGAAGCGGTAATCATCACCGAGCCGTCGGTCTTAAGGGTACCGTTAGCGAAATAACTCATCGGAGTCGAAGCGAGTCCGACATCGATGACATCGACGCCGACGTCGGTAAGTCCCTTCGCAAACGCGGCGAAAAGCGAATCGGAAGACTTGCGGCAATCTCGCGCGACAGCGACTTTCTTAACGCCGGTGAATTTAGCGTAAGCGCGCGCGATCTTCTCGAAGATCTCCTCGTTGAGATCTTGTCCATAAATACCACGAATATCGTAAGCCTTGAAAATACCCATAGTTACTCCTCATATTGAGATTATTTAGAGAACATTATACCAAATATCGCGCCTAAGCACAAGTTGCGACGCGGAGGTGCTGAGGCAGCTGGGTTCGGTCTCGTCTCATCGGTCTTTTTACGGCTCTACGTAGAAGACAAGAGAGCGAGGTAAGAGCCTACCATGCCTCGGCACCTATCATTCGCTGCTTACAACAGCTCTCATTCGCCTAAAAAACCTCGTTCCTCACTCACCCACTCCTCATCCCCTCCGGTCTACACACATCCATGCAAGACAGCTACTCGCCGCTCCGTCCCCCTCCTGCCGATGCCCGCCTTCGGCGGGATGGGTGCGAAATCAAGCGCAAAAATTTTCCATAAAATACTGGGACGATGGTCTCGGCACTCAGCTTCGCTTCGGCTATCCCCTCGCGTTGCTCGGCCACTCACTGGCGTTCAGCGGCTACGACCTTCTTTCCAGTATTTTATGGAAAATTTTTGGCTGGTTCAATACACCGCAATAAAGCATTAGCATCCCGAACAGCGAATAAAAGAAAAGCTTGAGAGTGGCTGCTTTAAACAACGTTATCTCACATACACATCGTACGCACAATTTAGAATGACGTGTCCTAACCATCGGCCGGGTCGGGTACTAATTCGGTTGACCCTCCGTTTTGCGCGTTTACACAATCCGATGCACACGTATACACCCCTCAACACCTCTGGAAGTCTAGCTTACCAGCGGCCAAAACGGCATCCCCGAATTAGCACCGCTCCCCTTACCCTGCATATCGCATCCATTAACAGTATCCAACAAGAGAGAGGGAGAATGCGTGTCTTGGTCGACGCCTGCGTTGCAGGACGTCAAGTCGACCCGCCTTGAGAAGAGAAGATTCGGCATGGGACCCGGCTTCGCCCCCGGCCGAATCTACTTCATTGTTTTCCATAAATATAGTTCTATCGACTCGAACAAGCAGTATAATAAAGGAAGCAGCTTACTTCTATGCAAAGAGCTGCTTCCTTAGCAATTCTGAGGGTGCTAGAATAGGCGGTTTCTAAAGCACTAATGTCGGGCGCGTTTGCATTTCACGCACCACCCGAAGGTGATGGACGCTATTTCCGAGATTCTAGCTACTTGCGGGTTGATTCAGTTACGTATTTCCCCCGCTGTTGCCTCAAAACAGCTTAAATTATATCCTACTGTGAGTCTATGCGTCAAGGTGTCATCTACCGAAAAATTCACCCAAACTTCGCCCCTTCCTCTTATCACTTGTTATTTCTACCCACTCCTTATTTCCATTTCTACTAGAAGCAAGGACGACAGACGCGGCCATTGCGCGAGAATCGCACTCTATATCCGTTACGACATTTCCATCTTTATCTACACGTCCATCTTGTTGAATCACTTCCCATAACTTGTAATATCCAATCGGCTTACTTGATTCAAACTTAGGCGCCGGCACCAATGAAATCTTCGAGCCCTTCTTTATAACAAAACAGCCCTCACCCTTAAATACCCCATAAGCCTCAATTCCTTTCTGGGCGCACTTGAATTCTATCTTACCTCCAAACAACTCCTCTCGCAAAGACTTCATCTTTGCCCCGGAGCGACCAAATTGGGCGAATTTAGTTTCTTCTATACAAGCATCACGGCTCCATCTCTTCTCTCTAATCAAATCATTTAAGGCCTCCCTTAACCTTTTCTTTGCTTCTGTAAGCTCGCACGCAAAGAACTCTGTATTAGGATATTGATACTCCTTTAGCCGCTTATGGCACGCGCTTTCCAGCTCGTACATGCTCGGACTCTTGATGCGCATATGCAAAACAAAGTCGATCGGAACCGCAGAATCTAGCGTCCCCATACGCTTATCCGTATCTTTTGCTGCGCCAACCTTTATTGGAACGCATAACTCACCCGTCTCGTTGTCCAGGTGTTGAATATCTTTATTAACCTTGATAGCTTTACTCGATACGATATAAACATATCCCTCCACGCCTTTCTTTATCACTTCGCTAGTATTATTAATATTGTCATTCATAGAAATACTCCTCTTATTTTCTCTTATCATATCATATTTCTGTACGTTTTGCCTCACAAATTACGTTCCTTTTTTATCTTCTCCCACGCTGCGTTTATCAAATGCATCTTAATATTGGCAGCATCAACCTCCATACCTGCACCGCCTCTAGCTCTTATCAAATCCGGATGATGTCGTTTTGCCGCTGTTCGATATGCTTTTATCACATTCTCATCGACATCCCAAGGATCACATTCGATAAGATCATATTCTGCTTGAAGTGGGTTGATGCGTTTCTTTACTGGAGGCGCATCCATACCACTCCCCCAACTTGATCCATTCCACCAAGATGCGGACGCTCTATTCAACATCTCCTCCTCTTCTTTTGCAATCTTTTCTCGCAACTCTCTTTGCTTTTTACGCGAACTACCAAGCATAATCCACTCCTTCGTTTCTTGTATATTAAAATCCTATCTTCTTGTGATTGAAATTTCTCTTATTCGCAACCTCTTCCTCAATTGCTTTAAGCAAACCCGCATTACTGAACTTGCTTTTGAGATAAAATAATCTCTGTCGAACCGTGCGAAGGTCGCCCGGCGTAACATTGTCGATACGGCTCAAAATACTCACTTCATCAGATGTTAGTGTTCTTCCAAACATTCTTTCAAAGAAAAGCTTTTTACCTGATGCATCAAGCACATCAAAATCTATCTTAAATGTAAAGCGCCGCAACACCGCTATATCTAAACATTCTTTATTATTTGTCGCTCCAATAAAGATTCCCTTAAAGTGCTCCATTTGATGCAAGATTTCGTTAACCTGTGTCACCTCCCAACTATTGTGCGCTCTTGTCCTACTTTGCAAGAGCCCGTCAAGCTCATCGAAAAAGAGAATAGAGCCATCCTCCTCGGCCTCATTAAAAGCCGATTTGATTCTTTCTTCCGTGCCTCCTACCCACATAGACAAAAGATCGCTACCCATATAGGTTTTACACCTCAGGGATAACTTTGAAGCGAGATACTTGACGAACTCGGTTTTGCCGGTTCCTGACGGACCCGATAGAAGGATATTCATACGCGGCGAATCAGCCCCCGATCCATCATCCTCGAGAAATGCCTTGCATGAGCTGACGATATCGCATAAGCCGACTTCTCCTTTGACATTTAATCCATCTAGCGAATAATCTTCAGCGGGCAAATCTTTAGAATCCACCATAGGCTTATTCATCAATTCACAATGCGGTCTCATCAAAGTTTCAACCACCTTCGATACATTTATCTTCGATGGATTCATTTTCTTTAGATTCTCCAACACCATCGTAATTCCACCCGCACTTACTTCATATTGAGATGAGAAATCGACAATCATAGAACTGTCTATCAACCTTTCAAGTTTAAGCTTTTTCACATTATTCTGCCAAACCATTTCTCGTTGCTTCCTCGTCAACGGCGCAAAAGAAATTGAGAAATCAAAGCGCCTACGAACGCTATCCGCCATTTCACGAGCTTTTACATTGGATATCCAGATTGTCGGCATTTGTATCTCATCCAAGAGAGAACACACCGCCCCTTTTTCGCAAGAATGATCTCCACTAAAAACCTGATTCCACGACTGCGATTCCGTACGAAGTAGATTATCCGCTTCGTCAATTATGATCACTCCATCCCTATCAGCAACATTTTCACTACATAAGCGAATGCTTGCAATTCGCGAGCTTGTTGACTTTATACACTCATCGTCTTTATTAAACTGTGATATTTCATATCCTTTAAGCCCCAACTCCGCCACAATGCTTCGTGCAAAACTCGTTTTACCGGAGCCCGCCGCCCCATATAGCAAAACATTTAATCGCTTAGAACTCTTTGCTTGCAACAATTTTTTCAAGGTTTCGCCTTCTTCTCTAGCTCTTTTACCGAAGAAGGCCCAAGGTAGCGGAGACTGCTCGATATGGTTGTAGTAATGCTCATAAAGACTTCGCGTGTCACCGCCGGACAAAAAGCCACCAAGTTCTTTGGCATTGAATCCATAACCATGCTTTTCAAGACATTCATACCTAAACAACTTCGAATTATTCGAAACCGCGCTTACAATCTCATCATAAGAGCGGTTAAGTGCCATTGCGATAAAAATGCGCATATCATCACTATATACATGCTCGGGCATTTTAGTCAAGGCAGTCGAGTGTTGAACATATGCAAAAAGCAAGATCTCCGCTTCCAATCTCGATAATGCCAGAAATCGTACCAATTCTTCGAAACGTTGTTCCACCACATCATAAGTCCTTTTGTCGGAGCAAAATTTACTCAATTCTTTACTTAACGAAAGACTTAATCTTCTCGCATATTTTCTCGCTCCCGCCCAATTCCACATCTTGCACAATATCTTTTCAATCGGCTCATTCTTGAGGTCAAGATGATCGTATCTATCAACATCGGACATCTCCTTGAGCATTTTTGCTGGCACTTGACTTCTTATTGCCGCTAAAATTATTCTTCGTTCTAGATAATTGGTTATCAAGCGAAAGAATTCATCCTCATTAATCGCGCCCTCAAAGTTTTTAACTATATTCGTCCAGAATCGTATGGCCGACCGCATTAGAAAACCATGATTAACACTCTTAAACTTAGCCATTATACCACTCCTCTCCTTTTCTGAGTTTACTTACTGAAACTCCCGCAAGCGCAGGAAGCGATATATCAGAGTTCATATCTCCATTCCAGCTCTCAATTCCTATTTGACATCCATGTTTCGAGATCAATCTCAATTTCTCCTTAAGACATCTATCTCTGGAATATCTGTCTTGATACCACTTTGACCATCTAAAATCTCGAAAAATAAGCTTGCCTATCGTCGAGAACCAGTCCGTAGCATTCAAGTCGTTCGTATGAATAATCCCGTTAGTAAAGTAATTATCTTCAATATCAACACGAACCGCAATATGTGTCCCTAGAATATATCCTTTTAATTCCTCAAAAAACAATGAAAGACCCGATTTGGTTGGATAGTAGTGCTGAAAACTCCGCTTTGTGACTAATTGAACTCCATAATAACCTAGCGCGACTTCGAGTGTATCTCCGCCCCTAGGATTGAGTATTTCTATCCATATATACTCTTCTGGATCATCTATATATAATTCAAACCCGAAATACCGATCATCTTCATCATCACCACGATGAACTTTCACTTCCAGGCCAAGACCCGAAATAAACTCTACAATTTCTTCTACTTTATCACGAGTATTCAGATATTCCGACCTTAATAATCGCCGATGATCGTTTCTCTTGTCGATGAATTTCTTTTTCGCCATATTGACACTCCTCTGCCAGAACTTAAGCAAAGGACGTGCCAATCGAAAAATGGGTGCTTTTAAGACTGTATGCGTCCATAAAGCAAAGGCGACTATCAAATACTGATAATCACCTAGCATTATTTGACAACAACTGCCACTCTACGCCAAATACTTCTTTAGTGTATTTAGAGATATTCCTAACGCTTCTCTTGTTGCCGATAGGTTCTTACCGTATTTCTCAAATATCTTTCTTGCATGCATACGTATCGTAGCGTCAAGATTGTCAGGATATGATACTACATCCGCATTATCTAATCCCTCTCTTAAGTCTTTATTGATTGCTCGATGTTCTTCAATAAGTTTACTGAAATCAGACTCTTCCAATGCCCGTGCTCTATCTAAAAGATTGATAAGCTCGCGAACGTTTCCGGGATAATCATAACTTATCAGTGCGTCCAGTTGCTCTTTTGTAAGATGTCCTCCGCACATATCCATCCACCATCCGTCAGCTATATCGATAATATCCTCATTGCGCCCTGTCAAAGGTGGCATATCTATGAGAATTGTCGATATGCGTTGATACAAATCAGCGCGAAACTTTCCTTCTCGAACCATCTTCGGTAGATTACGATTAGTTGCCACAACCAAGCGTACATCTACATCTATCTCTGTTGTTCCTCCGACACGAATAATCTTTCCTTCTTCTAAGGCACGCAACAGAATAGCTTGAGCATCTAACGGCATTTCTCCAATTTCATCCAAAAACAGTGTTCCATGATCCGCCCGTTCGAAGAAGCCTTGAGTTTGCTTGTCCGCTCCTGTAAAAGCGCCTTTTTCATGCCCAAAGAAACGGTCCTCAAGAAGTTCCTTTGCTACGCTTGCACAGTTAAATGCTATGAATGGCCGGTTCTTTCTTGGACTATGCGCATGAATTTGTTGCGCAACAGTCTCTTTGCCCGTACCGCTAGGACCGAGAATCAGCACTCTGGCTCTTTCATACTTTGCCGCTTTAAGTATTCTTTGCTTTATATCGGCTATTGCTTTACTCGTCCCGCCAAGTTCACGTCTTCCAAAACGAACATAGTCCTCATATGCCTCTTTTATCTTCGAAGACCAAACGGCTGGCTTAACGCGCTCAGACAAAGCACGAATCGCCTCTATGTAAATCGAATCATCACCACGTGTGCGATGCATATAGCCCGCAGCCTTGGCAAGCATCTGATACCTACCGACAGTCGACGAACGATCTTCTACATTCTCACAATACGCATTAAAGAACTGGGTATCCGATTTTGATAGCCTAAAATACTCGGCAACTGCATCTACTAGCGTTGTGCGCGGCTCATCCCAAAGATCATCAAATCCGCACGCAATATCATCATGTCCCTCGATACTGGCTTCGGCACAAAACTCCGGAGCTTTCGGTAGCGAACTGATCCATACGGTTTTAACTTTCTTCTTCTTAAGCGCCATAAGCGCCGTAAGAATTGCGCCTATATTCTTCTTAAGCCCTACACCAAGCACATAAACAACTTCATACTTTGGAGCCATATCAGACAATGCTCCCGCCAATGCCTCCATAGAAACACCGGCAACATCCGCCTGACCCTTTAACGCTTCAAGCGCGGCAGCGGCGGCTGCAAAATAAACGGATTTAGACCAACCGGTAAGAATCAATGTTTTCTTCATAGCATCTCCTATCATTATCTGACAGACGATTATACCACATTTGTCAAATATTGACAACAGCCCCATTGCACAATCTGCCGCGTAGGGGTTTGAATAAACCCTCGCTACCCTTCAGCACGGTGGTTTATTAGTGGCGCAGTTAGTTCTAGTAGGGGCATGGCTACAACAATCTTCCGCGGGCAAAGAAAAATCCCGCGGACTTACCGCGGGATTTACATAGGGAAGATGATTCTCTGCGTTTATGCCATCGCATATTGCGTTGGCATCGCCAAATCGTACTCTCTTCCTTCTAACGATACACGGAACGAAAGACATCCGCCTAACGCCGCAACAATCTTCTGTAACGTTCCGATTCTCATATTGCCACCCTTCTCACATTCCGCATAAGTCGGCTGGCTAATACCAAGTTTCTCCGCAACCTCCACCTGTGTGAAACCGGCTTGTTGACGAATCTGGGAGAGTACATACTCGCGATGCAACTCTTCCGACTCTGCCCGAATGCGCTGACGACGTTCTGGAGACATACGATTACGAAGTTCGCTGAAATTACGATGTCCGCTCATTTCTGTTCCTCCTTAAGTTCTTCCAAGTATTGCTCGAATATCTTTTCGGCCTTAGGCACGTTTTCATCGTACCAACGCTTGTTACCGGTCTTATTACCACCAAGAATCAATAACGCGTTTCGAGCAGGATCAAAAGCATATAGAATACGGTAGGGATCTCCTTCGTATTGAATCCGCAACTCTCGCATCGCATGCTTCGCGCCATTGATACTCGAGGAATACGGAAAACCAAGATGCGGTCCTTCACGTTCTAGAAGACCAATCACCGCAGCACACTTGTCTTGTGCGCCCTCAGACTGTTCCTCCCACCAGAGACCGAATTCATCGGTATATTCAACATTCCACGAGTTATTCATTTGCTAATATTATAGCTTATTTCCGATAATAATACAATAGGGTATTTACTCCCGCCATCCAGTAGCCAGTGCAACACTCGTTGCGTAGCCCTGTGCTGACGAAGCTTTCTTGCTTGTTGTCGGTATTATAGCAGTTTTGGTTTGGGCTTGTAAAGCGGGCTTCAGCCAGAGATTCCGCCTTTCGGCGACACTGCCCTTGGGGGCGGGCGTAGCCGTCCCCGAAGGGGCGCCGCGAAGCGGCGAGGCGAAGCCCGCCCCCAAGGGCAGGCAATTTCAAAGAGCGGTCGGCGGCTATACGGCGTCGCTCATGTGCCGGAGGATTAGTCCCGCAAACGCCTCCCTGGGCGTGCGCCAGTTGAGGCACCGAAGCGGGCGGTCGTTGAGCATGTAGTCGATCCGGCGCATCTCCTCCTCGGTGATGTCGTCGAACGACCTCCCCTTGGGCAGGACTTTCCGGACGACACCGTTGCGGTTCTCGTTCGTCCCCCTTTCCCATGAGTGGTACGGCTTGGCGAAGTACACTTCGATGCCGAGCGCCTGCTTGATCTGCTCGAACTTCGCAAACTTCTTGCCGTTGTCGAATGTCAACGACTTCAGGAATCCCTTCGGCAGCGACGCGAGAAGCCCGATCACTGCGCTCGCAACCGCATCCGCCTCCTTCGTCGCGGCATATGCGAAGAACACGAATCGCGTCATGCGCTCGGCGAGCGTGACGAGATTTCCCGTTCCCTTCAGCCCGTTGATGAGGTCTCCCTCCCAGTTGCCCACGCGGGCGCGGTTCTCGACCGTCTTCGGCCTCTCGTCGATGTCCACGCGTCCCGTGATCTTGCCCCGCCCCGCGTTGCGGTACTTCTTCGCGTTCCGATCCCGCGTCCTGCGCTTCTTCTGGCGCCTCGGAAGCGGAGGAAGGACTTCGTCCGACTTCCCAGCCATGACGAGCTTCTGACGCCTGTAGTACTCCTTGTAGAGTGTTTCGGCGCACACCATCGCAATGCCGTCGCGCTTGCAGCGACCGTGGATCTGCTCGAACGTCCAGCCCTTCGCCAGACGATCCTTCGCCAGCGCCCATATCTCCGCCGTGAACCTGCGCCTCTTCGCGGCCTTCACGGCGACGCGGTGGTTTGCCTTGCCCTGCGCCTTCTTGTGCCGGTAGCCTTTCTTGCTGACATTGCGCTTCAGCTCCCGCCAGACCGTCGTTGGGTGGCATCCAACCCTCTCCGCTATATGTTTTTTCGAACATCCCTCTTTACGCAGCGCCTCGATTATGATACGCTTCTCATCCGTCAGGCGGTGGTACTTCGGAGCCCCGGGCGGGGTCTTTCGTCGTTCCTTTGTGGCCATTTATGCCTCCTTGCGTTTTTGTGTTTGCAAGAAAGCATACAGCCAACGCCTGATTTTTTCAACCCCCGGCTGAAGCCCGCTCAACAGGCCAACCACTCAAGGCAGAACCTCCCGGTATTGCACTGGAAACTCGCGCGCGCGACTATATTTTTATATCTAAGTTTTGGTATTTCCTCTTTGTAGATTTATAAAATCTGCCGCGTTTGACCAACTTGTTTAGGGGTATACTCGAATAGCGGTCATTCACAAGACAAAGCAAAAGGAAAGCGCCTCGGGCGGTAACAGCTTCAATCAGCGTGCTCATCGCCTATTGATGGGCGCGCTCACTCGCGCGAGTGAGCCCGCTCATTCTCTTGAGTGAGCCTGCCCATCGGACACCGATCAGCCCGCCCATCGCCTACCAATCAACGCGCTCATCGGCTCGAATGAGCCCGCCCATTGCTCACATCGGCTAGGGCACCTAACCAGGAACGTACCCGCCATATGAAACAGCGTGTTGAACCACGCGAGGGCTCACTAAGCTACTCCGTTCAGGAGAAGCGCGGAAAGAGCGAATAGCCGCAACGCGGCAAAAGAAACGCACGAATGAGTTGGGTGAGGCTAGTGACGCGAGAAAAGAGTGTCGAGCTGAGTGATTGAGAGCGTTTCGGTTCGGCTAGAAAGCGTTTAGGC
>JAKSOZ010000014.1 GCA_024405265.1 Kiritimatiellia bacterium | reverse complement strand
AGCGTAACTACAAGAACCAGACGACCGGCGAATACTTGCCGTGGGTGTGGGTCGAAGTCATGAACTTTGGCGGCAACACGGGTATGTACGGCGGCATGAACCGCTATTCCAATATCGGAACCGTCTATACGGCGAGCGGTATTGACGCGGGCTCGACGGCCGTTTTCAAGGGTTACGGCAATCTCTCGGAAGGTTTCGAGACGAATCCGACCGTCTATGACCTCTACATGAGTTCGTTCATGCGCGAGAAGTCCGCCGCGACCATCGCCGAAGCCGATCGCCCGGCCTGGTTCCGCGCCTATCAGGAGCGTCGTTGGGGTTATACGGACGACGCGCTCGTCGCGGCGTACGGGACGCTGGCGACGACGGTCTGGCAGAGCCATACGTACAACGTCAGAAATCAGCAGGGCGTTATCGAGAACATCCTCTGTGCTTCTCCGTCGTATGGCGCCACGAAGACCTCGCAGTGGGGCCCCGCGTACACGACGCTTCCTTACGAGCCGACCGATCTCATGCCTGTCGCTCAGACTTTCCTTGAGACGATGGAGGCCCATCCGGAACTCCTTGAGCTTGAGACCTTCCGCTACGACATGGTCGAGTTCTTCGCTCAGCTTCTGGCTGACCGCGCGCGTGTAATCCTGAAGGACTGCGTGAACTCGGGTTCGAAGCGTGCCGAGTTCCTGAATCTCATCGAACTCTCGGAAAAGGTTCTCGCGTGCTCGAACGGTTTCCGTCTCGACGCGAAGGAAAATCGCACGAAGAGCGTTGCGGGTGACGATGGTGTCGCAGCGTATCGTCGCATGGTGACGACCTGGATGGGCTCGTATCAGCGCGGGCAGGACACGCAGCTCCACGAATATGCGCACCGCGCCTACGCGGGTCTCATGAAGGACTATTACAAGAAGCGCTGGGAAGCATTCTTCAAGTCCCAGACCGGCGTGATTACCTCGGCGGCCTACGTCAATACGCTCAAGGCACTCGACGAGACGTTCCCGACGGCGGAGCTGACGCCGACCGCGAATGGCAACCTTAAGGAAATCGCCGCAGAAATCGTCGACTTCCTGACGCCGCAGTCGCTGACCTGGAACGGTGCGGCGGACAACACGTTAGAAGGTGCGAATTGGACGAACGCGAAGGGCGAGACGGTGGCGTGGGAAGACGGTAAGTCCGTTGTCCTCACGGGTGTCGACAAGACGATTGTCGCGCAGAATTCGGTCACGATCGGTAATGTTGAATTAACCACCGACATGACGACTGCTGCGAATGTTTACGGTGGCACGAACGGCGGATACGTCACGACGGATACCGACCTCGGTTGGACGGGGCTTACGCTCGATGATCTCGCGTCCGCCAAGTACACGGGCATCATGTCCGGAGCGTGGATGGGTGGTGCGAAACTCGATTGCTCGGCTTATCATGTCAAGAAGGACGGCGACAGCGTCACGATGCAGTTTCAGGTCGTCCATGACTCGCAGGGTGTCTTCACGAAGGTCGTGGCGGTGAAGCTTTCGATTAATGACGCGGGTCATGTCATCGCGAATTATCTCTGGGCGAACAATGGCGCGGCTGATGCGATCGGCAGGGAGTTCAAGCAGACGGACACTCCGGCAAATGGCGCGCCCGATGGATATCAGGGTGCAGATCCGAAGTATGGTATGATCGGCATCTCGCGTTTCCCGGCGAGCTCGGTGACCGTGACCGGTCCCGTCTCCATTATCGGCGAGGTGACGCTCAATCTTGGTGAAGCGGTCTCGTTCCCCGGTGCGACGATGATTGACACGATGGTGCTGGAGAACGGCAATGCGACGCTCGTTCTTGGCGCGAATCAGAATCTGACGATCAATGTCGTCAATGCGCTCAACGGCTCGAAGCTTGTTCTTAAGGGAACGGCGGCAACCTTGCAGGGTGCGAGCGGCGCGGCGAAAGTGAAATTGCCGGCTACGGCGCTGGCGAACGTTGTCTATGTTGGCCCTGATGGTGATGAGCAGGCGCTCAAGCTCGACGCGGAGGGCTACGCCAAGACGAAAGTCGGCACGATGTCGTATTCAGCGCAGATTTCTGAAAAGACCAATCTCGGATGGAAGAATGTAACGCTTGATGACTTGTATAACTGTGCCTTTACAACCGAAGGACAGATGTCGGCAGATATCCAGAAGGGTGATACAGCCGTCACATTCAAGCTTGGCTTCCGTTCTGTTACTTTGACTATTGAGAATGGTTTTGTGTACGCGGCGGCTTTTCCGGCGATTCAGGGACTTACGGCAACACCTGCAGTGGCACGTGTGATAGCGCCGGTAACAGAGTCTGAGGGATCGGGCCTCGATACGCTTTCTTATGCCGGTGAAATTGCTAATTCGTGGGTTGAATTGGGATGGCCTACTACTCTCACAGCAGAGGATCTGAAGGGTAACTACACCTTTACTTCCGGTGGCGTTACCGCGTCGAATGTGTCCATTCAGTTCGATGCCGTCTACATGTACTTCGGTTCGTCTTATGTCATGTTGATGAACCCGAAGGGTGTGTGGAAGGCAATTGTCAATACGGGCGCTTCGATCTCGGGACTTACGGCGACACCGTCTCAAGGTGGTGTTTCCGGCGGCGTGACGAACTTCGCCTCCCTGACGGACGCGATTACCGCGGCAAACGGCGCGGCGAAGGTGACGCTCCTTGATGATGTAACGGTGACGACGGCGATCAACAACAGTTATAAGACCTGGATCGAGATTCCGTATGGACTTACGCTTACGGCGACCTGCGGCGATTTCATTTGGTGGGACAAGGCGTATACGCTTGACATCTATGGTACGCTCGATCTTGGCGGCAATGCGCTTTCGGTCGGAAAGTCGAAGAATCACACGATTAACCTCTACACGGGCGGCGAGATTAAGTCGACCAACGCAAAGGGACTTGTGATCTTCGACGCGAATACGACGATTAATGTAAAGGCGAACGATGGTTTCGATACGGCTACGCTCAACACACCTGTCCAGGCGCGTCAGAATACGACGATTGCCGTAGAAGCGGGCGTCACGGCTGTTCTCAATGGTGGTATTGTTTTGATGTCCGCCGGCGAAAGCGGCGTTGCCAATCCCGTTGTCACGAAGACGGGCACAGGTACGCTCGAATTCAACGGTGCGGTTGCGGACGGTGCAACGCTTGTTCACAACGAAGGTACGCTCGCGTTTGCGATGGCGCCGAGTGAGGTGCGTGTTGTTACGGTTGCGAATGCTCAAGCCGTCGTCAACGCAAGCTCGACGGACGAGGACTATGAGATTATCGATTCGGCGGAAGGTAATGTCCATACCTACACCTCTACCGCCATTCCGTGGGTCGCGGCTGTCGGCGCAGAGCGCGTCGATACGGGTTGGATCAAGTACCGCACTTACAAGGAAGCGCTTGCCGTGGTGAAGGACGGTCAGTGTGTCTATGTTCTCGACGAGACGTGCATCCCTGAGGGAACGGAAATCACCTCCGGTCCTGCCGGCTCGTACCTGACGATCAAGGACGGCTACAAGGTCGATGCGCAAGGTAATGTCGTCCCGGATGTGAAGCTCTACTACGCGAGCAACTTGACGGATTGGACTCAGGCCGTGAAGGTTGCGAACTCGAAGGATGGCGAATGCACGATTGCGACGAAGGCCGGCGATATCGTGACGTTCGACAAGGGCGGTGAGTTCGGCCCGATCTACATTCACGGCAAGTCGGGTGAGAAGGTTCCCGTTGCGGGCTTTGAGGTCCTGTCTGGAACCCTTAAGATTGGCTATGAAGGAAGCAATGCTTCAATTCCTGAAGGTTGGATTGTTACAGTCGCGGACGGCGCGGCAGTTCAGTTCGACAACTGGGCGAACGGTTGGCCGGTTAAGGTGATGGATGCGACCTTCAATGGTACGGGTACGGTGACCTTCGGATCAACGATTACGAGCGCCAGCGTGGTGACGTTCGGCACGGTGAAGGGCGATGCGACGATTGCGATTCCTTCGGGAGTTACCGTTACTGTTACCGGCTCGATCGAAAACCCGATCACCGGCGCGGGTACGATCAAGATCTCGGGCGAGCAGTCCCTCACGTTTGCCGCGGACTCGGCGGTCACGGTTCAGCACGAAGATCTCGCGCAGGGCTATTATGCGGCGACGGCGGTTGTCGAAAACGCCGACGGCACGACGACCAAGACCTATTCGAAGGTCGAGAATATCGATGCGACGGCGTTCGGTATTGACTGGTATGACAGTGATACCGGTAGCGTGTACGTCGGTCCTGAAACGGCCGGTGGCGATGCAAAGTGGGATGTCGGCGCGAACTGGTTGTCCGTTGACAAGGATGGCGTTGTCGGTGCGCGTCGCACCGGGGCTCCCTACAAGGGCAATCCGTATAACTATTCGCTCTTCAACGGCGATTACATCTCGAATGTGACGCCCGATGCGAATGGCGTTAAGCACATTACGGCTGATTCGCTTGACTTCTGGCGCGTGCGCCTTGGTATTACAAACAAGGTCGATATTACGGTTAATGAAGTGACGAAGATTCAGACGGGCGCTTCGGCGTTTATCTACGTCGACCCGACCTCGAAGCTCACGATCAAGAAGGTCACGAACAATAAGGGCGAGACGATCGATCTTCATTCCGCTGCGCCCGAAGGCATCGTCTTCGAGGGCATCAACGGCAATGTCTGGAACTTCTATCTCGAAGGCGAGGGAACGGTTCAGTTCAACTGCAAGCTTTCCGGTAGCCACACGGTCAAGGCGGCCGAAGTTGGCCTCGGCACCGGCGAATGTAAGCATATTCTTTCTAAGAAGATCATCGGGTTCACGTCGATTGATTCGGCCGCGACGGTGACGCTTGCCGCCGATGCGAAGATTTCGGCGGTTGACGGTACGACGATGACGGCCGGTGAAGTCTCGGCTACGGCCGAGGTCGGCACCTATGCGCTTCGCACGGGAACGGACGGTGTCTATCTCGACTATGTCGCGCGCCGGGGGCCGAAGGTCGCTTACTACAAGTCGGGTTACATCGGCAACGAGACTTCTCTCGCTCTCACCGAGACCAGCGGCGGAACGGCAGCGACGTATGAGGATATTGCCGCGTGGAATATCGTCATCGATTCGAACTCGCCCGCGAATGCTTGGGCGGCGAAGAGCTACAAGTACGACGGTCATGATATCACTGTCACGAAGTTCATCATCGAGAAGAACTTCACGATTAAGAACGGCGCGAATCAGGAGGGTATCTTCGGCGGTATCACCTTCGAAGTCGCTTCGGGCGCTAAGTTGACGCTTGCCGACTCGGCCGCGAACCAGAAGATGACGCTCGGCGCCGCGCACTTCACGGGTGCGGGCGAAGTCGATATCTCGGGTGTTTCGACCTGGACGACGGTGACGGCGGCGGAAGGGATGGCCGTGAAGTATGCGAATACGCTCAAGGTTAAGAAAACGACTGCCGATGGTGTGACGACCTACACGGTCTCGACCGATCCGACGAGCTGGGAGGACGTTGACGAGACGACGCCGCTTGAGAAGGTTATCCCGACGGCGCAGGTTAAGGCGTTGTCCAAGTATAACGTGACCGCTGCTCAGGTCAAGACTTGGGCTGATACTTATGGTGTCACGTTTGATCCTGTGAATGGGATTAATCTTGAATGCTTCGCTCTTAATACGTCTGAGGAATATCTTGAGCTTACTAAGGGTAGCTTTAAGATGACTTTCTCGTTCGACGAAAACGGGAAACCGGTTGCAGACATCCCCTCGTATCTCTACGACTGGTATAACATCAAGCCGGTCATCAAGGGATCGGCGGATCTTAAGACTTGGCACGATAAGGCCGACGGCGATAAGTTCTTCAAGGCCGTTATCGATCTCTGATAACGGCTCTGACCGCCGGTGCTTAATGTAGGCGATAATTTCGGCGACTATAAAGTCGTCAGCCTGCTCGGAAAGGGCGGAATGGCTAGCGTCTTCCTTTTGGAGGGCGCTAGTGGCAATAAAGTCGCGGCGAAAATCCTCGATGATACCAAGGACGTTGCGCATGAAGACAAGATTCGCTTCGTTCGCGAGGCGAATCTTGCGAAGTCCATAGTCCACAAGAATCTTATCGAAGTCTATGATGTCGGTGAAGACCCCGATACCGGGCTTTGCTATATCTTGATGGAGTATGTGGACGGCGGTAGCCTCGAAGATCGTATCGCGAAGTCCAAGGGGCCGTTCTCCCCGATCGAAGCGGCGCGAATCGTTCGCCAAGTCGCCGACGTTCTGGAAGTGGCGCGGCGAAAGGGAGTCGTCCATCGCGATATCAAGCCGGGGAATGTGATGTTCAATTCGGAGGGCGAAGTGAAGCTCGCCGATATGGGTATCGCCCGAGATCTTAAGAATTCCGATAAGTCGCTTACCGTCACCAACGCGAGTACGATGATCGGCACTCCCGCCTATATGGCGCCGGAGCAAGTCATCGATTCCCATAACGTCGATATCCGCGCCGATATATACGCGCTCGGCATCATGTTCTACGAGATGCTCGCCGGCAAGCGTCCGACCTCCGGCTTGGATTTGATGGAGATCATTCGTCGCGCGATTGCCGGTGAAGGCGTAGAGGATATTCTCAAGGTTAAGAGCGACATACCCGCGCCGCTGGCGAAGCTCGTCATGAGGATGTGCGAGGTAGATCGCAAGAAGCGAATCTCGACGCCGATTGAGATCGCGATTGAACTCAAGCATTTCTTGAGCGATCCGACCACGACGATTGAACGTGATTTCCCGATTAAAATTCGGAGGTTCAATAAGACTCACCTTATTGTCGGCGCGGCAATCGTGTCGGTTTTAGGCGTCATACTCGTCGTATTCGCCTGTTTGATGATCGGCGGAAAAGATTCGGAGGCTCCCGCTATGCCTGTTCCGGAAATCGTCGAGCCGCTTAAACCCGTAGTCGAGGAATCTTCGATTGAAGAGGAGACTCACGCCGAGCCGGAGCCTGCTGAACCGGTTGAGCCTGCGCCCGCAGAAACCGTCGTGCCCGTCGAAGAGTCCGCTCCCGCTGAAGTAGTCGTTTCCGCCGAAGAGACCGTATCCGAGGAGGTAACTCCCAATGAAGTAGCTCCCGAGGAACCGGCTACTATCGACGTCGCTATCGGTCCGCTCGTGATCAACAGTTCAAAGATCGATTATTTGAACGGGTTCTATATCGAGAAACGACTTAAAGATACGTTTGCGGGTGAGCCTAAACCGGCGATGTTCCGGCTCGCGAAAGCCGCGGAAGTGAATTTCCTAAGACGCTTCGGCGAAAACGAGAGGGCCGATAAGCTCCTTAAAACGTTAAAGGAACGCGCCGTCAGGTATAAAGCGATGCGCGGAGATGCGAATTGGGTCGCCGAATATGAGCTCGCGGAGAAAGTCGATAGCTTATACAAGAAGGGTGTCGACGTCCTCGATAATTATTTCGAGAATCGCCGCGAATATTTCGAACACCACTACTCGATGAATATGAAGAACTTCGAGAAGTTGCTCGAATATTCGATCGATAACGAGCTGATAGCGATCGAAACCGTGCAGATGGTCTCGATTTTGGTTAACCGCGATTATCGCGGAGGTTCTTCGCATTTCGAGCAGATTAAAGCAAATCTCGACGGCGGAAGCACCCTTAAAGTAAAAGGTAGCTACGCACCCCTAATGATCGGGGTCGTCGGCTATTCCGAAGATGAGCGGAGAATTCGCGTCTCCGAAGATAATAGCCATTGGATTGATCTCGGCCGAGTCAACCCCGTGAAGCTTGACGATTTGCGGATTCACTGCGCTCATGCCTATCGCACCTTGCGCGGACTTATGAAGTCGGCGAAAGCGAAGAAGCGCGAGCTTGATTTCGGTATTTCCGAACTGGAAGTCGGTCATGCCTACGAGGTCTTCTATAGCGCTACCGACGCCGCGCTTATTTACGTCGAAAAGATCTACACCAAGGAGACGATTACCCCGCGTAAAAAATAGCGGAGAGAATCATGAAAATCGTCATTGACGGAAGGACATGAAATTTGGTATAATCGCGAGTGATTGAATAGGTAGGAAGGACTATACCCATGAATATCAAGAAGATTTTTGCTCTCGCGACCATCTCCACGATGGCTTCTTTCGCTTTCGCTGACGCGGCGAATACGCTTATCACGTTCTCGACGCCCGGTCCTGATAAGTATGCGGACGGCACGGAGGTCGTTAACGGCGAAATCTACGCGCTCGTTTGGTCCGCCGACGGTAACTTCGACGGCTTCACCGCTAACGGCGACGCGGCGAACGAGAACGAGCAGGTGATTTTCAAGGCTCCGCTCGCGAAGGGCGGTAAGTGCCCGCTCACGCTTTTCCAGATCGACTCGAAGTCCGAGTTCGCTCACGATGATGGTACCTACGCGGTTTACATGCTCGACACTCGCGCCGGCAAGGGCCTCGTGACGGGCGCAGCGCTTGCGCAGTCGTTCGGTGGTGCGGCGGGCACGGGCAATATCGCGTTGGCGAAGGGCGAAGTTCCGGTTGATGCTGAAGGCAAGTCGCTCGTTAAGACCGGTAGCGCGGCTCTCACCCGCGATGTCGCGGCGATTGCCCCGGTTATCAAGGGCCTTCAAATCAGCGGCGCTCAAGTCACGATTTCGGTCGGTAACCTCGTTCCCGGTCTCAAGTACACGATCATGGGTGGACTTGATCGCTCGGAAACGGTTAAGAGCGTCGGCTTCCAGGACGCGACGGAAGCGAATATCGTTCTTGAGTCCGACGAAACGTTCTTCTCGATCAAGGCTGAGTAATTTCAGGAAGGATCAAGCGATATGAAGAAGCTTCTTACGATTGCGATGATGGCCGGCGCGATGAGCGCGATGGCTGTCGAATCCTCCAACACCTTCGGCATCCTCCGCGTTGATTCGACTGCCGCGCAGACGATCGTCTCGATTCCTTGGGAAGCCGCTGGTGGTGGTGCGATTAAGGTTAAGGATGTTGTGAAGACGGCGAACTTGACGCCTGCGTCGGGTGAATATATCGGCGACCAGCTCTACTACTATGACACGACCGCCGAGACCCCTGCGTACAAGATGTGGCACCTCACGTCGACGGGTTGGGAAGGTGCGCAAACGGTTATTGCTTCTGGTACGGATGTCCAACAACAGGTTTCGGCCGGAAGCGATTCCGATGTTCTTTCTCGCGGTGGTGCGATTATCCTCGTTCGTCAGAATCCGACGACAGGTACGCCCGCTGTAGCGAAGCCGTTCTACCTCTACGGTCAGTATAATTCGGCGCTGCCGGAGATTTCCGTTACTCGCAACGCCAGCAATGGTACTTATACTTTGATCGCTCCTCCTTCGGCGGATTCGGTTGCGCTTAATAGCGGAAATTGGACTGGTGTGACTGCCGGTGATCATATCATACTTCCGTCGGGTCAGCCGCTTTATTGGAAGGATGCTACTGATAAGTGGTGCACCTTGACGACTGATTTGAATACGGGAGACGAAACCTATACGTCCTATACTACGCCGATTCCAGCCGGCGAAGGCGTTTGGATGTGCGTCGCAAAGGGTTCCGGTACGGTTTCGGTTCAGTGGTAATTTTGAATTAGGAAGAAGTTATGAAGAAGATCCTTATTGCTTTTGCCATTGCGAGCATGTCGTTCATGTCGCAGGCCGCTTACCTCTATTGGCAAGTTCAGTCCGACGATTACACCTCCTCGATTACTGAGCCGAGCAAGGTTGATACGGCGTATCTTTATGCAACGAAGGAAGGCGCTGCTGACCAAAAGATTGGTGCGCTTAAGATTGGGAATACTCAAGAGTATTATGCGATTGATGTTTCCAACTATGGCAGCGAATATTCGTTTTACGTTGAGCTGGTCAACTACAACTCGGGTGCCAAGGATGTCTTGGGGTATAGTGAGTCTGTAGCCTACACGACGATGAAGAATAGTGGTTTTATCTTGGAAAACCCGCTTTCAATTACCTCGGCGAATGTGTGGCATGGTGGTACGTATGCCGCGCCGGAGCCGACGAGCGCGATGATGATTCTCCTCGGCCTCGCGGGTCTCGCTCTCAAGCGTAAAAGAGTTTAATAAAGGATATAACGGATGACCAACGATACGGCTCAATCCGTTGATACACAAGTCGCTCAGACCGAAAAAATCGGACTGAGCGATTTGGTTATCGCGGGTGTACTCGGTTTCTTAACCTTCTTCTTCCTCCAACTCTGGGAATTCCCCGGTCTTCATCCCGCGCTTTGGAATGACGCGGCGGTCGCGAGCGGCGTTCGCCCCGCCTCCCACGTTATCGGGAACTACTGGACCGCTATCGCGTCGCTTATCTACGGAGCCTGCGGAATCTCCGCGGCGAATGCTTTTCTCCGCTTCCTCGGTCACCTCGTGATGGCCGGTATCGCCGTCGTCGTCTACGCGCTTCTTCGCGAAATGCTCGCGTTCATCATGCGCGCTCGTCCTCAGTTCTCGAAGCGTCGCACTCTCGTTCAGCAGCTCGCTTCCGCGCTCGGAACGTGCGCGTTCGTTCTCTCGGATCCGATCTGGAACGCGGGGCAGACGCTCTCGGAGACGACCGTTCTCCTCGCGCTTACGCTCGCGGCGATCGAGTTCTTCTTCGTCTTCCTTCGTAAGGGCTCGCTCGTCTATTCGTATATCTGCGCGATCATTCTCGGACTTCTTTGCGCCGAGACGCCGATGGGCTTCTTGATCACCGCGTCGTTCATTGTCCTTAACGGCGTCGTTCTCAAGTACATCCCCGCCTTGGAGTCGCCGTTCTTCCAGCCCGCTTCGATTGAAGTCGGAAAGTGGTACATGACGTTTCTCTTCATCGCTTCGATCATCGTCGGTATCGTCCTCAACTCGCTCGTCTATATTTCGCACGGCGGACTTTCCGCGATCGGCGAGACGGTCGGCTCGATTCCCTTAAGCTACGCGCTCGGCTATTGGGCGAAGATCACTTCGGCGAGCGGACTTTTAGGGTGGCTCCTCTGGTTCGGCGTTTGCTTCTCGCCGTTCCTCGTTTCGATGATCCGCTTCCCGAACGCCGCGGACGAGGAACTCTTCCTCCCTTATTCTACGGGTATGGTCTTCTTCCTCTGCTCGCTTCTCGCGTTTACCCAGAGCTGCTTCCTCCCCGCGCTTTGGTTCTGGAAGTACGGTCCCGTCAATTCGTCTTATCTCCTCTCGCTCGGCATGCTCTTCACCGCGACTACGGTCGCTGCGGGTATGGCGATCATGGGGATCGACGCCGTCTGCCGTAACCACAATCGTCTCGCCGAGCAGATGTTCGGAAACGACGACGAAGACGACGAAGACGAACGCTCCTCCAAGAAGCTCGCGCTTAAACTCGCGTCGACCAACTTCATTCGCCGCGTCGGCGTTTTGATCACGCCCGTATTCCTCGTTCTCATCATGCTCCCCGGTCGCGTTAAAGAGCAGACTCGCGATAAGCTCGCGATCGTTCGCGACGCCATTAAAGAAACGGTTACCGAAGCGGGCGTCGCCGAATATATCTTCACCGACGATCAGCGCGACCCGGCGATCGAGATCGCATCGGCGAGCCGCGGCGGAGCGTTGACGTGACTCTCGCTAATGGGAGGATCGGGCCTTCAGAAGTATTTGCGTACGCGCGGTATGGAAGGCGACGAAGAAAACCTCTTCTCGTTCGGCTTCGACGCGGCGATGGGCTTAAGAAGCTGGATTCGTGATCGCCCGAAGATGCTCGAGAAGTGCGCGGTGCAGATGGGCTTCGATCTCTGGAAGCGCGACGGTAAGTCGATTCCGCCGATCGGAGGTATGCTTTCGCTTCCCGCCGGTTTCGCTACGGAAGCCGAGCGCCTGAGCGGCGTCGACGCGGCGAAGGAACTCGCGAAGCGCGTCTTGGCGAACTATGCGCTTCCCGGCGACTTCACCGAGAAGGTGATCGATAACGCGTTCATCGCCGTACAGTGGAGACTCGCGCGCACCTGCATCTACCGCGGCGAAGCGGCGGATCTTAAGGGCGACGTGAAGAACGCGATCGACGACGTCTCGCTCGCAAAAGAGCTTAACGATAAGAACCCGACTTTCCAGGATATGGTTCGCACTCAGGAACAGCGTAGTGCGCAGATGATGCAGAAACTTACGCCTCGCGAAGGGCTTCAGCTCGCCTTGGTGCGCGCCGACTTCACGATGGGCAAGCTCTACGCCGAGACGATTCTCGCCGCGGATCCCGAGAACCCCGACGCGAACTTCGCGATGGGTATGTTCTATATGAAGGAGAATCAGCTTTCGCGCGCCGAAGAATATTTGAAGCGCGTCCTTATCCATAAGCCGGAAGAGCCCGCGGTTTACAATAATCTCGCGATGATTCAGCTTACGATCGGTAAGCTCGACGCGGCGGAAGTGAACGCGAAGAAGGCGCTCAAGCTTATCCCGAACAGCGCGGCAGTTCAGGACACGCTGAAGCTCATTAAGGAGAGGCGTGACAAAAAGTCTCAGAAGTGACGCGCATTTGTCTCACTGATGTCTCGAATTACAGGGAGCGTGCCGGTTGGCACGCTCTTTGCTATTAAGTTAGTGTCGACCAAGAATGTCGATAGAAAGAAAGAGAAGAAGATATGGCTAAAGTACTCGGTATTGACCTCGGAACCACGAATAGCTGCATGGCGGTTATGGAAGGTGGTGAGGCTACTGTTATCCCCAATAAGGAAGGCGCGCGCACTACGCCTTCGATCGTCGCTTTCACGAAGACGGGCGAAATCCTCGTCGGTCAGGCCGCCAAGCGCCAGGCCGTGACGAATCCTCAGTCGACCATTTACTCGATCAAGCGCTTCATCGGTCGCCGCTACAGCGAAATGGGCGATGAGATCAAGATGGTTCCTTACAAGGTCGTCGAAGCTCCGAACGGCGACGCCGCCGTCGAAGTCGCCGGTAAGGTCTATACCGCGCAGGAAATCTCCGCGATGGTTCTTCGTAAGCTCAAGGAAGACGCGGAAGCGTTCCTTGGTGAGAAGATCACCGAAGCGGTCATCACCGTCCCCGCTTACTTCAACGACCAGCAGCGTCAGGCCACGAAGGACGCCGGTAAGATCGCCGGTCTCGAGGTCAAGCGTATCGTCAACGAGCCTACGGCCGCGTCGCTCGCCTATGGTCTCGATAAGAAGAAAAACGAGAAGATCGCCGTTTACGACTTCGGCGGCGGTACGTTCGATATCTCCGTCCTCGATATCGGCGACGGCGTTTTCGAAGTCAAGGCCACGAACGGCGACACGCACCTCGGCGGTGACGACCTCGACCAGGTCATCATGAACTGGCTCGCTGACGATTTCAAGGCCGCGAACGGCGTCGACCTCCTCGCCGACACGATGGCGAAGCAGCGTCTTAAAGAAGAAGCCGAAAAGGCGAAGTGCGCGCTTTCGTCCGCGACGACCTACGATATCAACCTCCCGTTCATCACGATGAACCAGTCGGGCCCCTTGCATCTCACCGCGACCTTGACGCGCTCGAAACTCGAGACGCTTACGATGGACCTCGCGAACCGCACGGCCGAGCCCTGCCGTAAGTGCATGGCCGACGCGGATCTCAGCTCGGTCGACGAAGTCGTCTTGGTCGGTGGTCAGACTCGTATGCCGCTTCTTCAGGAGAAGGCGAAGAGCCTCTTCGGTAAGGAACCCCACAAGGGCGTCAACCCCGACGAAGTCGTCGCGATGGGCGCCGCGATTCAGGGCGGTATCTTGAAGGGCGAAGTCAAGGACGTCCTCCTCCTCGACGTCACTCCGCTTACGCTCGGCATCGAGACCCTCGGCGGTGTCTTGACGCCCCTTATCGAGCGCAACACCACGATTCCTACGAAGAAGAGCCAGGTCTTCTCGACCGCCGCGGACAATCAGCCCGCCGTTACGATCGCCATCTTCCAGGGCGACCGTAAGATGGCCCGCGACAACAAATCCTTAGGTAACTTCAACCTCGACGGCATTCCTCCGGCGCCGCGCGGCGTTCCGCAGATCGAAGTCACGTTCGATATCGACGCCAACGGCATTTTGAACGTCTCGGCGAAGGATCTCGGCACCCAGAAGGAGCAGAAGATCACGATTACCGCCGCGGGCGGTCTCTCGAAGGAAGAAATTGAGAAGATGCGCAAGGACGCCGAAGCTCATGCCGCCGAAGACGAAAAGCGTCATGCCGAAGTCGAAGAGCGCAACAAAGCCGACGGACTCGCTTTCCAGGTCGAAAAGACCTTGAAGGACGCTGGCGATAAGATCGCCGCGGATAAGAAGAAGCCCGTCGAAGACGCTCTCAAGGCTCTTAAGGACGAGCTCGCCAAGGTTCCCCCTGCGCCTATCGCCGACATCAAGGCGAAGCAGGATGCGCTCATGAAGGCGATGGAACCCGTCGCTCAGGAAATGTACGCCTCCGCTCAGGCGGCTCAGCAGGCAGCCGGCGGCGCGACTCCCGGCGCGGAAGCTCCGAAGGCTGATGAGCCCAAGAAGGAGAAGGGCGGCGACGACGTCGTCGACGCGGACTTCGAAATGAAGTAAAAATAGTTGAAACTCGAACTGATTTAAACAATAAAGGAACTACATAAATGACTATCAAGCCCTTAGGCGATCGCGTGCTCGTCGAGCCGCAGGAAGAAAAGGAACAGTCCATCGGCGGTATCATCATCCCTGATGCCGCGAAGGAAAAGCCCATGCAGGGTACGGTTATCGCCGTCGGTAAGAAGACCGACGATAACGGTAAGGAAATCGCGTTCGACGTCAAGGTCGGTGACACGGTTCTCCTCCCCAAGTACGGCGGCACGGAAGTCAAGGTCGACGGCAAGAAGCTTCAGCTTATGCGCGAAGAAGACATTCTCGCCATTATCGAGAAGTAAACAACGAACGGGGAAGACCAGTCTTCCCCGCACCCTAACAAAAGGAATTGGAGATTTATAAAATGGCTAAGCAAATCAAGTTCGACGCCGAAGCGCGTCAGAAGATTCTCACGGGCGTTGAGAAGCTCGCTAACGCGGTCACCTCGACCCTCGGCCCGTCCGGACGTAACGTCATCATCGACAAGAAGTTCGGCTCCCCGCAGATCACCAAGGACGGCGTCACCGTCGCCAAGGAAATCGAGCTCCCCGATCCCTTCGAGAATATGGGCGCTCAGATGGTCAAGGAAGTCGCTTCGAAGACGAATGATGTCGCGGGTGACGGTACTACGACCGCTACGCTCCTCGCCGAAGCTATCTATCGTGAAGGCCTCAAGAATTTGACCGCCGGCGCCAACGCTACCGCGCTTAAGAACGGTATCGACAAGGCTACAGAGGCCGTTACCGCCGAAATCGCCAAAATCGCGAAGGCCGTTAAGTCCGCCGACGAAATCGCTCAGGTTGCGACCATCTCCGCGAACGGCGACACCGAAATCGGTAAGATGATCTCGGACGCGATGGACAAGGTCGGTAAGGAAGGTACGATTACCGTCGAAGAAGCGAAGACCCTCGAGTCGACGCTCGAAGTCGTCGAAGGTATGCAGTTCGATAAGGGCTATCTCTCGCCTTACTTCGTCACTTCGCCCGAATCGATGGAGTGCGAGCTCGAGAATCCCTTCATTCTCCTCTTCGAGAAGAAGATTTCGAACCTCCAGGAAATGCTTCCTCTCCTCCAGGGCGTCGCGAAGACCGGCCGTCCCTTGATGATCATCGCCGAAGACGTCGAAGGCGAAGCTCTCGCTACCCTCGTCGTCAACAAGCTCCGCGGCACTTTCCAGGTCTGCGCCGTCAAGGCCCCCGGCTTCGGTGACCGTCGTAAAGCCATCCTCGAAGATATCGCCATTCTCACGGGTGGCCGTCTTATCTCTGAAGATATCGGCATCAAGCTCGAGAACGTTCAGCTCCCCGAACTCGGCCGCGCCAAGAAGGTCACGGTCACCAAGGACAACACCACGATAGTCGAAGGTATGGGCTCCTCGGACGCGATCAAGCTCCGCTGCGACCAGATCAAGGCTCAGATCGAAACGACGACGAGCGATTACGATCGCGAAAAGCTTCAGGAACGTCTCGCCAAGCTCGCCGGTGGCGTCGCCCTCATCAAGGTCGGCGCGGCGACGGAAGCCGCGATGAAGGAAAAGAAGGACCGCGTCGATGACGCTCTCCACGCGACCCGCGCGGCCGTTGAAGAGGGTATCGTCCCGGGCGGCGGCGTCACTTACCTCCGCGCTCAGAAGGCTATCGACGAACTCGAGCTCACGGGCGACGAAAAGGTCGGCGCGTCGATCATCTCGCGCGCTATCGAAGCTCCTCTTCGCAAGCTCGTCAACAACGCGGGTCAGGAAGCCGCTCTCGTCATCGCGAACGTCAAGAACGCGACGGGCACGAACGGCTACAATGTCCGTACGGGCGAATACGTCGACATGTTAGAGGCGGGCGTCGTCGATCCTGCGAAGGTTACGCGCTCGGCGCTCCAGAACGCCGCGTCCATCGCCGGTCTCCTCCTCACGACCGACTGCATGATCACCGACCTTCCCGAAAAGAAGGAAGGCTGCAGCTGCGGCGGTCACGGCGCTCCCGACATGGGCGGCATGATGTAATCTTTACCAAAGGTCAATAACCAATGGCACAGATTTTCGAATACACGGGTCAGGTCGAGGAAATCGGCCAGACCCAGTCGTTCGGCTCCAATGGCTTCACCAAGCGTGAAGTCATTATCGGAGACCCGAACGCGAAGTACCCGAACCCCGTCAAGTTCACCTTCAAGAAGGACAACTGCTCCTTGCTCGACGGCGTCAAGAAGGGCGATAACGCCAAGATTCGCTTCGCGGTCGATGGTCGTCGCTGGGATGGCCCTCGCGGCACTCAGTACTTCGTCGACTTGACGGCGCTCAAGATCGAGGTGCTTAACGCCGACGGTACTTCCACCGAGCCGATGCCGACGCCCGTCGAAGCTGACGTGATGCCGGAAGATCTCGAGGATATGCCTTTCTAACGATAAAGTATAAGTGATAAGCGTTAAGCGATAGGGAGTAGGATGATCTGGAAAGAAGTGATTTCGAAAACCATCGCTTACCTTGATCAAAAGGGTGTACCCGACGCAGGCGTGGCCGCGGAATCTCTCGCGGCGCGCCTTCTTTCTTTAGGGCGAGGGTTTTTAGCGTCTTACCTCGATAAAGAAGTATCCGAAAAGCATTTGGAGGCGATGAAGCGCGGTATCGCACGACTCGTAAAAGGCGAACCGCTTCAATACGTTATCGGAGAGTGGGATTTCAGGACGCTTACCTTGAAGTGCGATAAACGCGCGCTCATTCCTCGCCCGGAGACGGAAGAACTGGTAACGCGAGTTCTCGCGTTTTTGAAGGTCAAGGTCGAAGGTCAAGGTCAAGATTGGAAGCCTAGCATCATCGATGTCGGCACGGGTACAGGGGCGATAATACTTTCGATAGCGAAGGAATTCAAGGGTCAGGGCATCTTCCTCGGAACCGACATTAGCGAAGACGCCGTAGCTTTGGCGCGTGAAAACGCGCGACTCACGGGGCTCGATAATAAGGTCAAGTTCGTGATCGGGGACGGACTCGATGAATTCGATGAACCCGAAATGTTTGATTTGATCGTCTCGAATCCGCCTTACATCGAATCGAACGTCTGCGAAATCTTGGATCCGAGAGTGAAGGATTTCGAACCGCGTCTCGCGCTTGACGGCGGAGAAGACGGGCTAAAGTTTTACGATCGCTATCTCGCCGATGCGATGAACCTTCTCAAGCCGGGCGGCGCCGTTTTCTTCGAGATCGGTGAGAATCAGGGCGAGAAAGTCAAGAATCTTTGCTTTCAGTACGGCTTCGAAGAAATAAAAGTCGAAAAGGACTACGCCGGTCACGACCGCTACGTGAGCGCGATTTTACCATGAATACTCAGGATCTGATGATCGGCGCGAAGATAGCGAAAGCTCGCGAACTTCGCTTGGAGAACGAGAAACTAAAAGCGGAAAACGCCGCGCTTAAAGCGGAAATGGACTCGCTTAAAGCTCATTTCGATCTCGCGCTTATCGCCGCGAAGGACCTCGAGAAGGGCGAGATGGAAGTCTGGGACGGATGGAATTTGATTTTGGGGGCGAAGAAAGAAGCGAAGGATAAGCTTGAGCTGATCGCTCAAGCTAAGGTCAAGGTCAGGGGGAAAGGTGAAGGTCAAGGGGAAGGTGTAGGGGTAGGAAAGAAGGTTTGGATAGTTTTCGATGGGAAGGATGAGAACGTAGTTGAAGAAGAGAACGTCAGGATCTCCTACACGGGCGGAGAGGGTGAGCAAAGAGCCGATCGCTTTATCGCCGACTTCGTCAGGATGGCTGTTTATTTAGGGTTGGGAGAGCGCGTAACGGTAAGGACGAACGATAAAGAGCTTAATAAACGCGTCGAAAAGCTCAGGACAAAAGCTCGTTCAAATCCGCCGCGGTAAGCTTTTCCATAACCGCCGCGTCGGTCGTGTCGATTGTCGCGTTGATTACCGCCTGCTTGCGCCGTTGAAGCGCGAGCACTTTTTCTTCAATCGATCCCGAGGCGATCAGCTTCATCACGTAGACGTTCTTCTTTTGTCCGATTCGGTGAGCGCGATCGGTAGCCTGATCCTCCACCGCCGGGTTCCACCAAGGGTCGTAGTGCATCACCATGTCGGCGCCCGTCAAGTTAAGACCCGTTCCGCCCGCCATCAGCGAAATCAAGAAGACGGGGATGTCACGCGAACTGTTGAAGCGATTGCACTCTCCGAGGCGATCTTTCGTCGAACCGTCGAGGTAGCAGAAGCGAATTCCCGCTTCGGTAAGCTCTTCCTTCAAAATCGCGAGCATTTTGACGAACTGAGAGAATACGAGTATCTTGTGGCCGCCCTCGATCGCTGAAACGAGCTGCTCCATAAACGCTTCGACTTTCGCCTTCGAGGCGATCTGACGAAGTTTCATGAGCATCGCGAGAATCTCGAACTTCGACGCGTTGAAACCTTTCTTCTTCACGATATCGCCGGCTTCAAGACGAGTCTTACGCAAAGCCGCGAGATATTCCTTCTGAGCGTCCTCGTTCATCGGGCAATAAGAAACCTTGATGATCTTATCGGGAAGATCTTTCGCGACGAGTTTCTTGACGCGGCGCATGATGAAGGGGTGGAGTTTGCGCTTAAGGCGCGGCAAAACCGTATCGGCATCGCCGTCGAGAATCGGATCTTCGAAGTTGTACTTGAAAGTCTCGTAGTCGCCCAGGTACTCAGGCATCAAGAAGTTGAAGATACTCCAGACGTCGGAGACGGAGTTCTCGACGGGAGTTCCCGTCAAAGCGAGGCGCTGATAGGAATTGATCGACTTGACCGCGATCGAGTTCTTGGTATTGCGGTTTTTGATATGCTGAGCTTCGTCGATAACGCAGACTCCGAAGGTCTTATCCAAGTAAGCGGCATCGAAGTCGCGCTGTAAAAGCGCGTAAGAAGTGATCACGATATCGGCGGAATCGATCTTCTTGAAATCGTCGGCTCGGTCGGGGCCGGATATGACGAGCGTCTTGAGCCAAGGCGTGAATTTTTTCGCTTCCGCTTCCCAGTTGCGAACGAGCGAAGTCGGGCAGACGATCAAGGAGGGGAGACCTCTCGCTCTTTCGTCGCAGCGCGGCAGCGAGAGCCAAGTAAGCGTTTGAAGCGTCTTTCCGAGACCCATTTCGTCCGCCAAAAGTCCACTGATCGCCGACTCTTCCAAAAAGCGCATCCAGTAAACGCCTTGTTTCTGGTAGGGGCGCAAAACCGATTCGAGTTTCCCGAGCGAAACCGGCTCGTAGCGCGCCGTTTCACTACGCGAATTTCGGCGCTCGGCCATTTCATGCCAGTATTTGGCCTGGCGAGTATCGAGGTCGATCGAGTCGAGTTGATTGAGCGAGGATTTGACGTAAGGAGCGTAGATGCCCTTAACGCGGAACCAACCGGACGGCGCGCCGCCCTGTCGAGTCGAGCAATCGCGAAAGACGTCATGCATCGTTTCGATCGCGGCATTGTCGAGTAAAATCACCTCTTGGCCGTGGAGAATATAACCGTCGCCGCGATTAAGCGCCGCTTGGATCTCGATCGGCGAGACGTCCTTGCCCATCGCGTCGAAAGAATACTGAACGTCGAAGTCACCGCCGGGGACGTCTTTGATCGTCACGACCGGAACGACCGACGGCATCGAGTCGGTAAGCGTCATCAGCTTCTCGCTCAAATCGATTCGCCAACCTCGTCTGCGCATCTCGGGAAGACCCGAGCCGAGGAAGTTCAGGACTTTCTGAGGGTCGGTAATGTAAAGCTTCAAATCGCCCTCGCGATAACCCTCTTCGAAGCCCCATTTCTTAAGCGCTTTGATCTCGGCTTTTTCGGCGTCGAGCGAGCGGACATGACGAACAAGTGAATCGTGAGAATCGGGGAGGTAAACGACGTTCTTCGGCTGGTAAGAGCAAGCGGGGAAATCGATGTCCTTATAGTAGGCGTCGACTTCGATCGAAAGCGACGCACGCGAACCGGAGAGGTAGCCGAATATCTTCGGCCTCATCGGGACTTCGAGGTAGGTAGGTGAAGGTGAAGAGTTAAGGTGAACATCGGAGTTATCTTCACCTTTTTTCTTGACCTTCGGAGGTGGTGGAACCTCCTCCTCTTCCATCTCCTCGACCATGAGCGCGATGCCGAGCGCGACGACGTGGGGGCAGACCTGGCCGAACTGTTGATTCTGACGGCAGGGACACTCGGATTTGATTCGACCGCCCGCCATGAGACGAAAGCTCGTGGGCATTTCCCAGCCGTCGTATTGTTCGATCAGCCCCTTGACGGTGGTCGAGTCGTCATCGTATTCGACTTTTCGAACGCTGCCGGAGTTAACGATCGAAAGCGCCTGATTGAAAATCTCGGGCCCACCCCAACCGATAATTTCCTTTTGCGTTATTCCGCTCTTGGGAATCATTTATCAAACCTTATCGATATGCCTTAAGCGAAGCTGACCGCAGGCCGCGTTCGCGTCTTTGCCGCGACTGCGACGAAGCATGGTCTGGATCTTGTTCTTCATCAGAACGTCGAGGAACATCAAAAGCGTCTTCTCGTCGGGAGTCTTGAAGTCGGGACGATGATCGACGGGAGAAAGCGGAATCAAATTCACTTTCGCCATGGGAACGCGCTTAACCCGGCGCGCCAATTCTTCGGCGCAAGCACGCGAGTCGTTCACGTCTTTGATGATCGTGTATTCGAAAGTGATGATGCGCTTCGTTTTCGTCGTGTATTCGGCGCAAGTCTCGAGAAGTTCGTCGATGCCCCACTTGCGATTGACGGGCATGAGTTCCGATCGAAGCGCGTCGTTGGGAGCGTGAAGCGAGACGGAGAGCTCGAACTGAATGCCCTCGGCGGCGAGCTTCTTGAAGCCGGGGACGACTCCGCAGGTAGAGATCGTGATATGCCTGGCGCCTAAGTTCGGACCCTTGCCGGCATTGATGAGCTTCAACGCTCGCATCGTCTCTTCATAGTTGGCGAAAGGTTCGCCCATGCCCATGACGACGATATTGGTGATTTCGCCGAATTTCCGTCCGATCAAATATTCCGCGACGATTTCGTCCGCAGTAAGCGATCTGACGACGCCGCGGGAACCGGAAGCGCAAAACGCGCAACCCATCGCGCAGCCGACCTGAGTCGAAATACACTGGGTGAAGCGGCCGGTAGCGGGAATAAGCACGGTTTCAACCGAATTGCCATCCGCAAACCCGATAAGCAGTTTCTTCGTCCCGTCTTCCGATTCGCTCGTTTCAAGAAGCTTAGCCTCGGTAATCGGGAATTCTCGCTTCAAATCTTCGCGAAAATCCTTCGGAAGCGTAGTAGCTTCATCCCAAGAGGAAATGTAGTCGCGATAAAGCGACTGCAATATCTGGTCGGCGCGAAAAGCGCGAAGTCCTCGTTCCACGAGAATCGGCTTCCATTCTTCAGGTAAAATGCTCCAGGCGTATTTCATATATGCGCATATTATATCATATTTCCCTCACCGATTGTTCCTCTTGTGGAAATTTCGAAAGATGTGGTATAATATCTCACATGAAATTTCTCTCACTTAAGAAAGTGCACGAAGGAAGATTCTTGACTCGTTATGATATCGAGTACAAGACTAATGCCGGCAAGGTCAAAAAGTACGAAATGGTCTCGCGAAAGAAAGACATGATGTTTCTTGACGACCTTTCGCTTACCAATGCCGACGCGGTAGTGATGATCCTCGAAAATCGCGAGGGTAACAAGCTTTTGCTTAATCGTGAGTTTCGGCTCGCGGTAGGAGAGTGGGTCTATAATTTTCCTTCGGGGATCATCGATCCCGGAGAGTCGATTCAAGAAGCCGCCAAGCGCGAACTCAAAGAAGAGACCGGGCTCGATTTAATCGAGATTAAGGACGTTTTGCCGGAATGTTACAGCGCGGTAGGACTCACGAACGAGAAAAACGCCTGCGTCCTAGGCGTAGCGGACGGAACCTTCGCGCCTTCGCATACGGCTAACGAGGAAATCAAAGCGCAATGGTTTTCGAAAGAGGAACTTAAGAAGCTCGTCAAGACGCGTCCGTTCGCTTCGAGGTGCCAGACGTATTGCCACCTTTGGAGCAATTTGGTATAATATCACCCATAAGGGAGAATACCATACATGGATAAAGAAGCTAACGTTGGTAAGCGCATTCGTGCCTATCGTGAAAAGCTCGATATGAGCATTTATGATCTTTCGCAGAAGTGCGGAGTCGATGAGAAGATCATCAATTCGATCGAGAAGGGCGAAGTCCTTCCTGCGCTTGGCGTTTTAACGAAGATTTCCCGTGCCTTAGGTCAGCGTCTCGGCACTTTCATGGACGATCAGTACAAGCCCGACCCGATCATCACTCGCGCCGAAGACATCAAGACGGATGATGGCAAGAACGAGTTCGGCTATACCTCTCACTCGCTCGCTTTAGGTAAGCCCGATCGTCATATGGATCCTTTCCGCATCGAGTTCGACGCGGATGGAGTTGATCATGTTTCGAGCCACGAAGGCGAAGAGCTTATCATCTGCACCGCGGGTGAAATCGAACTTACGTATGGTAACGAGAAGTCGATTTTGAAGCCCGGCGACTCGGCTTACTACAACAGCGTCGTCAAGCATGGCCTCAAGGCTGTCGGCGGTAAGCCCGCTTCGATTTACGGTGTCGTTTTCATGCCTTTCTAACACTCAAGGAGTAAATGAATGAGCTGGTTTGAAAAGAAAGAAGGAGCTCAGATCCCGCCCGCCAAGGCGCTCTGGGCCGTTTGCCCGAAGTGCAAGAGCCACTTCGAAAAGTCCGTTTGGAAGGACAACAATTCGATTTGCCCGAAGTGCAACTACCATGGTCGTCTCTCCGCGCGTGAGCGTATCGCGCAGGTTGCTGACGAGGGCACTTTCGCCGAAGTCTTCCGCGCCGTTTCTTACTCCGATCATCTTGAGTTCCATGATGCGACGGGCGACTATAAGTCGAAAGTCGAAGCGACGATCAAGAAGTCGGGCGAAACCGAATCGATCGTTATGGGCACTTGCGAAATCGAAGGCCACAAGGCGATGCTCGGCGTGATGGACTTCAGCTTCATGGGCGGCAGCCTCGGCACAGGTACGGGCGAAAGAATCGCTCGTGCCGCGGAACAGGCGATTGCTGAGAAGCGTCCTCTTATCATCTTCTGCGCGTCGGGCGGCGCTCGTATGCACGAAGGTATTCTCTCGCTTATGCAGATGACGAAGACTTCCGCCGCTATCGGACGCCTCAAAGACGCGGGTCTTCCTTACATCGCCGTTTGCACCGATCCTACGACGGGCGGCGTGTCCGCTTCGTTCGCGATGCTCGGCGACATCAACATCACCGAGCCGAAGGCGCTCATCGGCTTCGCCGGTCGTCGCGTTATCGAGAACACCATCAAGCAGAAGCTCCCTGCGGACTTCCAGACGGCGGAATATCTCGAAAAGCACGGCTTTATCGACAAGATCGTCGAGCGTAAGGACATGAAGCACTTCCTCGCGAAGATGATGGGCTTCTGGGGCTTCTAATAAGGAATTTTAGTTATGGCTTGCAAGAAAACTACGACCAAGGCGTCGGCGAAGAAGCCGGTTGCTCCCGCGAAGACTCTTACCGCTTGGGACAAGGTGCAGATTGCTCGTGATGCCAAGCGTCCTCACATCTTCGACTTCATCGCCAATGTTTGCTCCGACTTCGAAGAGCTTCATGGTGATCGTCTCGTCAATGATGACCGCGGTCTTGTCGCGGGCTTCGGCACGATCGACGATGAAAAGGTTCTCATCCTCGGCCACAACAAGGGCGCGACGATTGAAGAGAACATGGAATCGAACTTCGGCATGGCGAATCCCGATGGCTATCGTAAGGCGATGCGCCTCGCGAAGCTTGCCGAGCGCTTCCATAACCCGATCGTCACTTTCGTCGATACTCCCGGAGCTTACCCCGGTCGTGAAGCGGAAGAGCGCGGTCAGGCCGAAGCTATCGCCAAGTCGCTCGAGTTCTTCTCGGGTCTCAAGACTCCTGTCGTCGTCGTCATCACGGGCGAAGGCGGCTCGGGCGGTGCGCTCGCTATCGCAGTCGGCGATAAGATTCTTATGATGGAAAACGCGGTCTACTCGGTCATTTCGCCCGAGGGCTGCGCCGGTATTCTTTGGCGTGATGGCAAGATGGCTCCCCAGGCGGCGGAAGCTCTCAAGATCACTGCCGACGACCTCCTCAAGCTCGGTGCGATCGACGAAGTCGTTGCCGAACCTGCAGGTGGCGCCCACAAGAATCACAAGACCGCTTGTGCTAACGTCAAGAAGGCCGTTCTCAAGGCGATCAAGGAGCTCAAGAAGTTCTCCGCTGACGAACTCCTCGAAGCGCGTTACGCCAAGATTCGTTCTTACGGCAACTTCTATTAATGAAGAAGTGGAATGTAGCTACGGTTCGCGCAGCCAAGGGCGTTAAAAAGCTCGGCTGTGTGACCTCGTATGATAGCGCCTTCGCCCGTCTCGCTGATGAGGCGGGCGTTCCCATTATTCTCGTCGGGGATTCGATGGGGATGACGATGCTCGGGTATTCGACGACGCTTCCCGTTAAGATGTCGGAGACTTTGAGCGCTACCGCGGCAGTTGCTCGCGTAGCGAAGAACGCTATGGTAGTCGCGGATTTGCCTTTCGGCAGCTATCAGTGCGGCGAAGATGAGGCGATGAAGAATGCCGTTCTTTGCATGCAGGCGGGTGCTGATGCCGTTAAGTTAGAGGGCGCGACGGAAAGAGTTTGTCACCTTATCAAGCGCATGGTCGAAGCGGGGATCCCCGTTCTCGCGCACATCGGCCTTATGCCTCAGAGCGTCAACCAACTCGGGGGCTTCAAGAAGCAGGGTAAGACCCGCGAAGCCGCCGATCAAGTCATGCGCGACGCGAAGGCCGTCGAAGAAGCGGGAGCTTTCGCGGTTACGCTCGAATGTATCCCCTCGGAACTCGCGGCGGAAATCACCGCGGCACTTAAAATCACGACAGTCGGAATCGGCGCGGGCGGCGTTTGTGACGCGCAGTGGCTCGTCATGCACGATCTTCTCGGCTTGAACGAATCGGCTCCGAGCTTCGCGAAGAAATATGCGGATCTCGCGACCATCGTTCGTAACGCTTTTGCAACTTACGTAAGTGAAGTAGAAAACTCGGTCTTCCCCTAATAAAAAGGAGTAAAAATATGGCCCCGGCAGCAACTACTCAGCTCATGGATATCATCTTAGACAACCCCGAAAAGTATACGGGAGTTGTCGATCGTCTTGGCGAGTGCAAGATCGATTCGCCTGTTCATCACCATGAATTCGTTCAGGAAGGTGACGCGATTCACTCGACCGAAAACGCCCAGCTCTACAAGGAGCTATCGGCGAAGTTAGGCAAGGAGCCGACGTTCGAAAAGGCCGGTCCCACCAAGAAGATTTTCCACGATCCTAAATGGACGCGTGTCGCCATTGTTACGGCGGGTGGTCTTTGCCCCGGACTTAACAACGTCATCAAGGGCCTCGTCGAGATTCTTTCCTACGACTACGGCGTCAAGAATATCTACGGTATTCGCTATGGCTACGCGGGTCTCAGCTCGAAGTTCGGCTATGAGCCGATGATGCTCGACCCCGATAACGTCGATACGATTCACGAACTCGGCGGCACGATTCTCGGCTCGAGCCGTGGTCAGCAGCCGACCGACGAAATCGTCGATACCTTGGTTCGCATGAACATCAACGTTCTCTTCTGTATCGGAGGCGACGGTTCGCTCCGTTGCGCGGGAGATATCGCCGATGAAGTCAAGAAGCGCGGCCTCAAGATTTCGGTCGTCGGTATTCCGAAGACGATTGATAACGACCTCCACTTCGTCGGACGTTCGTTCGGCTTCGAAACTTCGGTTGCTGTCGCTTCTGACGTCATTCGTAATGCTCACGTCGAAGCGAAGGGCACGGCGGGTGGCATCGGCCTCGTCAAGCTCATGGGCCGCGACTCGGGCTTTATCGCCGCGTACGCTTCGATTGCCAACCCGGTCGTAAACTTCTGCCTTATTCCCGAAATGAAGCTCGAACTCGAAGGCCCGAACGGCTTCTTGGCCGCTCTCGAAGAGCGCTTCAAAGCGGGTAAGACTCACACGGTTGTCGTTGTTGCCGAAGGCGCGGGTCAGGAGCTTTTCGAAGGCGCGGAAGCGGAGCGCGACGCGTCGGGTAACGTCCTTAAAAAGGATATCGGCGAACTTCTTAAGAAGCGCATCACCCAGTATTTCAAGGAAAAGGGCATCAAGAGCTCGGTCAAGTACTTCGACCCCTCGTACAATATCCGCTCCGTTCCTGCGCGCGGCACCGACGCTATTCGTTGCTACATGCTCGCGCGTGGCGCCGTTCATGCCGCTATGGCGGGTCGTACCAATTGCGTCGTCGGTAACCTCGGCGAAAGCTACTGCCTCGTTCCGATTCGCATGGCGACGATCAAGCGTCAGACGGTTCCCTTGAAGGGCGATCTCTGGCGCTCGGTTATGGATGCGACGGGTCAGGAATTCTACTACAACGGCCGTGCACGTGACGCCGCGTCGAAGAATATCGTAGCTCCTTAAGATGAATGATCGCAATTGTCGACTATAAAGCCGGTAATTTGACGAGCGTTAAGCTCGCGTTCGACGCCCTCGGGATTGAAACGGTGAAAACCTGCGATCCCGAGGTCGTGCGTAATGCTACTCATGTCGTTTTCCCCGGAGTCGGGGCGGCGAAGAGCGCGATGGAGAACCTCGAAAAGCTTAAATTAGTCGACGCTATCAAAGAAGCGGCGTTAACGAAGCCGTTTCTCGGAATCTGTCTTGGGATGCAGATTCTATTCGAAGAGTCGGAGGAAGATGGGGGAGTCAAGACGCTCGGAATTCTCCCCGGGAAAGTGAAGCGCTTCCCGAATATTAAGGGCGTTAAAGTTCCGCATATCGGGTGGAATGAGGACTACTATTTCGTTCACTCGTATTTCGCCCCGATTATTCCCGAAACGACGATCAAGTGCTGCTATGCGGAAAAAGAGTTTACCGCGGCACTTAAGCGCGGCACATTGACTGCGGCACAATTTCATCCCGAAAAGTCCGGGCGACTCGGGCTCGAATTCTTGAAGGAGTGGGCGACATGTTAACGAAGCGCGTCATTCCTTGCCTCGATGTGAAAGGGGGAAAAGTCACCAAGGGCGTAAAGTTCAAGAACAACGTCGAATTGGGTGATCCCGTGGAGCTTGCCGTCAAATACTCTGAAGGCGGCGCTGACGAACTCGTCGTTTACGATATCACCGCCTCTGCCGAGCGTCGTCCGATCGACATCAAGATGGTCGAGGCGGTTGCGAGGGCGATTCGTATCCCGTTCGCAGTAGGCGGCGGAATCTCGTCGGTCGAAGATATGGAACGCGTCATTCTCGCGGGAGCCGAGAAAGTCTCGGTGAATTCACTCGCGGTCAAAAATCCGTCGATCATTTCGGAAGGCGCGAAAGCTTTCGGACGTCAGTGCATCGTCCTCGGTATGGATCCTGTCAAAAGCGAGAAGTGTCCTTCGGGCTATGAGATCACGACGCGTGGCTTTAGAGAATTTACCGGAATGGATGCGGTCGAGTGGGCGAAAAAAGCGGCGGATTTGGGCGCGGGAGAAATCGTCGTCAACTCGGTCGATGCCGATGGGACTAAAGCGGGCTTCAACCTCGAGATAACTCGTCTTATCGCTGAGGCGGTAGATATCCCGGTCGTTGCCTCGGGTGGCGCGGGAAAACCGAGTCACCTCGTAGAAGTATTTCAAAAGGCCGCGGCAGACGCGGCGATTATCGCCGGAATGATTCACTCGGGCGAATATACGATTAAAGAGATTAAAGCGGAAATGGCGCAGAGCGGAGTTCCCACGCGCCTAAGATGGTAAGGAGAAGAAGAGTAATGGAAAAGAGAAAGATTGTCGTTACGAGCGCGCTTCCTTATGCGAATGGCGATATCCATTTAGGTCACCTCGTCGAATATATTCAGACCGACTTTTGGGTTCGTTTTCAGAAGCTTCGCGGACATGACTGCCTTTACATTTGCGCCGATGATACGCACGGAACTCCGATCATGATTCGTGCGCGTAAGGAAGGCATCACGCCCGAAGAATTGATCGCGCGCTCCCACGCGATACATTTGAAAGACTTTACCGACTTCCAGGTCAAGTTCGATAACTACTATTCGACCAACTCGCCGGAAAACAAGGAGCTCTCAGAACAGTTCTTCAAGGCGATGGAGAAGTCGGGCGCGATCACCAAGAAGACGACGCCTCAGCTTTATTGCGAACATTGCCACATGTTCCTCCCCGATCGCTTCGTTAAGGGTACGTGCCCGAAGTGCGGCGCTCCGAATCAGTATGGCGACAGCTGCGATAAGTGCGGCTCGACTTACGGCGCGGAAGAACTTGGTTCGCCCGTTTGTACGACTTGCGGCGGCACGCCCGTCGTCAAGGACGCCGAACACCTCTATTTCGAACTCGAACCCCAGCACGATTATCTCGAGAAGTGGATCCCGGGGCATACGACGAGCGACGTTTCCAATAAGCTTCTTGAGTGGTTCAAGGAGCCCTTGCGCGGCTGGTGCATTTCGCGTGACGCGCCGTACTTCGGTTTCGAAATCCCGGGCTACAAGGACAAGTTCTTCTATGTCTGGGTCGACGCCCCGATCGGCTATATCGCTTCTTTGAAGAACTTCGGTCGCTTCGATCTTTGGAATGATCCTACCGCCGAGCTCTATCATTTCATCGGCAAGGACATTATCCGCTTCCATTGCCTCTTCTGGCCGGGAATGCTCAATACGGTCGGCTTCAAGGGTCCGAACAAGGTTTTCGTTCACGGCTTCTTAACGGTCAATGGCGAGAAGATGTCGAAGTCGAAAGGTACTTTCGTCAATGCGCGCACTTATCTCGACAATCTCCCTGCCGATGCGCTTCGCTACTACTACGCGGCGAAACTCGGCGGCACGGTCGATGATATGGATCTTAACCTCTCGGACTTCGTCCAACGCGTCAACTCCGATCTCGTCGGCAAGATCACGAATATCGCTTCGCGCGGCGGACAGATGCTCCAGAAGAAGCTCGCGGGTCAGCTTGGAACGATGGACGAAGAAGGCAAGGCGCTCATTGGAAAGTGCCGCGCCGCTTCTGAGACGATTGCGAAATTTTACGAAGACCGTCGCTTCAATCAAGTCGTCGTCGAAATCTGCAAGCTCGCAGACGCGGCGAATGAATACTTCGATAAGCGCGAACCTTGGAAGACGGTCAAGGTCGACCTCGAAGCGACGCGCACGAGTCTTACCGCGGCGCTTAACGCGTTCCGCATTATCGCGATTTATCTGAAGCCTATCCTTCCCGTTTACGCCGATAAGGCAATGAAGCTCTTCGGCGAAACCGAGTGGACTTGGGAATCGATCGATACCGCTATCGAAAACGCGAAGATGGGCGACTACGAATACCTCGCTTCGCGCATCGACTCGAAGCAGGTCGACGCGATGATTTCGGCTGCTACCGTCAAGCCTGCAGATTCCGGCGAAGTCGCGCATGAGAGCCGCGCGTCGAAAAATAAGGTTAAAGGTGAAGGGGAAGGTGAACAAAGGAATATTCCGCCGTTGAAGCCGGAGATCGCGTTCCCTGACTTCGAGAAGCTCGATCTTCGCGTCGGCAAGGTCGAAGCTTGCGAAATCGTTCCGAAAAGCTCGAAGCTCCTCAAGTTCACGCTCGATGCGGGTTCGTTAGGTAAGCGTACGATCTTCTCGGGTATTCGCGGCCAATATGAAAAGCCCGAAGAACTTATCGGCAAGGAAGTCGTCTTCGTCGCCAACTTGGCGCCTCGCAAGATGTCGGTCGGTATTTCCGAAGGCATGATTCTTTATGCCGGTGAACCCGGTAAGTCGGGCGGAGTCCTCTCGCCCTTGAGCGAGGCGGGGGCAGGAACTCCGGCCACTTGATTAGGAGCTGAATCGTGAATCAGGAGTGGATTAACTATCTTATCATTGTCGCTTGGACGCTTGCAGCTTCCGGAGTGGCTTGGTATGTCCTTAGTGTAGCGAGTGATGTTACGTATGTGACACTGGCGGATGGTCGTAAGGAAGAGCGATCGATACCGCTCCTATTCAAGCTTTTGATGCCGTTGACGCCTAACTTCAGACTTATTCTTCGAACGGAGTCGTTCAAGAAAATGTCTGATGATTATGCCAAGAAGTTGATTCAAGCCGGCTTTGAGGGGCTGATCAAACCGGATGAATATATGGCGCTTAAGTTGATGTGCCTTTGGGTTTTTCCTGATATTTGGCTTAGGCGTACTATAGCCGGTCGTCACCTTTCGATTATGAAATCGCTTCCGTTCGTCTTGGATGTGTTGACGCTCTCTGTAGAGGCAGGTATGGATTTTATCAGTGCATTGCAGCGAAACTGCCGCGCGCGTAAGATGGATGCGCTTAACGAAGAGCTTCTTAGAATGACCTGCGAAATTCAGCTTGGATCGACTCGAAAAGAAGCTTTGAAAACGATGGCCGATAGAGTCGGTCAACGTGATTTGAAGACCGTAGCATATTCGCTGGTTCAGGCGGATGAGCTCGGCGTGTCGATTGGATCGATTCTTCGTATTCAGTCAGAGCAGCTTCATTCCAGACGCTTTGACCGTGCTGAAAAACTTGCCGCGCAAGCTCCGGTTAAAATGCTCGGGCCGCTTTTGCTTTGTATCTTCCCCGCAGTGTTCATCATCTTGCTGGGGCCGTTGATTTCCCAGGCAATTAAAGGATTCTAACGATTATGAAGCGGCCTTTCCTCAGAGTCGATTCGGGAGACAATAAGGGTAAGACTTTCGTTGTCCCGCCCGAGGGACTAAGACTTGGACGTTCTTCGTCGAATGATATTCATATCACCGATGAAGAACTTTCTCGTAATCATTGCCTTATCGAACAAGATGGAGAGTTTGGAATTCGAATTACCGATCTTGCGAGCGCAAATGGTACTTATGTAAACGGGAAAACGATTGGGAGCGAGGCTTACGAGCTTAAAGTCGGCGATACGATAAAAGTCGGCACGTCCTATATCTCGGTTCTTTCCGAGGATAATGAACGTAAGATAGTCAAAACTATAAACGGTTCGTTGGATTTGGGGCTTTCCAAGAAAGACGATGAGATGGGGTATGACGAGGCGACAATAGGACCGGAGAAGAAGCCGAAGCCTCGCCCGGAGTGGATGAATATCGTTTGGGCGGCGGTTATCGTGCTTTTTGTCGGAGCCCTCGCACTGGTGTTGATGATGCCGAGAGAAGAAGCTTCCGCGAAGACGCCGGTTGTTGTCGCGGCCAAGACCGAAGCTCCGAAAATAGTAAGTGATCTTCATTATGAGAAGGTGATAGCCGATTCATCCAAGATCGTTCGTTACGATCTGGTGTTCGAGGATGGTTTGCTGAAACTCGCGTTCGATGATGTTCCGGAAGCGAATCGTCACATTCAAAAGAAGCAAAAGCTTTCCTCTGATTCGCTGGCAGCCCTCTCCGAAATCATAGTTTCCTCTAAGCTCAATCAATTGGAGAAGGATTACTTCGGAGAGAGCGCCGAACAAATTAATGAACTTACCAGCTATATTTTCAAGGCTCATGTGGGCTCGAAATATTACGAAGTGATAATCGAGAATTCGGTCGAGCCGGATGAGTTTCAGGAGTTTCGAGAAATGCTTGAAACGTTCGTGAATAATGAGCTGAAGGTTTGGGCTATGCAGTACGATGCGAAGACGCTTATCGAAACCGCGAAGAAGGAGTTCGAGATCGGTGATTCCAAGTTCGATGAGGCGGATGTGGCGCTCGGCAATATTGCAGAAGCGATCATGCATTACAAGACCGCGCTCCAGAATCTTGACACGATAAATCCCAAACCCGAATGGTTCTCTCGCCTGAGAGAACAACTTAAAGCGGCCGAGGCAGAGCTTAACGTTCGCTATCGTGATTTGCATTATGAAATTGATCGCGCCAAGTCGCTTAAACTTTGGGAAGAGGCTCGCGAGAAATTAATGGAGCTTAGAGAGATTCTAGTAGATAAGAACGATCAACGTTACAAAGACGCGACGGTCGATCAGATTTACGTCGAAAAACGAATCAAGGATGCGAAGAAGCCTATGAAGAAGGGAGGCCGCAAATGAGAAACCTCGTATTTATCTTGATCGCGGCGCTTTCTCTTGGCGTTTATGCAGAAGAGACTGAGACGGGACTTCTGTTGGTTACTTCCGATCCGAGCGGAGCGGAGATTACCGAGTCGGGAGTCTCGCTCGGAACGACTCCGCGCTTGATTACGATTCTGGATACCGAATCTCGTCATAAACTCACTTTAACCAAGAATGGTTATCAGCAAAAAAAGGTCGAATTTAAGTTTAACGGAAGAACTCCGTTGGTCATCAATGAAAAGCTTGTTCTGGATTCAGGTCTCGTGAAAATTTCGAGTGATCCCGTTGGAGCGAAGGTTATGATCAATGGACTTGATCGCGGAGTGACTCCGATTGAAGTTTCGGGAATCCCGAGAGGGCTTACGACAATCACGCTTTCAATGGATGGTTTTCAAAGCGAGAAACGCGAGCTTTCTATGAGAGCGGGTGAGGAGCAAAATCTCTTCTTGAAGTTATCACCGCTTCCCGGAACGTTAATGCTCGTATCCGTTCCCGATGGTGCGCGATTCTATTTGAACGACAAGTTTGAAGGTAAATCGCCCTTGGTTTTGAAATCGACTCCTCCGGGAGTATACAATGTCCGTGCGGAACTTGATGGACACGGAACGATAAATCGGGAAATCACGATTGCCAATGGTGCGTCGGTTCGTGAAGAGTTCAAACTTACGAACGTGATGGGGAGATTGGAGGTTCGCTCTTCTCCGGCCGAGGCGCAGGTTTATCTTGATGGAAAGCTGGTCGGTACGACCGTTAAGATTACTGATGATGACGAGTTCAGCGCGATACTTCCGATTAACGCGATCACTCAAGGTGAGCACGTGCTCGTTCTTAAAAAAGAAGGATTTGCCGATTCTACGCGCCATCCGAAGATTCAGAACTCGAAAACTTCCAAGGCGAACGTTCGTATGAGAAGAGTCTTCACGCCTGATATCGAGATCGTAACTCCGACCGGAACTCATAGAGGCGTTTATGTTTCCAGTGATTCCGAAAAGATTGAAATTGAGGTTTCAATGGGGATTCAACGTTCCTTCTCGAAGCGAGATATCATAAAGCTCAATTATCTCGATAAGGATCCGCTCAAGTGAAGGTAAGACTTGATTTAAGACTGGTGGAACTTAAGCTCGCGGAAAGCCGTAATCAAGCACAGGCCTTGATTCTTGAGGGAAAGGTTCGCGTAAAAGGTCAGGTTGAAACAAAAGCCTCGAAGTCGGTCGATAGTACGGATCCTATCGAGGTCGAGGCACCTCCTCGATTCGTCTCGCGGGGAGGCGAGAAAATGGAAGGAGCTTTTAATAAGTTCGCTACGCTTACGGCCGAAGGTAAAATATGCTTGGACGTCGGTTCTTCTACCGGAGGCTTTACCGATTGCTTGCTGCAGCATGGAGCGAAAATGGTAATGGCCGTTGACGTCGGGACGAATCAGCTCGCTTATAAGCTCAGGAGCGATCCGCGAGTTTGGGTGAGAGAGAATTACAATGCGAGATTCATGAAGAGTGAAGACCTTCCGGAGGTTCCTGTTCTTGCCGTAACCGACGTGTCTTTCATATCACTCGAATTGATTCTTCCTCCGATCGCTGAAGTGCTTGCTCGAGGCGGAGAGATTGTCGCTTTGATCAAGCCTCAGTTCGAGGTCGGTAAGGGGAATGCACCGGGTGGGTTGGTGAAGGACGAAAAGCTTCGTTTGGATGCTCGTGATAAAATCGTTCGGTTCGCTATTGAGAAGCTTGATCTCGAATTGTTGGGACTTGAAGAGAGCCCGATTCGCGGAAAAGAGATGGGGAATATTGAATATTTGTCATATTGGAGGAAACGATGATCGCCAAGCTGTTACTTGATAAGAAGCGTGAAGGGAAGACTCTTGGGTCGGCGGAAATTCGTGAATTCGTCGAAGGTTTTACACGTGGGGAAATTCCCGATTATCAAATGGCGGCGATGGCGATGGCGATTTGTTGCCGCGGAATGAACGAACGAGAGACGGCTGATTTAACGGACGCGATGAAGAATTCCGGTCGCTCGCTTACATGGGACGTTATAACCGCTGATAAACATTCGACCGGTGGAGTAGGTGATAAGCTGTCGCTTATCATTCAGCCGCTTGCTGCGGCCTGTGGCGTGTATGTGCCTTCCTTAACCGGACGCGGGCTTGGCTTGACCGGAGGAACGGCGGATAAGCTTGAAACGATCCCCGGTTACAATGCATCGCTCTCGCTTGATGACTTTCAACGTGTCGTGAAAGAGACCGGTGTCTCAATGACGGTTCAAACCTCGGAAATTACTCCGGCAGACAAGAAGTTATATGCTCTTCGAGATGTTACCGGCACGGTCGCGTCGATTCCGCTTATAGTAGGATCTATTCTTTCGAAGAAGCTGGCGGAAGGTGCCGAGACGTTGATTTTCGATGTGAAATGTGGCTCCGGTACGTTTATGAAGACGAAGGAGGAGGCGCTTCAGCTCGCGAAGGCGCTGGTGGGCGGAGCGAAAGCGGCCGGGCGCAAATCCGCCGCGCTCGTAACCGACATGTCCTCGCCTCTAGGTCGCGCGATAGGAAACGCGAATGAAGTTGAAGAAGCGATTGAGATATTGAGCGGCAAGTCATTTGATCCTAAAGTTACCGAGCTTTGCATTGAGCTCGCCGCGTTGATGGTTTCGAAGTCACTAGATCTGTCGCTTGAAGCGGCGCGCTTGCTTTGTCAAGATAAGCTGAATGATATGAGCGCCTACAAGCGTTTCCTTGAGATGGTTAATGCTCAAGGTGGAGATCTTGGAAAGTTCGAGGCCTTGCTTAAGACGAAAACGTATAAGTTCACCATTCAGGCGATGCGCTCCGGATTCGTGGGGGCGATCGACGCGGAGAAAATCGCTCGGGCTGCGTTTATGCTGGGAGCGGGACGCGCCGAAGCGGGTGATGAAATCGATCCTCTCGCAGGCGTCGACCTCGCGGTCAAGCGCGGCGATCGGGTGAGTGTAGGTTCTCCGCTCGCGACGCTGAAAACTTCGCGTGGGCCGAGCGGACTTGAAGCCGCTGCGGCGGAGGCGCTGAAAGCGTTCAAGATCGAAAGCGCTATCGCTTCCGGCGATATCGAACTTATTCTCGAGAGGGTTGAGTGATGGTGGATTATTCCGAGCTTAAGAAGAAGTTTCCCGCTAAGAAGAAGGTAGCGCTCGAGACGAAAAACAAGAAAGCTTCGAAAGAGCGGATCCGTCGCGAATTCCAGGCGAAGAAAGAGTTACTCGCTTCGCCGTTGCCGAAGATGAAGCGAGGCCTCGTTTTTTATGCCGTGGTGATCATGGGTCTTATGATGCTCGGTTCGCTTGTTTTATCGGCTACGGGACGCGGCGGAAAGGAACCGGTTTCGCGCAAGCAGGTGAACGCGAGAAAATCGATGGATGCCTTGGCGGTTGCGCTCGGACGTTATAAATTCCATGTCGGGCACTTCCCCTCTACTGAGGAGGGTCTTTCGGCGCTTACCAATATCACGCCGAAAGTGAAGGGTTGGTTCGGTCCTTACACGAAGCGAATCGTTCCCGATCCTTGGGGCCGAGAATATGTCTACGAGACGAGAAGCGAAGGCGGCAATCCTATTCTTTATTCCTGCGGCCCCGACGGTCGCATGGGTTCACCTGACGATATCATGCCCGATCAAGCGCTGTTCGACGAACCTTTCCGCGATACCACATGGACCAACCACTGGGTTCCTTATAATTTAAGAGGTATCGTGGTCGCTCCTGACGCCGCTACGAAGAAAGCGATTCAGGAAGAAGTCAAAAAGTATTGATCTCAGCCTCGAATCGTTTCGAGGAAGAAGGTCGCGCGATTTTGAGGTAAAAGCGCCGTCTTGGCGGTTTCTGCGCCGGCTTTCAGTTTTTTGTATGCTTCATCATCGTCGGCGAGATGTCTGAACGCGCTCGCCAGCGCCGCCAAGTTCTTCTCAGGGAAAACCAAGCCGCAACCGAACTCCTTGCAGAGAATCGCCGAGCCCATTCCGCCGGAGACGATTACGGGGACGCCTTCCAAAAGCGCGGTATTGATTCTCTCGCCCCAAGGCTCATTCACGCCCGCGGCGACGACAACGTCGGAAGAACGGATAACTCGGAGCAGATCGCTTTCGCCCATCCAGCCGCCGCTTCTGACGAGTTCCACTTGCGCTAGGCGAGCGGCCTTGACGACGAAGCTCAAGTTTCGGTTCGCGCTTTCGCGACCTAAGTGAAGAACTCTTAGGCTATTCGGCTTTTTCTCGGCGACGGCGCTTTCGCGTTCGCCGGTCAAAGGCGCGGGGAATCGGCCGAAGGGGACTATTTTCTCTTTTTTCCAACCAAGCGCGATCAAACGTTCTAGATTTTTCTCGCCTGAAGCGGTGATGAAAAGATCTGCCGCGCGAACTGCCCAGCTTACTTTTGACTTGAGGAAGAGATCGTAAGAAAGTCGCTTGAGAAACGCCGCGAATCCGATTTCGTTCTCGATCGGCGCGTCGTCGTAAACCACGACTTTCTGGCGTCGTGCGCCCGCTACGAGCATAAGCTTACGTACGAGTTCGCTCGTCATATAGCCGGAAAAGACGTGAATCGCGCCTTCTGCGCCGTTCATTATCTTAAGTGCGCTTAAGAAATCGCCGCGACAATCCTTCTCGGTGATGATTTTCGTTTCGACGTTTGAGATGGCTGCGACTTGCTCGTACAGCTCGACCATCGATCGCCTTGCGTTAAGCGCCCAAAAGTAAATAGGACGACTATCGATTTTTTCCGCAGGGAAAAAGTCGCTCAGATCCATGATTTTGGGTTCGCTCATCATTGGCGCGGTATTATACCAAAAATTTTCGCTATTGCCAAGAGGAGGGGATATTTGATATAATTACCAACATTTAACCGCAGAGTGTAGCGTTAAAAGTGACGCGAGAGTATGCGGGAATAAGGAAAGACAAGAAATGGAAGCGATTAAGATTAAGGCGGAAGCTCGTACCGAACAGGGTACCGGCGCGGTCCGTCGTCTCCGCCGCGCGGGTATGATCCCCGGCAGCGTGATGAAGATGAAGAAGGGCGGCACGGAGCTCATCAAGCTCCCCAAGCACGACTTCATGATGGCTATGCGTGGCAGAACCGGTAAGCAGGTTCTCGTCTCGTTGGATATGAACGGTACCGAAGTTCCGGCGCTCTTGCGTGAAATGCAGAACGACGTCTTGGCGGGTACCCCCATCCATGTGGATTTCAGCGAAGTCTCGCTCTCCGAGAAGATTCGCGTTACGGTTCCCATGTATCTCGTCGGTGAACCCGTCGGTGTCAAGATCGGCGGCGGCATTCTCGCCCAGGTTCTCCGTACGATCGATATCGAGTGCCTCCCCACGGACCTCATCGAGAAGGTTGATATCGACGTTTCGAAGCTCGATGTCGATCAGACGATGTTCGTTCGCGACATCCAGCTCGATTCGAAGTACACGGTCGTTACGCGTGGCGAACTCGCGGTTGCCGTTGTCAAGGCTCCCGATGAAGCTCCTGCCGCTGCCGGCGCCGCTGAGCCCGGTGTGATCAAGAAGGGCAAGGAAGAAAAGAAATAAGGAGACGCTTAAATGAAGAAGTACGATGGTCTTTATATTTTCGTCGGCGTCGCCAAGGATGACGTCCTCGAAGCTAACCTTGAGAAGGCTCTCGCCGAAGTCACTCGTCTCGGCGGCAATATTCTCGAGAAGGTCTCCCTCGGCAAGCGCGCGTTCTCGCGCCCGATGAAGAAGCGTGACTCCGGCGCCTACGTCAAGGTCCGTTTCGAACTCGATCCTGCCAAGGTCGAAGAACTCGTTAACCGTTATCACCTCGTTGAAGAAGTCTTCCGCGTCCAGATCCTCGCCGTCGATGAACGTCGCGAAGCGATCCTCGCCGCCGAGCGTCAGGCTCGCGCCGAGAAGGCCGCTAAGAAGGATGCTCCTGTCGAGGGCTAAACTCCTATAATTCGGTGATATCATGGCTTCGTTCAACAAAGTTATCTTGATGGGCAATCTTACGCGCGACCCCGATGTTCGCGCTACCGGCGCTACCGGTATGAAGGTTGCGCGTCTCGGCGTCGCGATTAACGAGCGCCGTCGCGATCGCAATGGTAACATGCAGGACTTCCCCGTGTTCGTTGATGTCGACGCGTGGGATAAGCTTGCTGAGCTTTGCGGTCAGTTCTTGACCAAGGGTCGTACGATTCTTGTCGAGGGGCGTCTGCAGATGGATAGCTGGGAGAAGGATGGCGTTCGCCATCAGAAGCTTAAAGTTCGCGCTTCCACGATCAAGTTCCTTCCTCAGGGCGACCGTTTGAACGGTGGTCCTCGCGGTCAGGAGCCGGTGTCGATTGAAGATGTGAATGATGACATCCCGTTTTAATCACAATAATTTAAGGAACTAAAAAATGGCTTTCAAGAAATCCAACAGCTCCGCGGGTGAAGAGTTTGCCGCTCGCAAGCGTCCGCCGCTCGGCAAGAACGACCAGATCGATGTCAACGACATCGAAACGCTCAAGCACTACACGACCGACTACGGCAAGATTCTTCCTGCTCGTATCACCGGCGTCACCAGCGCTCAGCAGCGTCAGATCCGTCAGGGCGTCAAGCGCGCTCGTAACATGGGCCTCATGGCTTAATCGGAAAGGAGCATAAGAAAATGGCTATTGAAGTTATGCTCATGGATAACGTGAAGAAGCTCGGCAAGGCCGGAGACATCGTCTCGGTCGCTCCCGGTTACTTCCGTAACTTCCTCTCCACCAAGGGTCTCGCCGCTGTCGCGACCGAAGCCGCGAAGCGTCGCCTCAAAAAGCTTGAGGCCGAGCGCGCCGCTAAGGCCGCCGAGATGAAGAAGGCTGCCGCGGAAGTCGCCAAGAAGCTCGAGAAGCTCGAAATCACGGTTTCGGCTCCTACGACCGACGGCAAGAAGCTCTACGGTTCGGTCAGCGCGACGGACATCCTCGCCGCTATCGAAGCGAATCGTGGCGTCGCGATCGAACGCGGTCAGCTCGAACTCGCCGATCAGCTCAAGGAAGTCGGCACCTACGAGCCCGTCATCGACCTCGGCCACGGCGTTACCGTCAAGTTCAAGATCACGATTCTTGACGAAGCTGCCGCTGAAGCCTAAGCTTAAGAAGCGAAAGCTGAAAGGGAGGGACGACCGAAAGGCCGCCCCTTCTTTTTTTGTTTTTGTTGTTTTGCCTGTTCTTTACCTTGTCATCGTGACGGCGAATTCGCCGCGCATGGCACCCTGGTCGAATTCGGCGAGCTGCCGCTTCACTTTCGGTCTCGCGCCCGTTCTTGAAGAGCGTTTCTCCCGGCTATAATAGCGTCT